>CAIRBF010000001.1 GCA_903876715.1 uncultured beta proteobacterium
ACGGGCAATCGGGTCTGCACGGCGCAGCCGAGCGCGAAGTCCAGCAGGGTCGCATACCAGCCCCCATGTACGGAACCGAGGGGGTTGTAGTGCTTGAGCTGCGGCGTGGCCTGAAAGACCGCATGCCCGACGCCCACCTCGATGAGCTCGCAGTCGAAGGTCTCCGCCATGTGCGGATGGGGCAGGTCACCCTCGAGCAGCGCGGTCATCACCTGCAGGCCCGTCAGTCCCCGGACCTGCTCGGGCCTGGCGAGGCCCGGCTTGACGGTGCCGCGTTCGCGCCTGCGCTGCCTGACCTGCTCCAGTTGCCGCTGCCAGGTGTCCAGGGTGGTTTCGATCATGGGGGCGTCTTTCATGGGGAACCCGATGTTTGAGAAGGGGGCGGCGGTCGATGCGGTTCGGCCGTTGCGGTGGGGTCCGGCGCCGGTCGCGGCCGGGTGTCCACGGGCAGGCACAGCAGCCCCGTCAGCAGCGCCAGCGCACCGTGCAGCAGGTAGAGCGCGTCGAAATCGTCGCGTTGCAGGGCCGCGTTGCCGAGCAGCGCCACCGTGAGCGCCACCCCGAGTACCGAGCCGACCTGACGTGTGGCCTGGTTGACGGCGCTGCCGACGGCGTAATGAGCCACCGGGAGGCGGTTGACGGCCGCAGCCGACAACGACGGCAGCACCAGGCCGACCGCGATGCCGCTCATCACCAGGCCGGGAAGCCAGTGCGAGACGTACTGCGCCTCGGTGCCGGGCACGAGCAGGAACCACAGGCTGCTGAAGGCGTACAGCAAGGCGCCGCCGACCAGGAAGCGGCGGTGGCCCAGCCGCGTGGCCAGCCGGCCCGTGACGATGGCCGTCGGCATCACCAGCAGCGGCCCCGGCGTCACGGCCAGTCCGGCCTGGGGCAGGCTGAAGTGCCAGACATTCATCATGAAGAAGAAGAAGGTCAGGAACATCATCGAGAACGCCGTCCCGAAGACCAGGGTCGCGGCGTTGACGTAGCGGTAGGTGCGGTGGCTGAACAGCGCAAGATCCACCAGCGGCGCGGGGGCCTTGCGCGCCCAGGCGACGAAGGCGCCGGCGGCGGCGAGCCCCGTCGCGCCGAGCAGTGCCAGTTCTGTGCGGCTCCAGGTCGGTGCCCCTGATTCGACGATCGCCAGCGTGACGGCGCCCACAGCCAGCATCAGGAGCGCCATGCCGACGCCGTCCACCCGCCGGTGCGTGCCGACGCGGGTCGACTCGGTCAGCAGCGCCGCGCCACGCCACAGCGCGAGGCCCCCGAGCGGCAGGTTGATGTAGAAGGCCCATGGCCATCCCAAGGTGTCGATCACGAAACTGCCGGCGCTCGGTCCCACCGCCGCGGCGAGGCCGCCGACCGCCCCCCACAGGCTGACGACCACCGCCCGCCGCGTCTGCGGGAACGCGGCAAGAACGATCGACAGCGAGGCGGGGGTCAGCAGGGCGGCCCCCATGGCCTGCAGCACGCGTGCGGCGATCAGCCAGCCGACGCTTCCAGCCAGGCCGCAGGCCGCCGAAGCCGCCAGGAACAGCGCCACGCCGATCAGGAAGACGCGCTTGCGCCCGTGCGTGTCGGCCAGGCCGCCGGCGGGAATCAGCATCGTGGCGTAGACCACCGTGTAGGCGTTCAGCACCCACGACAAGTCCGCCGCCGAGGCGTCGGCGAAGGCATGCCGCAGCGGGTCGAAGGCCGCGAACAGCATCGTCGTGTCGAGCGACACCAGGAACGTGGCGATGCTGGCAACCCAGAACACGGGCCAGGGCGACGAGGGGGTGGCGCCGGGTTGCGGCAGCGCGTGGGCGGTGGCCATGCTCAACCCCGCGCCGGCTGGGCCACGCCAGGGCACGACGAAAGGCCGGCCTTGAACTGCTGCGCCCGTTCCCCCGCGAGGATCGTCGCAACAACGGAGTCTTGGATTCCCATGGCCGGGCCTCTATATGATGAGTGTCATATTCTTGGTCGAAGCGATGCGCAACTGGTCTGCACCGCCGCATCCGGTCAGCGCTGGGCGCCGTGGTCGTGGCGCTCGATCAGCGATCGACGCGCTTGAGCCAGGATGTCACGTCCTGCTTCGCCGCCGAGGGCACGAGCCAGCTGCAAGGCGCCGACCATCGTGGAAGCCACGACGACGGCCTCGCGATCCTCTGCGCCGCTGTGCAACGCTGCGCGCACGAGTTCGACCATCGCGGCAACGCGGCGGCGGGCCTCGTCGAGAACCGCCTCGTGCTGACGCGTCATCTCGGAGGCCAGGGCGGCGATGACACAACCTTCCTCGGTCCGCTCGATGTGGGCGTCGTGCAGGTAGGTTTCCATCAGCGCCCGAAAGCGTGTGCCGCCTTGGCGCAGACGACGCTCCATGCCATCCGTCAGGGATCCGAGGTTGTCTTGACCA
Organism: uncultured beta proteobacterium; assembly: GCA_903876715.1. Lineage (GTDB taxonomy): Bacteria > Pseudomonadota > Gammaproteobacteria > Burkholderiales > Burkholderiaceae_C > Rubrivivax. Next base: position 2,399 of record CAIRBF010000001.1, read on the forward strand.
GCCCGCTGCATCGCCTCGACGAGCAGGGCGTCGCGCGATTCAAAGTGGGCATAGAAGCCGCCATGCGTCAGACCGGCTTCCTTCATGATGTCGGCGACCCCGACACCACGGTACCCCGCGCGTCGAACGGCCCGTGCCGCCACATCGACGATGCGGTCATGGCTCAGCTCTTTTCGTGTTGGAGTCCGCGTCATCATCATTGAGATATTACGGTCATCATATTTCAGTGTCAAACGGTCGCTGGACCATCCTGCTTCGAAACCGCAGGCGTCGCCAGCACGGGCCGACGCGCATGCGCACCGCTTTGCGCCCATGGTCGTCAATGGCTAAAGTGGCCAAACCTCCTGGAAGACCATCATGCGCGTCACCGCCACAGAAGCCACGAACCGCTTTGGCAGCCTCTGCGCCCAAGCCAAGCGCGAACCGGTGTTCGTGGAAAAGGCCGGCCAACTCGACACCGTGATCCTCTCGGCCGAGCAATACCAGGCCCTGAAGGCCAACCACGACAAGGCGAGCCGAGCCGCGCGCAAGAAGGCGTTCGAAGCCGAGTACGGTGATTGGATCGCCGCCCAGAACGCTCGCTTCCAGACGCACGGCATTCCTGGCGCCGACCTGCGCCCGTGGTGAGCGGCCGATGGCCCAGTACGACGTCT
>CAIRBF010000002.1 GCA_903876715.1 uncultured beta proteobacterium
ATTTACGTACGAAGGGGAGCCCATTGGGCTCCCCTTTCGTCTTTTTGAGTCGGCCCGATCCCGTCGACCGGATCCGGCAGTTCGGTTGGCCGTCTGTTGCCATAGACCCGTGCCACTCCGCCTGGCGCGCATCGTCTTGGCCCCCGAGCAGAGGTGTCCACGGACCCAGTCGTCAGTCTCGGCGCAACAGGTGGTAGAAAACAGCGCCCGCTCTCGATTGCCTGATGACGCTCCAGTCAGCGGGCGCACTCAGCATCCGCTCGTCTTCGACGTAGGCGTAACCTCCGCTCGAGACAAGTCCGGTCGCAGCTGTGAGCGCCGGTTCGACCAGGCCTTTTCCGTACGGTGGGTCGAGCAACACGAGGTCGAAAGTGTCGGGCTGAGCGCGTCGCATCACTGACAGCGCGTCATCGCAGACGACTTCGACCGACTCGGCTTTCAATCGCACCGCAACCGCACGCAGGCTGGCTGCGAGCGCAGGCTCGCGCTCGATCAACAGGACGCTGCGAGCCCCGCGGGATGCCGCTTCAAGCCCGAGGGCGCCGCTGCCGGCGAAGGCGTCCAGACAACGCCAACCGCTCAGGTCCTGACCGAGCCAATTGAACAAGGTCTCGCGAACCCTGTCCGGCGTGGGGCGCAGACCTGGAATATCGGCCACCGGCAGCTTGCTGCGCTTCCAACGGCCGCCAATTAGCCGAACTTCGTGTCGACGGATCTTGGATGAAGAGGTATGCGCCGGCACTGCGTGACTTCCTGGAATACCCAATTCACCGACTGCAAGCGCCACAAAACGAATCACCGGAATCTGTGGTGGTCATCGCTTGACGAGCCCACCACACGCGCGTGCCTGCAGCGCGCTGCTCGAAAGCATCAGCGACGCACCACGATGCCAGCCCGAGTCAGCGCGTCCTTGGCCTGCCCGACGGTGAACTGCCCGTAGTGAAAGATGCTGGCCGCGAGCACCGCATCGGCACCGCCGCCGAGGATGCCGTCCACGAGGTGCTCCAGCGTACCGACGCCACCCGAAGCGATCACCGGAACAGAAATCGCGTCGGCGACGGAGCGGGTCAGTGCGAGATCGAAGCCGATCTTCGTGCCATCCCGGTCCATGCTCGTGAGCAGGATCTCGCCCGCACCAGCTTCTTCCATCTGCCGGGCCCAGCCCACGGCGTCAAGACCTGTGTTTCGCCGGCCACCATGGGTATAGACGTCCCACCCTGGACCTTTCGAATCCAGATCGCTGCCGGTCCGCTGCTTGGCGTCGATGGCCACCACGATGCATTGCGCACCGTAGCGCTGCGAGGCTTCCTCGATGACGATGGGGTTGGCCACCGCCGCAGAATTGAAGCTGACCTTGTCGGCGCCGGCATTCAAGAGGCGACGCACGTCATTGACGCTGCGTACGCCACCACCGACCGTCAGCGGGATGAACACTTTCGCCGCCACGGCCTCGACGATGTGCAGGATCGTGTCCCGGTTGTCGGACGTGGCAGTGATGTCGAGGAAGGTGATCTCGTCGGCGCCCTGCTCGTTGTAACGCGCGGCGATCTCCACCGGATCGCCCGCGTCGCGCAACTCGGCAAAGTTAACGCCCTTCACGACGCGCCCTGCGGTGACGTCCAGGCAGGGGATGATCCGTTTGGCCAGCAAGGCGTGAGCTTCCTTCGACTCGAAAGCCGCGCGGCAGGTGTCAGACGCCCAGCGCGTCGGCGCGCGACTGTGCAGTCCCGAAGTCGAGCGCTCCGGTGTAGATCGCGCGACCGCAGATCACCCCTTCCACGCCTTCAGTCTGTACTGCGCACAGGCGCTCGATGTCGTCCATGCCCGAAAGACCACCGGAGGCAATCACCGGAATGGTCAGCGCCTGGGCCAACCGAACCGTGGCCTCGACGTTGATGCCCGTCAGCATGCCATCGCGTCCGATATCGGTATAGATCACCGATTCGACGCCGTAATCCTCGAACTTCCGCGCCAGGTCGATGACCTCGTGGCCTGTGAGCTTGCTCCAACCGTCGGTTGCGACCTTGCCGTCCTTCGCACCCAGCCCGACGATGATGTGCCCACCGAAGGCGCTGCAGGCGTCCTTCAGGAAGCCAGGGTTCTTGACGGCGGCCGTGCCGATGATGACGTAGCGGATGCCGTCGTCGAGGTAGCGCTCGATGGTGTCGAGATCGCGTATGCCTCCGCCCAACTGCACAGGGATGTCGTCGCCCACCGCACGCAAGATGGATTTCACGGCTCCTTCGTTGACCGGCTTGCCGGCGAAGGCGCCATTCAGGTCGACCAAATGCAGCCGGCGTGCGCCCGCGTCGAGCCAGCGCCGTGCCATCGCGGCCGGGTCGTCGCCGAAAGTCGTCGATGCATTCATGTCACCTTGTTGAAGACGGACGCACTGGCCGTCCTTCAGGTCGATGGCCGGAATCAGCAGCATGGCTCGCTCTGAGCGTGGTGTGGATTCGGGTCGACGGCTCATGTGCAACTCGGACGAGGCACTGCGCTCCGTCAGGGATTCCAAGTCAGGAAGTTCCGATACAGAGTCAGCCCGTCGGCAGCGCTCTTCTCGGGATGGAATTGAGTCGCAAAAATGTTATCGCGTGCCACGACACAGGTAAAGCGTTCGCCGTAATCCGCCTCACCCGCGATGTCTATTCGGTTCAAGGGCCGCGCATAGTAGCTATGCACGAAGTAGAACCACGCGCCATCGGGCACGCCGCGCCACATGGCATGGACACCCATCCCGGCGCCAGCGGTCTGGAAGACCCGGTTCCAACCCATCTGCGGGACCTTGTAGCGGCTGCCGTCGGGTTGGAGGCGACCCTGAAGCTGAAACCGCACCACCCGTCCTCGGATCAGTCCCATTCCCGGGGTGTCCTGCTCCTGGCTGTGGTCGAGCAGCATTTGCATGCCGACGCAAACCCCCATCAGGGGTTTGTTTGCCGCGGCGTGGAGCACGGCCTCGCGCAGCCCGGAGCCTTCCAACTCGCGCATGCAATCGCGCATCGCGCCCTGCCCTGGCAGGACCACACGGTCGGCCGCGTAGACCTCCTCGGGCTCGGCGGTCACGATCACGCGCACGTCTTCAGCACGCGCGACATGCGCCACCGCCTGCGACACCGAGCGCAGGTTGCCCATGCCGTAGTCGACGACGGCGACCGTCGCGACCATGGCCTACAGCGAGCCCTTTGTCGATGGGATCACACCCACCGAGCGCGCATCGGGCGTCAGGGCCATGCGAAGGGCGCGTGCAAAGGCCTTGAACACGGTCTCGCACTGGTGGTGCGCGTTCTGCCCCTTCAGGTTGTCGATGTGCAAAGTCACCTGGGCGTGGTTGACAAAGCCCTGGAAGAACTCGTGCGTCAGCTGCGTATCGAAGTCGCCGATCATTCCCGCCTTGAATGGCACGTCCATGTGCAGGCCGGGACGGCCGGAGAAATCGATGACCACGCGCGACAGCGCCTCATCCAGCGGAACGTAGGCGTGACCGTAGCGCGCGATACCCCGTTTGTCGCCCACCGCCTGCGCCACCGCCATGCCCAGCGTGATGCCCACGTCCTCGACGGTGTGGTGACCGTCGATGTGCAGGTCTCCGTCGGCTTCGATGTCCAGGTCGATCAGGCCGTGACGCGCGATCTGGTCGAGCATGTGGTCGAAGAACCCGATCCCGGTGGCCAGGGTCGCGTCGCCGCGTCCGTCCAGGTCCAGGCGAACGTTGATGCGGGTTTCCTTGGTGTCACGCCTGATCTCGGCGCGGCGGGGGATCGCGTTGCTCATGCAGAACTCCTGGGCTGTGGATGCTGCGGGTCAGCTCGATGGGCTGCCGTCCGGGCCCGGCAGGCTCGCCGCCAGCGCGTCGAGCATCAGCCGGTTCTCCTGCGGCGTGCCTACCGTCAGACGCAGGCAGTGGGCCAGCAGCGGGTGCAGCCCGGCGATGTGCTTGACCAGCACACCGCGGGACTTCATGCCTGCGAAGGCGCGCGCCGAGTCCGGCACCCGCACGAGGATCATGTTGGCTTCGCTCGGGTAGGGATGCACGCCTGGCAAAGCGGCCAGCGCTGCGGCGAGCCGATCGCGTTCGGCCCGCAGCACCGCCGCCTGGCGCACGTATTCGTCCGCGTGCTCGAGCGCGAACAAGGCCGCCTCGGCGTTGAGAGCGCTGACGTTGTACGGCGGTCGGACCTTGTCGATCTCGGTGATCAGTGACGCATGACCGCACAGGTAGCCCAGCCGCACCCCGGCGAGCCCGAACTTGCTGAGCGTGCGCAGCACCAGCACGTGCGGGTGTGCCGCCATGCGCGCCATCCAGCTGCGCGAGGCGAAGGGCTGGTAGGCCTCGTCGAACACGACCAGACCGTGCTGCCGGCCCACCGCCTCGACGATGCGGTCGATGATGCGGTCGTCGAAGAGGTTGGCGGTCGGGTTGTTCGGGTAGGCGATGTAAGTCAGTGCCGGCCGGTGCTCGTCGATGGCCGCGAGCATGGCCTGCTCGTCGAGCTCGAAGTCGGGTCGCAGCGGGACGCCGACGAAACGCAGCCCGCGCAGGCGCGCGCTCATCTCATACATCACGAAGCCCGGCAGCGGCGCGAGGATGCTGGCCCCCGGCACGTTGCAGGCCACCGAAAGCAGGTCGATGAGCTCGTCCGAGCCGTTTCCCAGCATGAGGCTGCAGCCCGCCGGGACCTCGGCGAAGTGGGTGAGCGCATCGGCCAGCTCGCCGATGCCTGCCCCGGGGTAGCGATTGATCGCGACGCGCGCGAGCCGCGCCCCAAGCGCTGCCTGGAGCGGCTCGGGCAGTGCGAAGGGGTTTTCCATCGCGTCCAGCTTGACGAGGCCGGTACTGGGCTGGATGGCGTAGGCGTGCATCGACTGCACGTCCTGGCGCAAGGTGTGCTGCAGGCGCGTCAGCAGCGCGGTGGCCGCGGGGGCCTCCTGCATGCCAAACGCAGACGCGTCAGCGGGGCCCTCCAGGCGCATCTGCGCTGCGCGCGCGTGCGCCTGCAGGCCTTCGCCCAGCGCGAGTTCGACCGCAATCGGCCCCAGCGCGCGCGCGCCAGCCGCGCTGACTTCGATCAGGCTGCTGCGTTTCTGGAAGTCGTACACGCCCAGCGGCGAGGAAAAACGTGCCGTGCCCGAGGTGGGTAGCACGTGGTTCGGCCCGGCGCAGTAGTCGCCCAGGCTCTCGCTCGTCCACGCACCTAGGAAGATCGCGCCGGCGTGGCGCAGCAGCGGCTCCCAGCGTTCGGGCTCGGTTGCGCTGATCTCCAGGTGCTCGGGGGCGATGCGGTTGCTGAGGGCGCAGGCCTCGGGCATGTCGCGCGTCAGGATCAACGCGCCACGACCTTCGAGCGACGCACGGATCACGTCGCGGCGCGGCATCGCTGGCAACAGGCGTTCGATCGCGGCATGCACCGCGTCGAGGTAGGCCTCGTCCGGGCACAGCAGCAGGCTTTGCGCGAGCTCGTCGTGCTCGGCTTGGCTGAACAGGTCCATGGCCACCCAGTCCGGTGGCGTTGTGCCGTCGGCCAGCACCAGGATCTCGCTCGGCCCGGCGATCATGTCGATGCCGACCTGGCCGAAGACGCGGCGCTTGGCGCTGGCGACATAGGCGTTGCCAGGACCAGTGATCTTGTCCACCCGCGGGATCGTGGCCGTCCCCCAGGCGAGTGCGGCCACGGCTTGTGCACCGCCGATGGTGAAGGCCCGGTTGACCCCAGCCACAGCCGCGGCGGCCAGCACCAGGTCGTTGCGCCCGCCCGCTGTAGCCACCGCGTTGTCGCCCTCGCGCCCGCCCGTGGCGACGCTGCCGCGCGCCGGCGTGGGCACAACCATCACGATCTCGCCCACGCCTGCCACCTGCGCCGGAATCGCGTTCATCAGCACGCTGGACGGGTAGGCGGCTTTGCCGCCCGGCACGTACAGGCCCACGCGGTCCAGCGGCGAGACTTTCTGGCCGAGCAGCGTCCCGTCGGCGTCGCGGTACTTCCAGCCGCGTCCACAGGCCTCGAGCTGGCGCTGGTGGTAAGCGCGCACGCGTCGCGCTGCGGCCTCCAGGGCCAAACGTTGCGCTGGCGTGATGCGCTCGAGCGAGCCTGCCAGTTCGGCGTGGTCGATCTCGAGCGCGTGCACATCGTTCGCCTGCAGGCCATCGAAACGTGCGGTGTACTCGAGGACGGCCGCATCGCCGCGCAGCCGCACGTCGTCGACGATGGCGGCTACGCGCGCCTCGATCGCGGCGTCGGTCTCGGCCGACCAATGCAATAAGCGCGCGAAATCCGCCTCGAAGCCGGCATGGGCGGTGGACAGCCGACGCAGCGCCAAGCGCGTGCTCGCCGTGGCGGACAGCGACGTTCCGGTCATGAGGTCGCTCCCACGCGTGCGGCGCGTGCCGACACCGCGGCGGCGATCGAATCGATGAGTCCCCGCATGGGCTCGCGCTTGAGCTTGAGCGCGGCCTGGTTCACGACCAGACGCGAGCTGATTTCCATGATGCGCTCGACCTCGACAAGCTGGTTGGCCTTGAGCGTGCTGCCGGTGGAGACGAGGTCGACGATCGCGTCGGCCAGGCCCGTCAGCGGTGCGAGCTCCATGGAACCGTAGAGCTTGATCAGGTCGATGTGCACGCCCTTGTCGCTGAAGTGCTGGCGCGCGATCTGCGTGTACTTGGTCGCCACGCGGATGCGCGAGCCCTGCCGCACGGCGCTCGAATAGTCGAAGTCTGCGCGTACGGCCACACTCATGCGACAGCGCGCGATGCGCAGGTCCAGCGGCCGGTACAGGCCGTCATCGCTGTGCTCGAGCAGGGTGTCCAGCCCGGCCACGCCCAGGTCGGCGCCCCCATGTTGCACGTAAGTTGGCACGTCGGTGGCGCGCACGAGCACGACGCGCAGGTCGGTCCGGTTCGTGGGCAGGATGAGCTTGCGGCTCTTGTCCGGATCCTCGGTCACCTCGATGCCGGCCGCAGCAAGCAGCGGCAGCGTCTCCTCGAAGATCCTGCCCTTGGACAACGCGAGCGTGATCATGCCGGCGGCCTCCTGCGTCATCGCACGCGCTCGATGTCGGCGCCCAGGCTCCTGAGCTTGGCTTCCATCGCTTCGTAGCCGCGGTCCAGGTGGTAGATGCGGTCGACCAGCGTCTCGCCCTCGGCGACCAAGCCGGCGATCACGAGGCTGGCCGAGGCACGCAGGTCGGTGGCCATCACGCGTGCGCCCGACAGCCGCGGCACGCCCTGGACGACCGCCATGTGGCCGTCGATCTGCACTTGGGCCCCCAGGCGCAGCAGTTCGTTGACGTGCATGAAGCGGTTTTCGAAGATCGTCTCCGAGATCTTCGCCGCCCCCTCGGCGACGCAGTTCACGGCCATGAACTGCGCCTGCATGTCGGTGGGGAAGGCCGGGTACTCGCTCGTGCGGAAACTCACCGCGCGCGGGCGTGCGTCGACCTCGATGCGGATCCAGTCCGGCCCGCACTCGATCCGGGCGCCCGCCTCGCGCAGTTTGTCGAGCACGGCGTCCAGGTGATCGGCATGGGCCCCGCGCAACATCACCCGGCCACCCGCGGCTGCCACCGCACACAAGAAGGTGCCTGTCTCGATGCGGTCGGGGATGATCCGGTGCGGCTGCGCCGGCGGGTGCAGCGCGTCGACGCCCTGGATGCGGATTCGGCTCGTGCCGTGGCCCTCGATGCGCGCGCCCATCGAAATCAGCAACTCGGCCAGGTCGGGGATCTCCGGCTCCTGCGCCGCGTTCTCCAGCAGCGTCTCGCCCTGCGCCAGCGTGGCGGCCATCATCAGGTTCTCGGTGCCGGTGACGGTCACCATGTCTGTGGTGATGCGCGCGCCCTTGAGCCGCGTCGTCTTGGCGATGATGTTGCCGCGCTCCACCGAGATCTGCGCCCCCATCGTCTGCAGGCCCTTGATGTGCTGGTCCACCGGGCGCGAGCCGATTGCGCAGCCGCCTGGCAACGAGACGATGGCCACGCCGAAGCGCGCGAGCAGGGGCCCGAGCACGAGGATGGACGCGCGCATCGTCTTGACGAGTTCGTAGGGCGCGACCGGGTTGTTCACCGGGCCGGCGTCCACGGTCAACTCGTGGGCCTGGTCTGCGCCTGCGGCCGCGGGGGGCACGCCAGCCTCGCCGGTTTCGGCTTCGTCGCCCCAGCGCGCAGTGGCGCCCATCTGGCGCAGCAGCTTCAAGGTCGTGCGCACGTCCTGCAGGCGTGGCACGTTGTGCAGCGTCACCGGACCGGGCACCAGCAGTGCCGCGCAGAGCTCAGGCAGTGCAGCGTTCTTCGCGCCGGAGATCGTGATCTCGCCCTGGAGCGGTCGGCCGCCGCGGATGAGGAGTTGGTCCATGGTGTGGGCGCGTGGGTCAGGGCGGCGCTTCGCCGGCTCCACGGGCGCCCGACACGGCGCTCCAGAGGAGCCCGCGCGCTGCGCAGGCGGGCGTCAGTGGTGGGAGGGACGGGAGCCGGGCGGTGTCACGACACCGCCCGCGGAGGGGGCAGTCTGAACGTCTTCTGCCGGGGTGAGCGTCTTCATCGACAAGGCGTGAATTTGCTCACGCATTCTATCGCCCAGCACCGCATAGACCCGCTGGTGTCGCCGCACGCGCGTCAGGCCCTCGAAGGCCGAGGAGACGATGGTGGCGAAGAAATGCCGGCCGTCGCCCTCAACCTCCAGGCGCTCGCAGGCCAGGCCCGCGGCGATGTAGGAGCGCACTTCGTCTGGAGTCGGTTCGGCCATGTGCGCATTATCGCGGGCGCCGCGACGCTGATGTGCGGCTTGCTTCAGCCCGCCGCCGGGCCCGCGCCGCGCGTCCGAGCGCCGCCATGCGGTGCTTCAGCGCCCGCGGAAGACCGGGCGTCGCTTTTCGTTGAACGCCGCCACGCCTTCACGCCGGTCGTCGGTGTCGACGAGGTGGTTGTAGGCCTCGACTTCGAAGCGGAAGGCCGTGCGCAGCTCCATCTGCCCACCGTAGCGCACGGCTTTCTTGATTTGCCGCACCGACAGCGGGGCGTTCCCGGCGATCGCGCCGGCTGTCTCGAGTGCGCGCGTGACAACTTCGCCGGGCGCGTGCACGGCGTTCACGAGGCCCCACTCCTGCGCCTGCGCCGCGTCGAAAGGACGTCCCGTGAGCAACAGTTCCTTCGCCCGGCGATCGCCCAGTGCGCGCGGCAGCGTCTGCGTGCCGCCCATGCCCGGCATGATGCCCAGCGTCACTTCGCTGAAGGCGAAGCGCGCCGCGCTGCTGGTGTAGGCGAAGTCGCAGCACAGCAGGATCTCGAGCCCGCCGCCGTAAGCGTGCCCGTTGATCGCGCCGATCAGCGGCAGCGGCAGGTCCACCATGGCCCAATAGGCGCGCTCGAAGATCTCGTGCTGGTGCTGCCACTGTTCCCGCGTCATGCCCTGGCGTTCCTTCAGGTCGCCGCCGGCGCAGAAGATGCGCTCTCCCGCGCCCGTCAGCACGACGCAGCGCCAGTGGCGCGGCCGCGCGGTCAGTTCAAGCCACAGCGCGGTCAGGTCCTCGCCCATGCGGGTATTGATCGCGTTGCCGACCTCGGGGCGGTTCAGCGTCACGAGCAGCGTGTGCTCCCCGGCTGCAGCGATGCCGAGGGTCTGGAACGCGGGCAGATCAAGAGTGCTCATGGCTGCTGGGCCGGGTGATGTCCAAGAAGAAGGCGGGCGGTGCGCAGAGAGAGCCCTTCCCGCGCCAGCTGGACCTCTCGAGAAAACGCCGGGCCGCCCCCCGTTTTCTTGCGCCCCCGCAGGGGAGGGCAGGACGGGCGACACCCGTCCCTTGGGGGCTCTCATGACCGGATTTTGTAGCCGCTGGCCAACAGGCGCAGCGCGATGATGGCCACGACGGCGAAGCTCGTGGCCACGACGCCCAGGCTCAGCCAAGGGGAGACGTCGCTCGCGCCGAAGAAGCCGCGCCGGAAACCGTCGATCATGTAGAAGAAGGGGTTCAGGTGGCTCACGCCTTGCCAGAACGACGGCAGCGAATGCACCGAATAGAATACGCCGGACAGGAAGGTCATCGGCATGATGATGAAGTTCTGGAACGCGGCGAGCTGGTCGAACTTCTCGGCCCACAGCCCGGCGATGAGCCCGAGCGTACCCAGGATGGCGGCACCCAGCAGCGCGAAAACGACGATCCAGCCCGGCTCGGCCAGGCCGGGCGGCGCGAACCACCCCGTCACCAGCAGCACGCCGCTGCCGACGGCCAGGCCGCGCACCATCGCCGCACCGACGTAGGCCAGGTACCAGGAAAGCGGCGACAAGGGAGTGACGAGCAGGAAGACCAGATTGCCGGTGATCTTGCTCTGGATCAGCGAGGAACTGCTGTTCGCGAAGGCGTTCTGCAGCACGCTCATCATCACCAGCCCGGGAATGAGGAAGCTCGTGTAGCCGACGCCGGGGTAGACCTGCACATGGTCCTCGAGCACGTGGCCGAAGATCAGAAGGTACAGCAGCGCCGTCAGCACCGGGGCGGCCACGGTCTGGAAGGCCACCTTCCAGAAGCGCAGCACCTCCTTGCGCCACAAGGGCAGGGCGCCTTCGAGCCGCATCATGGCGGCGACCCGCTGGCGGGCGATGCCGCACGCGCGCCGCTCATGATCTCGACGAAGACGTCCTCGAGGTCGGCGCGGCCGATCTCGAGGTCTTCGACGCGCACGCCGGCCGCGCGCAGCGCTGCCAGGTGCACCTCGACCTCGCCAGCATCGTGGGCCTTCAGCTGGACGATGCGTCCGGTGACGCGGGCCTGCGCGGCCAGCGCTGGCGGCAGCGCGTCGTCGGTCTTGAAGCGCAGCATCGTGCTGGCGGTGCCGGCCAGCAGGGCCGAGGTGCGGTCCAGCGCGACGATGCGACCCTGCTTGAGCATCGCGATGCGCCCGCACAGCGCCTCCGCTTCCTCCAGGTAGTGCGTGGTCAGCAACACGGTGTGGCCCTCGCGGTTCAGGCGGGCGATGAATCGCCACAAGGTCTGCCGCAGTTCCACGTCCACGCCTGCGGTCGGCTCGTCGAGCACGATCACCGGCGGGCGGTGCACCAGCGCCTGCGCCACCAGCACCCGGCGTTTCATGCCACCGGAGAGTTGCCGCATGTTCGCGCCGGCCTTGTCGGCCAGCCCGAGCTCGGTCAGCACCTCGTCGATCCAGGCGTCGTTGTCCTTGACGCCGAAGTAGCCGCTCTGGATGCGCAGCGTCTCGCGCACGCTGAAGAAGGGGTCGAAGACCAGCTCCTGCGGCACGATGCCCAGCGACTTGCGCGCTGCGGCGTAGTCGGTGAGGACATCGTGTCCCATCACGGTGGCCGTGCCGGTGCTGGCGCGCGTGAGGCCCGCGAGGATGCTGATCAGGGTGGTCTTGCCCGCACCGTTGGGGCCGAGCAGGCCGAAGAACTCCCCTGGGGCGATCTCCAGGCTGACGGCATCGAGCGCGCGCAGAGTGCCCCGCGCCCCCTGGTACGTTTTACTGACGTGGCGGAACGCGATCGCTGCCTGCATGGAGCGGTGATTGTAGGTAGGACGTCTGCGCATCCTGGCGCGCGCAGTGCCCTCCCTGTTTCCGCACCGGGGTGACGCGAGCGACGCCGCCGCCTCACGCGTCGGAGCGGGAGTGGTCAGGCGCATCCGGCAGCACCGCCGCAGTGGTATCCCAGACGGCCCAGGCTGCCAGCGGCTGGCCTTCGCCCAGCAGCCGCTCTCGGAGCGGACGCTTCTGCACCTTCCCGTTGTCCATCCGCGGGAAGGCCTGGCAGAAGCGGAAAGCCTTTGGGGTTTTGATGCTGCCGCCCCGCACGCGGCAATGCTCGCGCAGGGTGTCCGCCATGCCGGCATCCGCCTGACTCCCGTCCTTCAACTGAACCACCGCCACCAGCACCTCACCGAGATCGTCGTCGGGCACGCCGAACACCGCCGCGTCCTGGATCGCCGTGTGCAGCAGCAGTTTGTCCTCGACCTCGCGCGGGTAAATGTTGACCCCGCCGGAGATCAGCATGAAGCTGCGGCGGTCGGTGAGGTAGAGGTAGCCGTCTTCGTCCACATGGCCAATGTCACCGAAGGTGCGCCAACCTTGGGCGCTGATGCTTTGGCGCGTCTTGTCGGCATCCTTCCAATAGGTGAAGTCCACGTCGCTCTCGAAGAAGATGTCTCCGGTCTGCCCCGGCGGCAACTCGCGGCCGTTGTCGTCGAGGATGTGGACCACGCAACCGCTGGGGCGCCCCACGGACCCGGGATGGGCCAGCCATTCCCGGCTGTCGATGAAGGTGCGCCCGATGCCTTCGGTGCCCGAGTAGTACTCGTACAGGACCGGACCCCACCAGTCGATCATGGCGTGCTTGACGTGAAGGGGGCAAGGGGCGGCGCCGTGGATGGCGTGCGTCATCGAGGCGCCGCGGTAGGCCTCGCGGCGCGCCGGCGCCAGGCCCAGGAGGCGGTTGAACATCGTCGGAACCCACAAGCTGTGGGTGCAGGCATGCCGATCGATGCAGTTCAGCGCCAGGTCGGCGTCGAAGCGCTCCATCAGCACCACGGTGGCCCCGGCGTCGAGGAAGGCACTGATGAATCGGAACGGCGCGCTGTGGTAGAGCGGCGACGTGGACAGGTACACACTCTGGGCCGATGCCGACAGCCAGCGCAGCGCGCCGACATTGCGCGAGTCCACCTCACCCCACCGTTTGCAATGCACCTCGCGACGAATTCCCTTCGGCCGCCCGGTGCTGCCGGATGAATAGATCATCTCCATGCCGGGCACCGGGTCTGATGGCAGCAGCGTCGGCTGCAGATCCGTCAGACGTTCCCACGCGTCCTTAGCGTCGGGCAGGGCGCCGCAGCGCAGGATGCGGCAGTCCGCGACCGGCTCGCGCGCCAACTCGACCGCGACGACATTGCTGGTCGTCAGCAGCACCCGGGCGCCCGCATCACGGACGATGTAGGCCAGGTCGGTGGTCGAAGCCCCGGCCGGAACCAGCGTGACGTAAAGGCCGGTGCGCAGCGCTGCCAGGACGGCTGCCACGCTCTTCACGCCATTGGGCAGGCACAGCGCCACCGTATCGCCGGGGGCGACGCCCAGGGACCTGAAGGCGTGGGCGTAGCGGTTCGCGAGCCCGTCGAGCTCGCCGTAGGTGATCACGAGCCCGCCGGGCTCGACGATCAGCGCAGGCTTGTCCGGATACCGTTGCGCAAACGGCCAGAAGCCGAGGATCTCGGGCAGGCGGG
>CAIRBF010000003.1 GCA_903876715.1 uncultured beta proteobacterium
CAGCACCGAATCCGCGGCCATGCCGTAGTAGCTGGCGCGCTGCATGTGGGCGTGGCGCATGCCGTGCGGCTGCACGATGCCCTTGGGGGTGCCGGTCGTGCCCGAGGAATAGATGATGTTGAAGGGGTCGGCGGGGGCCAGTGTCACCGACTGCGGCACCACGCCGGCAGGCGCGAGCCAGGCCTCGAAGCGTTCGCCGGGCGCTGCGTCGTCGAGCGCGACGCAGCACAGCCCCACCGGGGCCGCCCGCAGCAGCGGCAGCGCCACCGCGTCGACAAAGGCCAGCCGCGCGCCCGCGTCAGCCAGCATCGCGCCAAACTGCGCCGGCGTCACCGACGGCGCGACGGGCGCCGGCACCGCGCCCGCGCGCAACGCGCCCAGCACCGCGGCCACCTGCATCACCGTGGAGGCCGCGCACAGGGCCACCGGCTCGCCTTGGCAGATGCCCTCGCGCTGCAGCGCCGCAGCCACGCGGTCGGCCAGCACATCGAGTTCGCCATAGCTCAGCAGCTGCTCGCCGTCGCCGACCGCCGGCGCACCGGGCCGCAGACGCGCGACCTCGCGCAGGCGCTCGGGGACAGGCTGGAAGGGCGGGAGGGCGGGCATGGGGCGGTAAGGGAGCGGCGCAGGCCGCTTACAAGGCAGGGTGGACGGTTCTGCGCCCGAGGCGCCAGCCGACCGGAGCGGACCGACGCGCGACCATGCCTCAGCGCACCCAGGCGTTGAGCTGGATGATGGGCAGCAGCACGGCCAGCACGATCAGCATCACGACCACGCCCATGCCGACGATCAGCAGCGGCTCGAGCACGGTGGCCAGCGCCATGGCGCGGCGCTGCACCTCGGCGGCGAGCTGGGCGGCGGCGCGGCCGAGCATCTGCGGCAGCTGGCCCGTCTGCTCACCCAAGCGGGCAAACATCGGCAGCAGCGCCGGGAAGCGGCGCCGCGCCGCCAGCGCCGCGGCCAGCGGCGCGCCCTCGCGCACCTGGGCCAGGGCCTGCAACGCGTCGGCGCGCATCGCGCGATTGCCCAGGGTCTCGGCCGCAGCCTGCAGCGCCTTCAGGATGGGGACGCCAGCGCCCGCCAGCATGGCCAGCGTGCCGGCGAAACGCGCCGCGTTGTAGCCGCGCACCAGGCGCCCGAGCAGGGGCAGGCGCAGCCAGGCGGCGTCGCTGCGCTCGCGGAAGGCCTCCTGGCGCCGCAGCAGCACGAAGGCCACGCCCGCGCCGCCCAGGCCCAGCGCCAGCAGCCAGCCCCAGCTGCGCACGAAGGCGCTGAAGCCCAGCATCGCCACGGTCAGCAGCGGCAGCGCCTGGCGCGAACCCGCAAACACGCCAGCCACCTGCGGCACGACGTAGGTGAGCAGGAACACCACGATCAGCAGCGCGATGCCCGAGACGATGGCCGGGTACAGCGCCGCGCCGACCAGGCGCGAGCGCAGCGCCAGGCGCTCCTCGAGGTCGGTGGCCAGGCGCTCGAGCACGGCGCCCAGCGCCCCGCCCTGCTCGCCGGCAGCGACGACGGCGCGGTAGATCTCGTCGAACTCGCGCGGCGCGGTCGCCAGGGCCTGGGCAAAGGGGTGGCCGGCGTTGACCTCGGCGCGCAGCTGCGCGACCAGGTCGCGCTGGCGCGCGTCCTCGGCCTCGTCGGCCAGTGCGGTGAGCGCGCGTTCCAGCGGCAGCCCGGCCGCCACCAGCCCGGCGAGCTGGCGCGTCCATACCGCCAGCGCCACGCCGCCGAAGACGGGCCGACGCCAGCGCCCGCTGCCCGCCGGCCCGGCCGCGGCCTCGACCGGGCTGACCGCCAGTGGCACCAGGGCCTGCGCGCGCAGCTGAGCGCGCACCGCGCGCGCCGTGTCGCCGTCGAGCACGCCGGTGCGGGTGGTCCCGGCGGCGTCGACGGCTTCGAAGCGGTAGGCGGGCATGGGTGGGTGGGCTGCCGGACAGCGGGACTTGGCCGCGTCAGGCGGCGCTGGCGTCGTGGCCGGGGCCAGCCACGCCGCCCTCGCCCTCGAGATCCTCGAACACGCGCGCCACCGGCAGGTCCAGGCCCAGGCTGTGCAGCATCATCGAGTCGCCAGCCTGCAGCGGATGCAGCACCCACAGGCCATCCTCGCCGAGGCGGAAGAGGTCGATGGCGCGCTGTTGCAGGTCCACGAACAGCACCTCGCGCAGGCTGGGCAACTGGCGGTAGGCAGCGAACTTGCCGCCCCGGTCGTAGGCGGCAGTGCTGTCCGACAGCACCTCGGCCACGAGCACGGCCTCGCGCTTGACAAGACGTTCGGTCAGGTCGGCGGCGCTGCAGGTGACGAAGACGTCAGGGTAGAAGAAGGCGTCAGCGGCGTCGACGCGGAGCTTGACCTCGGTCATGTAGACACGACAAGGGCTTCCGCGCAGTTCATTGCGCAGCGCAGCGAACAGGTTGCCGGCGACCGTCATGTGCCGGTCCTCGCCACCTGCCATGGCAAAGACCTCGCCCCGGACGTACTCGCTGCGCGTGGCCTGCAGCGCCTCCCAGGCCAGATAGTCCTTGGCCGTGAAGACGGGCAGCTTCTCTTGGGGCAGGGCCATGGCGTCGCTCCGTCGGCTGGGCGGGGATCCGGGATGATAGGGCGGCGCGGCAACGAGGAAGGCGGCAGGCCGACGTGTTCCGCGCGGCATGCGACCCCGCGCTCAATCCCGCGTCACCCGCAGCAGTTCCTCGCGGCTGGTCTGGCCGGTGCGCACCAGGCGCTCGCCGTCCTCGCGCATCGGCACCATGCCGGCGCGCAAGGCCTGCGCGCGCAGGTCGGCTTCGCTGGCGCGCTCGTGGATCAGCGCGCTCTCGGCGTCGCCCGTCACCATCAGCTCGTAGACGCCGGTGCGGCCCTTGTAGCCGGTATGGCCGCAAGCCTCGCAGCCCACCGGGTGCCACAGGCCCTGGGCGTCCTGGCGCCGGCAGGCGGGGCAGAGCTCGCGCACCAGGCGCTGCGCCAGCACGCCCAGCAGGCTCGAGCTCAGCAGGAAGGGCTCGACGCCCATGTCGGTCAGCCGCGTCACCGCCGAGGGTGCGTCGTTCGTGTGCAGCGTGGCCAGCACCAGATGTCCGGTCAGCGAGGCCTGCACCGCGATCTGCGCGGTCTCGAAGTCGCGGATCTCACCGATCATGATGACGTCCGGGTCCTGGCGCAGGATGGCGCGCAGCGCCTTGGCGAAAGTGAGGTCGATGCGCGGATTGACCTGGGTCTGGCCGATGCCGGGCAGTTCGTACTCGATCGGGTCCTCGACCGTCAGCACGTTCGTCGTCGCCGTGTCCAGGCGTGCCAGTGCGGCGTACAGCGTCGTCGTCTTGCCCGAGCCCGTGGGTCCGGTGACGAGCACGATGCCGTGCGGCTGCCGCACCAGGCGCTCGAAGCCGGCGAGCACCGCGCCGCTCATGCCCAGTCCCTCGAGCGAAAAGCGCTGGCTGCTCTTGTCGAGCAGGCGCAGCACCGCGCGCTCGCCGTGCGCGCCGGGCAGCGTGGACACGCGCACGTCCACCGCGCGGTCACCCAGGCGCAGCGAGATGCGGCCGTCCTGCGGCAGGCGCTTCTCGGCGATGTCGAGCTCGGCCATGATCTTCAGGCGCGAGATCAGCGCCGCGTGCAGCGCCTTGTTCGGCCGCACCACCTCGCGCAGTGTCCCGTCGACGCGAAAGCGCACCGCACTCGCGCGCTCGTAGGGCTCGATGTGGATGTCGCTCGCGCCGTCGCGCACACCCTGGGTCAGCAGCGCATTCAGCATGCGGATGATGGGCGCGTCGTCGGCGGCCTCGAGCAGGTCCTCGACCGCCGGCAGGTCCTGCATCAGGCGCGAGAGGTCGGCCGCGCTCTCGACCTCACCGACCACGGCTGCGGCGCTGGACTCGCCGCCGGCATAGGCTTCGGCGATGCGCTGCGTGAGCGCGGCGCCGTCCTCGCGTTCGGTGGCGTCCACCGTGTGTATGCGCAGCACCTCGGCCAGCGCTGACAGCGGTGTCTGCGGGCCCGACCACAGCACGCGCTGGCGCCCGTCGTCCTCCAGCAGGACCTGGTGCGCCCGGGCGAACGCGTAGGGCAGCAGCGGACGCGCACTCATCGGGCAGCACCCCCAGCAATGGCAGGCCACCCCGGGCACAGGGTGGACCGCTGGCCCATGTCCGGCGCGCGCGTCATGGCCGAGGCCCCGCGGGCGATGCCGGCGTCCCCGGTGCCCCCGGCCCGCGCAAGGGCGGCAGCACCGCGCCCGGGCCCACCGGCAGGACCGGGTTGGGCCCAGGCTGGGCCGCCTCCTGGCGCGCGCGGATGATGTCGTAGCGGTCCAGGGTCACGCGCTCGCTGGCGGCGGCGTCGCGCAGCACCACCGGACGCAGAAACACCATCAGGTTGGTGCGCGTCTTGGTGCGGCTCTCGCTGCGGAACAGCGCGCCGATGCCGGGCAGGCTGCCCAGCAGCGGCACCTTGCTCTGCTCCTCGGTGTAGCTGTCCTCGATCAGGCCGCCGAGCACGATGATGCCGCCGTCGTCGATGACGACGTTGGTCTCGATCTGGCGCTTGTTCGTCGTCGGGCCGGCGTTGCTGGTGCCCGGGGCCGTGTCCTTGCTGACGCTGGAGGACTCCTGGTAGATCGTCATCCGCACGCTGCCGCCCTCGCCCACCTGCGGACGGATGCGCAGCGTGATGCCCACGTCCTTGCGCTCGATGGTCTGGAAGGGGTTGGTGGTGGCGGTGCCGGTATTCGTGAACTGCCCGGTGATGAAGGGCACGTTGCTGCCCACCACGATCTTCGCCTCCTCGTTGTCGAGCGTGATCAGGTTCGGCGTCGAGACGATGTTGGTGTTGGCCTGGCTCTGCAGCGCGCGCGCGATCGCCGACAGCGCATAGGTGCCGCCGTAGTTGCGGATCAGCCCGATGTTCAGGCCCTGGCCGAGTTCGACCCGACCGGCGGCGGCCCCGGTGTTGATGCCGATGATGTTGCCCGTGCTGCCGAGGTTGGTGCCCAGCCCGATCAGGTTGGTGTCGCCACGCTGACCGATCAGGCCCTGCCACTGGAAGCCGAAGTCGGCCGCGTTGTCGCCCTTGACCTCGACGATCATGCTCTCGATATAGACCTGGGCGCGGCGCGTGTCGAGCTGGTCGACCATCAGCCGCACTTGGCGGTACAGGGGTTCGGGACCGGTGACGATGAGCGAGTTCGTGGCCGGGTCGGCCTGGATGAAGCCGCCAGTGGTTGGTGCCGCGGCGGCGCTGACCGGGGCGGTAGCGGCCGCGCTCACCCCAGCGCCACCCACCGGCGCCACCGGGCCCGCGGAAACCGCCGTCGGCGCCGCACCTGCGGTGCCGGCCGTGGGCGTCCCGAAAGCCGCCCGCAGCACGGCCGCCAGGCGCACAGCCTCGGCGTTGCGCAGATGGATCACCCAAAGGTTACCCGCCGGGCCGGCGCCCTGCAGCGGCCGGTCGAGCTTGTCGATCTGGGCCAGGATGGCCGCCAGGCGGGCGCGGTTGGGCGCGCGCACGATCAGGGAGTTGCTGCGCGCATCGGCCAGCACCGTCGTCGGCGAGGCCGCGGCCGGCCCGGGCGCGGCAGCCGCACCGGGCTGCACGACCGGCACATCGGACAGGCGCTGCACCAGCGGCGCAATGTCCGAGGCCACGGCATGGCGCAGCGGC
This sequence comes from uncultured beta proteobacterium, assembly GCA_903876715.1. Taxonomy (GTDB): domain Bacteria; phylum Pseudomonadota; class Gammaproteobacteria; order Burkholderiales; family Burkholderiaceae_C; genus Rubrivivax. The sequence goes on from CAIRBF010000003.1 coordinate 5,663, forward strand.
ACGACCTCGATGTCGGTGGCGGCGGGTTGGTCGAGCACGGTGACGATGCGTGCCAGTCGCTGCAGGTTGTCGGCGTAGTCCGTGACCACGAGCGCATTCGACCCCGGGCTGACGTTGATCGTGTTGTTGGCGCCGATCAGCGGCCGCAGCACTGCCACGAGGTTGTTCGCGTTCTCGTGACGCAGCATGAAGATCTGCGTCAGCACCTGGTTGGCGCGCACGCCTTCGCCATCGACCGCCACCGTGCCGGCCTGCAGCTTGGCCTCGGCCTCGGGCACCACCTTCAGCAGACCGGCGCTCTCGACCACCGCATAGCCCAGGCCGCGCAGCGCGGCCAGGTAGGTCTGGTAGGCGGCGGCCACGGTCTGCGGCTGCTCGCTGTAGACCGTCATCGACCCCTTGACGCGGGGGTCGACGGCCATGGTGCGCCCCGTCATGGCCGCGAAGGCGCGCGTGACGGCCTCGATGTCGGCATTGACGAAATTCACCGTGACCATGGGCGCCGCACGCTCGGCACGCCCCGCCGCACGGGCG
>CAIRBF010000004.1 GCA_903876715.1 uncultured beta proteobacterium
AGTCCGCCCGATCGCGAGCGCCGCGTTGCAGATCCCTTCCCGCATGGCCGGGGTGAGGTTCGGAGCCGGCGCCATCTCCACCACCTTCTGGTGCCTGCGCTGCACCGAGCAGTCGCGCTCGAAGAGGTGCACGCACTGGCCGTGCCCGTCGGCGAAGACCTGGATCTCGATGTGGCGCGGGCGCAGCACGTAGCGCTCGACGAGCACATGGTCGTCGCCGAAGCTGGCGCGCGCCTCGCGCTGGCAGCTCGCCAGCGCGGCGGCGAAGTCCTCGGCCCGGTCGACGCGACGCATGCCCTTGCCGCCGCCGCCGGCGCTGGCCTTGATCAGCACCGGGTAGCCGATGCGGTCGGCCTCCTGCTGCAGCAGCGCCGGGTCGTTGTCGCGGCCGTGGTAGCCGGGCACCAGCGGCACGCCGGCCTTCTCCATCAGCGCCTTGGCGGCCGCCTTGCTGCCCATGTCGCGGATGGCCGCGGGCGGCGGGCCGATGAAGACCAGCCCGGCGTCGGCGCAGGCCTGGGCGAAGTCCTCGTTCTCGGACAGGAAGCCGTAGCCCGGGTGGACGGCCTGCGCGCCAGTGGCGCGCGCGGCCTCGATGATGCGCTCCCAGCGCAGGTAGCTCTCGCGCGGGGCGCTGGCGCCGATGTGGACGGCCTCGTCGCAGGCGCGCACGTGGCGCGCGCTGGCGTCGGCGTCAGAGTAGACCGCCACGGTGCGGATGCCCAGGCGGCGCGCAGTGGCCGCGACGCGGCAGGCGATCTCGCCCCGGTTGGCGATCAGGATCTTGTGGAACATGGGCTCTCCGCGGCTCGGGCAGGCAGGGTGGAGGGGGTGAGGCGGGTGCGGCTGCGTTCGGTCAGAGGCGCCGCGCGCTCAGCGCCACGCGGGCTCGCGCTTGTTCAGGAAGGCCTGCACGCCTTCGCGCCCTTCGTCGCTGGCGCGGGCGTCGGCGATGCGGCGCGCGGTCTCGGCGCGCAACTCGGGCGTGATCTCGCGGTTGGCGAAGTCGTGCACGAGGCGCTTGCAGGCCTTGACGGCGGCCGGGCCGTTGGCCACGACCAGGGCGACGATTTCGTCGACCTTGGCGTCCAGCGCCTCGGGTGCGACGACTTCGTGCACGAAGCCCAGGCCCCGGGCCTGGGCGGCGCTGAAGCGCTCGGCGGTGACGAAGTAGCGCCGCGCGGCCTGCTCGCCCATGGCGCGCAGCACGTAGGGGCTGATGGTGGCGGGCAGCAGGCCGAGCCGGGCCTCGCTGAGGCAGAAGTGGGCGCCGTCGGCGGCCACGAGCACGTCGCACGCGGCAGCCAGGCCCATGCCGCCGGCGTAGCAGTCGCCGTGGATGCGGCCGATCACGGGCAGCGGGCAGCTGTGGATGGCCCAGAGCATTTCGGCCAGACGGGTGGCGTCGGCGCGGTTCTGGTCCCAGTCGTAGTCGGCCATCGAGCGCATCCACGCCAGGTCGGCCCCGGCGCAGAAGGCCTTGCCGTGGCCGCCGAGGACGATGGCGCGCAGGTCCGGGTCCTGGGCGAGCCGGGTGAAGGTGTCGGCCAGTTCGGTGATGACGCCGTCGTTGAAGGCGTTGCGGACCTCGGGGCGGTTGAGGTAGACGCGGGCGATGCGGCCTTCGGTATTGATGTCGAGTGTGGTGGTCATGTTTCTCTCGGGATGCTTCGCGGCACGAGGCCAGCCGGTGGCCCCCTCCGCTCATGTCCTCCGGCTCGGGCTGCGCCCGAGCCTCCCCCTTTACTTCGCTGCGGGGGCCACCGGCCGCCCTCGTGCTGCCAGCTAGGCGGCGCTCCACCCTTGACAAGCCGGTGTGTTGGCAGATCAGGGCGCGCCGGGGCTGTGCGGAGCGAAGTAAAGGAGGAGCCATCGGCTTGCAGCCGATGGCGGGGGACATGAGCG
>CAIRBF010000005.1 GCA_903876715.1 uncultured beta proteobacterium
CTGTAGCGCACGCGCAGCACGCGCCGCGTGCCCACCGCCTGCGCCACGGCGGCGCCGACGCCGGGCCGGGGCTGGGCCGGCAGGCGGCCGATGCCGTCGGGCAGCACGGCCACGCGGCGGCGCAACTCGCGCAGCACGTCCGAGGTCTTCAGCACCGCCTCGGCGGCCTCGATCTCGGCCCGTCCGGCCGCACCGCCGCCGATGATGTCCCGCGGCAGCAACCGTGCCGAGAGCGCCAGGCGCAGCGCCATCTCCGGGCTCATGCCCAGGGCCGAGACGCTGTGCCCGCTGCGGTGGTAGCGCCGCGGCGTCGTGGGTGGGTAGGCCTCCTGGATGAAGTTCATCGCCGACAGGTCGGCCACCCAGCGCTGCAGCGTGCGCTCGCTCACGTCCTTGCGCGGGCCGCCCTGCCAACGCTCGATGAATTCAGCCGCCGTGATGGCCGCGCCGGCGTCGGCCGGCACCAGCCGCAGGGCCTGGATCGCGTCACCGATCTTCATGGAGCTGCGAGGGGAGTTGAGGGAGGGAGCGTGATTGTGCGGCGTGCCGGGCGGTCATCACGAACCTCACCGGCATGGCACGCCTTCCGGGCCTCACCCCGACGCTGACCTGTCGCCACGGAGGTGGCGTGACCGCCTGGGGGAGCTCTCAGGCGGTATCGGCCTTTGGCGTGTTTACCCCCCCAGCGCCCGCACCAGCCCCGGCAGCACCTGCGTCGCCGTCCCGCGCAGGTGGTGGTGGCACACGGCGTCCAGCTCGGTGGGCTGCGGGTTGACCTGGACCACCAGCGCGCCGGCGGCGCGAGCCCGTGCCGGCAGACCAGCCGCCGGGTGGACGAGGCCGGAGGTGCCGACCACCAGCATCGCGTCGGCGTCGTCGGCCGCGGCCTGGGCGCGGGCCAGGGCGTCGGCGGGCAGGTGCTCGCCGAACCAGACGACGCCCGGGCGCACCAGGTTGCCGCAGGCGGGGCAGCGCGGCGGCTCGATGCGGCTGCCGTCCGCAGCGGGCAGCGTCAAGGCCGGCATCGGGTGCGGCCGGCTGCAGCGCAGGCAGCGTGCGGCAGCCAGGCTGCCGTGCAGGCGCACGACGTCGCCGCTGCCGGCGCGCTCGTGCAGGTCGTCGACGTTCTGGGTGACGAGCGTGAAGCGCCTGCGCCGGCCGGCCAGCTCGGCCAGTGCCTGGTGGCCGGCGTTGGGTGCCGTGCCCGCCACCATGGCGTGGCGCCAGACGTACCAGCCCCAGACCAGCGGCGGATCGGCCAGGAAGCCCTCCCGCGTGGCGAGCTGCGCGGGGTCGAAGGTGGCCCACAGCCCGGTCATCGCGTCGCGAAAGGTCGGGATGCCGCTCTCGGCCGAGATGCCGGCGCCGGTCAGCACGAGCAGGTGGCGGGCGTCGCGCAGCCGCTGCAGGGCCGCGGCGGGCAGAACCGTTGCGTCGAACGCAGTGGGGGCGGCGTGATCGGTCTGGGGCATGGTGGCGGGGTGTGGTGCGTTGGAAGATGAAGTGTTTTGGGGGTCCGGCGCTCGTGGAGGCCGAGACCGCCATCGACGGTGGTGATCAATCGCACTGGGCGTCGCCCCGGTCGACCACCCGGCAGTCCGGCAAGGTGTCGCCGAGGTACAGCACCTGCGGCCCGAGCAATCGGCCCTGCATGGACCGCTGTCGCTCAGGTGTTGCCTCCTCGGGTGAGCGCGTGACCACCGATCGGCCGTTCAGCAGGTCGACACTGAGCCTGTCCATGCCGGGGGCGTTGCGTGTCGATTCCGTGGCGTCGAAGCCGATCAGGCGCATGCCGGGCCGGGTGGGGTCGAAGCGGAACTTCCACTGGCTGGACGACCGGCCCCAGCTGCCGCAGGAGGCCCAGTGCTCGAAGCGCAGCACCAGCAGGCCCTGGCGGATGCGCAGGTGCCGGTCGATGACCGGTCGACCACGCAGGGGTTGTCCTCGTTGCCTTCCGGCGGGATGGTCTGGTCGCTCGAGAACACACGACGGTAGCCGCCGCCCGGGCGCGCCAGCAGCACCTGCAGCCGCCGCTCGTTCAGGTCCACCTGCGGGCCGCCCGGCCCGTCCACAGGGCGCACCCGGCCGGCGTCCTGCTTCTGCAGCACCAGCACGGCGTCGGCGCGGCCATCGCCGTCGAGGTCGCCGCGAGCGCTGGCGATCAGGCCCCAGCCCGGTGGCACCCAGGGCCGCAGGTCGGGGCGCACCGGCGCGCTCAAGGCGTTGGC
>CAIRBF010000006.1 GCA_903876715.1 uncultured beta proteobacterium
GACACCTGCTTCGGCTGGCGCCTGCACGTGAGCGGCGACACGCGGCCCACCTCGCTGATGAACCACCCGATGCAGGCCCACGGCGCGGAAATGCTGCGCCTGGCGTGCTGCCTGCTCACCGAGGACGGCATCGAGGTCTGCGCGCCGGTGCACGACGCGGTGCTGATCCAGGCCGAGGCCTCGCGCATCGACGAGTCGGTGGCCCGCACCCGCCACCACATGGCGCGCGCCGCACGCATCGTGCTCGACGGCTTCGAGATCCGCACCGACGCCGACGTCATCGTCCACCCACAGCGGCTACGCGACGATCGCGGCGAAGCGATGTGGAACACCGTGGCCGAGTTGCTGTCCGGGCTGGACGGGCAGCCGAGGCCGATGTAAGGGGCCTGGCAAACGTGAACGCAGGCAGCCAGCGGACGCAAGGAGTCCTCCCAAAACGCGGGACAGAAAAGGACGTTTGCCTTCTCGAATCTGCACACCCGTCCTTTCCCTTTTCCCTTTTGTTCCCTCTACTCTGTCTATACAGGAGCCTCGACATGCTGGATCGACCCGTCGACACCCCCACCCTCAAGCATCTGAAGGCACTGCGCCAGCGCCGGATGACGCAGCCCTACGTCTACCGGCTCACCGATGAGCAGGTGCGCCGCGCACGCCGGGACGACCTGCCCGACAGCGCACTGCTGGCGCTGGCCGCGATCACGGCCGCGGCCTACGGCGCCCGGCGCCGCGACTGGGTCACGCTGCCTGCGCGCACGGTGGACGCCGTTGGACGGGGCTATCGGTTGTGGCATCGCGCCAACAGCGCGCTGCTGGCTGCGGGCCTCGTCGAGTGCGAGCGTCATGTCGGGCGGCTGCCGAGGTATCGGCTGCCGGCGCAGCCCGGCAGCGATGAGAGCGCTGGCAGCATGGACTAGGCGGCCCCGCGGTAGACAAACGGCTTGGCGGTGGATTTCGGTTTCAGACGCAGGCGACCATGCCACGAGGCGGATACCGACCCGGCTCAGGCCGCCCACGGCGGCGGCCGATCGCGGAGCGGATGCTGCGCATCGACGTGCGGCCGTGGCGGCGCGAGGGTCTGCTGGTCGAGGGAACGAAAGGCGTGGTCGAGTGGCGCCGCGACAGCACCGAAGGTGGCGTCTTGCGGCAGGTGGGCTTCACGACCGGCGCGGGTGAGGTGACGTTCAGCGTCGGGACTGGCACCGGCTCGCGCAGCCAGCGCGTGCGCCTGGCTACGGGTGGGTATCGTTTCGGCTGCGTCCGGCAATACTGGTTCGTCTGCCCAAGCTGCCAGCGGCGTATAGCAATCTTGTACGTCGGTGCCGATGGGCTGGCATGCCGCAGATGTCTCGGCGTGGCGTATGCCAGTCAGTCGGGGAGTCGGCTGGCGAATGCATGTCGCCGGCTTCGCAAGGTCGAAGCGCGCCTCGGGCCAGGGCGGGCGCGACCGGCGAAGATGCACTCGGACACCTATCGGCGGCTGATCGGTGTGGCGACGGCGCTGGACCACATGATTGGCGATCGCGTGATCGACGTTGTCTTGGGCATTGGTGGTCGCGGACCCGACTCTGGGCTGGATCATGTAAGGGCGACAAGCGGCGCACGCTGACGGAACAGCCCGCCCGAACCTCTCTCCGCTGATGACGGCTACGCAAATTCCGCGGGGTCGCCCGTGCAAAGAGGGGGGTGAAAGTTCCATTACGAGACTCGCCCCCCACTCCGCACTGAGATTGGGCTTCTCCTGCGCGATCTTCGACGACCGCCGCAGCCTGAAAGTCCAGACCTATCCGGCCGGTAGCGTGGCCGTGTGTTGCGCCCCATGGCTTGCTGGTAACCTCCCGACAAGCGTCGACAGACGACAGCTGGAGCACTCACATGACCGTCCAAAACCTTGTTTTTGTTGACCGTCGTGTCACCGAGTACGAAGCCTTGGTCGCAGGCCTTGCTACTGACACCCTGTGGTTCCACCTTGAACTTGACAGCGATGGCATTGAGCAGATGCGGCAGGCGGTCAGCGGCTTCGCCAACCTGTCGTCGATTCAGGTCGTCAGCCACGGGCGCCCGGGAACGCTGTTGCTCGGCGGCACTCTGCTCAACGACGAGACCTTGTCGACGTATGCCGAAGCGCTGGCCGAAATCGGCGAGACGTTGGATGCAAGAGGAGACTTGCTGCTCTATGGGTGCGAGGTGGCCAGCGGCGTGGAGGGTCAGGCGTTCGTGCAACAACTGGCTCACCTCACCGGTGCTGACGTGGCGGCGTCCAGTGACTTCACTGGCAACGGCGAGTTGGGAGGCAACTGGAAGCTTGAAGCCACGGTGGGCGAAGTCGAGTCTCAAGGCATCGAACCGAGTGGTTTCACCGGGCTGCTCGCGAACACGGCGCC
>CAIRBF010000007.1 GCA_903876715.1 uncultured beta proteobacterium
TCAGCGTCGCGCCGTTGTCGCCGTGCAGCACGGGCTTGGTCTTCATCGCGTGGATCCCCTCGGCCAGCGACGTACGCTTGACGAGATCCGCCGCGTGATCGGCGCTGTCGGCGTCGTGCACCTCGAAGCCGACGATCTTGCTCGGCAAAACCCGAGCCATGGTGTTTGAACAACACAGGGATGGCCCTGCCGCGACGATCGACCGGCCGGCTCGATGGTGGCCCAGCCTGCGGCGTCGACCCAGGGGCGCACCGGCCTGTCCCGGGATTCGAACAGCCGGTGACGTTCCGAGTGACCACCTGCAGATTGTTTGACAATCCGATGATCGATCACCAGAATCCGCGACCATGAGCCCGCTCCACCCGGGTCCCGGCACCGGGGCCCAGTCTTACCAGCCCGACGAGCGGAACGACCACGCGCTGGTCTACGTCAACGGCCGCCATGTCCCGCGGGCAGATGCCACGGTATCGGTCTTCGACGCGGGCTTCGTGTGCGGCGACGGCGTGTGGGAGGGCGTGCGCATCGTCGACGGGCGGGTCATCGCACTGGATGCCCACCTGGACCGCTTGTTCGAGGGTGCCCGCTCCATCGCCATGGACATCGGCCTGTCGCGCGCCCAGGTGCGCGGCGTCATCCTCGACACCTTCGCAGCCAACGGCATCCGGGACGGCGGTCATGCGCGGCTGATGGTCACGCGCGGCGTCAAGCGCACGCCCAACCAGGACCCGCGCTTCATCCTAGGCGGCGCCACCGTGGTGTGCGTGGCCGAGCGCAAGGTGGTGTCGGCCGACGCCAAGCGTCAGGGCCTGAGACTGTTCACCTCCACCTTCCGCTGCAGCACGCCCGACGTGTTCGACCTGCGGCTGAACTCGCACAGCCGCCTCAACCTCATCCAGGCGCTGATCCAGGCCCAGCACGCCGGCGCCGACGAGGCCTTGATGCTCGACACCCAGGGCTTCGTCTCGAGCTGCAATTCCACCAACTTCTTCGTCGTCCGCGGCGACGCGCTGTGGACCTCCAGCGGTCGCGCCTGCTTCAACGGCATCACCCGCGCCACGGTGCTGCGCCTGGCCCGGCAGGCCGGCCTGCAGGTGGTGGAGGGGGACTTCACGCTGGCGCAGGCCTATGGTGCCGACGAGGCCTTCGTCACCGGCACGCTGGCCGGCATCACGCCGGTGGCGCAGCTCGACGGCCGGCCGTACGCGCGCCGGGCCCTCACCGAGCGCCTGGACGCCCTGTACACCGACTATCTGCACCGGCCCGACGCATGACCGCCGACACCAACCTCGTCCTCGAGAACCTCGCCCTGCTGGACGTGGACCGGGGTGAACTGCTCGGCGGGTACTCGGTGCACGTCCGGGCAGACCGCATCCACGCGGTGGAGCGCGGCCGGATCCCGGACCCCGCTGCCCTGCGCATCGACCTGGGCGGCCGGGTGCTGATGCCGGGCCTGATCGACTGCCACATCCATGTGTGCGCCGACGCGATGACGAGCAAGCCGCCGCTGTTCCCGGCGCTGGCGGTGGCCAAGTCCAGCCACCTGCTGCACGACACGCTGATGCGCGGTTTCACCACCATCCGCGACACCGGGGGCGCAGACGCCGGGCACCGCGACGCCGTCGAGCAGGGCTTGTTCCTCGGCCCGCGCATGAAGGTCAGCGGCCGGCCGATCAGCCAGACCGGCGGGCACGGCGACTCGCGCTCCCCGTCCGAGCAATGCATCTCCTGCCCGCAGACTTCTTCGTATGGTGTGCTGGCCGACGGTGTGGACGAGGTCCGCAAGGCGATCCGAGAAGAAATCCGCCGCGGTGCCGACCAGATCAAGATCATGGCCTCCGGCGGCATCTCGTCGCCCGCCGACCCGATCGACTACATCCAGTACTCGAACGACGAACTGCTGGCGGCCGTCGACGAAGCCCATCGCGCGCACAAGTACGTGCTGGCGCACGCCTACACGGCCGATGCGATCGGGCGCGCCGTCGAGGCGGGCGTGCGCAGCATCGAGCATGGCAACTTCCTGGACGAGCGGTGCGCAGCCCTCATGGCCGAACGCGGGGCCTTCCTGGTGCCCACGCTGATCGTCTATCGCCGCATCGTCAGCCACGGCCACCTGGTGGGCGCCACGCCGGTGCACCTGGAGAAGGCCCGCAAGGTGCTGGACAGCGGGACCCGCTCCCTGGAGATCGCCCGGCGGGCCGGCGTGAAGATGGCCTTCGGCACCGACCTGTTCAAGGCGCCCAAGGAGTTCCAGATCGAGGAGTTCCTGGTCCGTGCCGAGGTCCTGTCGCACGCGGAGATCCTGCGCAGCGCCACCACCGTGTCGGCCGAGTTGCTGCGCATGGACGATCGCATCGGACGGATACGGCCGGGCTATCTGGCCGACCTGCTGGTGGTGGAGGGCAACCCGCTGGAGAACTTCGCCTGCCTGCAGGACCAGGGGCGACACCTGCTGCTGATCATGAAAGGCGGCCATCGCGTCAAGGACCTGCTGTCCGGCGAGGGCCCGTCCACACTGGTGCCAGCCAAGGCGCTGGGGGACCGGTACCAGGCCCTCCGCCCGGTGCCGCGCTGAAGCCTTCCCCGCCCACTTCCTGAAGGAGAAGTCCATGCAACACCTGTCCATGCCGCGCCGCCAAGTCCTGCGCATCGGGTCTGCCGCCGCCCTGTGCGGCGCTCCGCTCTCCGGCCTGGCGGCTGATTTCCCGGGCAAGCGGATCCGCTTCATCGCCCCCTTCCCGGCCGGTGGCATCGTCGACATCGTCGCCCGCGCGCTCAGCGACGATCTGGCCGCCGACCTCGGCCAGCCTGTGGTCGTGGAGGCGATGCCGGGTGCCGCCGCGGCGATCGGTACCGGCGTGGTGGCCAAGGCCGATCCGGACGGCCACACCTGGCTGCTGGCCACCATCAGCCATGTGGCCACCCCCTACCTGCAGGCGACTCCCTACCACCCGGTCAACGACTTCTCGGCCGTCGCCTCGCTGGGCAGCGGCGTGGTGGTCGCCGTGGTTCCGACCGGGCTGCAGGTCTCGACCATGACCGAGCTGGTGCGCCTGGCCAAGAGCCGCCCCGGCACACTCAATTACCTCAACGCAGGCAACGGCAGCGCCACCCATCTGGGCAGCGAGCTGTTCAAGCTGACGGCCGGCATCTCGATGCAGGGCGTGCCGTACAAGGGACTGCCGCCAGGCGTGCAGGACCTGGCTGCCGGGCGGCTGGACTTCGGCCTGGTCAGCCTGCAGCTGGCGCTGCCGCTGATGAAGTCCGGGCGACTGCGTGCAATCGCCATCTCCACCCCGACCCGCCAGCCCGAGCTGCCCGACGTGCCGACCTTCGAAGAGCAGGGCTTCGGCGCCGCCGTCATCCAGAGCTGGTTCCTTGTGTGCGTGCCGTCGGCCACGCCGCGGGCGGTGGGCGCGCGCATCAACGCGGCCGTGAACAAGGCCCTGCTCAAGCCCGAGGTGCAGCAGAAGCTGGCCACGGCCTTCGTCGCCGCCGCCAAGCCGCAGACACCGGAACAGTGCCAGGCCGAGCTGGTGGCCGACCACCAACGCATCGGCAAGGTCATCAAGGCCGCCAACATCACCCCCGTCTGACCATGCCTGCCGGCGGCTTCGGCATCCACAAGGTCCAGGTCGGCAACGGCCTGGACGTCAACCGCAAGGGCTACACCCAGCTGCCCGCCACGGTGGCCAACGGTTTCGTCTTCACCTTCGGCATCACGCCGATCGACACCGAGACGTCCCAGGTGATCCCGGGCGACATCGAGTTCCAGACCCGGCGGGTACTCGACATCCTGTCCGAGGTGCTGCAGGCGGCCGGCTCCAGCCTGTCGCGCACGCTGCACGCCACGGTCTACCTGCGCGACATCCAGGACGACTATGCCGGCTTCAACAAGGCCTTCGACCACTACTTCGCCCACGACCCGGTGCCGCGCACGGTGGTGCAGGCGGTGATCCGCTCGCCCGTGGCGCGGGTGCAGATCCAGATCGTGGCGCTGCAGGATCCGGCGCGGCTCGCCCGGGTACAGTGACGGCGGAGTTTCTTCGCCCACGATGAGCAGCCTGCCGATCTTCGAACCACTGCCCTCGCTCACCCGTCGCGACCAGGTCGCGCAAGCCCTGCGCAAGGCCATCCTGGCCGGCCAGATACCTGGCGGCACGCAACTGGTGGAAGGCCCGCTGGCGACGCAGTTCGGCGTCAGCCGCGGCCTGTTGCGCGAAGCCCTGCGCGAGCTGATCGAGGGCGGCCTGGTCATCAACCGCCCGTATGCCGGCACCTTCGTCACGGCGCTGAGCGTCGAGCAGCTGCGCGACGTTTACGAGGTCCGCCGCGTGCTGGAGGCGCAAGCCTATGTCCGGCTGTGGCCGCGCCGCGACGAGGCCTTCCGCCACGAGCTGACGCGGCGCTTCGACACCATGGTCGAGGCCCTGCGTGGCGGCGACCTCGACGGAGAGATCCGCGCCGAGTTCAGCTTTCACGGCCTGGTGTACGAGCGCTGCGGCAACCACGTGATGCCGGCGCTTTGGGAGCAGATGTCGCAGAAGCTGCAACTGGGCTTCGCCATCTGCCAGGTCGCGCGCGTGCCGAAGCTGGACTTCCAGGAGAACCATCGGCGCTTCCTGGACCGGGCCTTGGGCGAGGACCTGCCCGCCATGCTGGACGAGCTGGACCAGCACCTGCAGCGCGGCATGGCCACGCTGAACTCGGCGTCGGGTACCTTGGCGCCAAGCGAGTCGTCGGCACAAGACACCCGCTGAGCCCTGAGCGGGTAGCCGCACCTTGACCCCTGGGTCTCGCTGAACGCCCGCAAAACCGCCGCCTCGTCAGCGAATAGACGCAGATCTACACCGGTGCCAACAGCTGGGGTGTGTGATGGCTTTCTCGTGCGCCGTGGTCGCCATCGCTGCCATCATCCTGTCGCCCGCGGTTCGTGCCCGAGGGACTGCCCCTTCGGGGACCTGAAGCCATGTCGCTGCCGAAGACCTCCCCCGCCCTCCGGGGCACCCTGCTCGCCCTGCTGGCTGCCGCCTTGTTCGGGCTGAGCACGCCGCTGGTGCAGCACTTCGGCGCGGGCCTGGGGGCCTTCACGACCGCCGCGCTGCTCTACGCGGGGGCCGCCGCGGTGGCCTGGCTGCTGCGCCAGCCTTCGCCGCGGGAAGCTCGGCTGCGCCGCGGCGATGCGCGCCGCCTGCTTGGCATGGCCGCCACGGGCGCAGTGATCGGGCCGGTGGCGCTGGCCTGGGGCCTGCAGCGGACCAGCGGCTCCAGCGCCTCGCTGATGCTGACGCTCGAGGCCGTGTTCACCGCCGTCCTCGCCTGGCGCTGGTACGGCGAAACGCTGGACCGGCGCGTGGTGGCCGCCGCCCTGCTGCTGCTCGCAGGCGGGGTGGCGCTGGTGCTGGATCAGGGTCGGGCCGGCCAGGTGCAGTTGCTGGGGCTGCTGGCCGTGCTGGCCGCCACGGTGGCCTGGGGCGTGGACAACACCCTGTCGCGCGGCGTGGCCGATCGGGACCCCGGACAGGTGGTGCTCGCCAAGTCGCTGCTGGGCGCGACGGCCACGCTGCTGGTCGCGGTGGGGACGGGTGAGCCGGTGCCCGGCGGGCCCGCCGCCGTGGCCTTGCTGGCCATCGGCGCCACAGGCTACGGCCTGAGCCTGAGGTTCTACCTGCTGGCTCAGCGCGCGTTCGGCGCCGGCCGCACGGGATCGGTCTTCGCCTTCGCACCCTTCATCGGCGCGCTGGCTGCGTTCGCGCTCGGCGACCGGTCGGCCTCGTGGCTGATGCTGCTGGGCGGAGGCCTGATGGCCTGTGGCGTCCTGCTGCACCTGACCGAGCGGCACGAACACCCGCACCTGCACGAGGCCATGGCGCACGAGCACGCGCACACGCACGACGACGGGCATCACCTGCACGCGCACGAGGTTCCGCCCGAGGGCGCGCACAGCCATTGGCATCGCCATGAACCGATGCGGCATGCGCACCCCCACGTGCCCGATGCGCACCATGCCCACCGGCATTGACCTGCGGGTGTTGTGCTCGGCCCGACCGGGCCGGTTTGACCTGCCTCAATGCCGGCCCGCGCAGCCTGGGCGCAGAATGAATTTCGATCCGCAGTCTGCGGATCCGGAGTTCCCCATGAACCCAAACATCAGCCTCATCCTCGCCGCCTTCGGCCTTGCCGCCCTGACGGCCTGTGCCCAGACGTCCGTCGATCACTCGGCGCATCAGGCGGCGGGCGCGCCCCCACCGGCCGGTGCGGGGATGGGCGGCGCCACGGCCAGGATGGACGCGCACATGAAGGCGGTGCGCGAGATGCGCGAGAAGATGGCGCGTGCCAGCACCGTCGAAGAACGCCAGGCCCTGATGGATGAACACCGCAAGCTCATGCGCGAAGGCATGGCCATGCTGGAGGGCATGCACGGCATGGGCATGGGTCCTGGTGCCGGTCCAGGACCAGGACCAGGACCAGGTCCAGGTCCAGGTTCAGGTTCAGGTTCAGCAGCGGGTCCGGGTCCGGGTCTGGCTCCGGCTCCGGGTGGCGGCATGGGCGCCGGCATGAAGGGCATGGGTGCCCACCATCAACTGATGGAAAGCCACATGGCATTGATGCACTCCATGATGCGGATGCTGATGGAACGCATGGACATGCCTGGCCCCAGGCCGTGAGCGTCGGCGTGGCCGCGCGGCTTGACGACCGGGGACGGCCCCGCCACCCTCGGCCGGAACTCCAGGAGCGACGAAGGTCGCTCGCGGTCAGAAACCGTGGCGCACCCTCGGCATGGCCTGGATGGATCCAGCCTGGTCCAGGCTCAGGGTTTGTGGGGGGCGTTTGAAGTCCTATGCCTGTCCGCGCGCCTCCCCCACGAGCGTGGACTACTGCCTGTCTTCGCGCTGAGCGAGGGCAAGGTCTACGCCGTGGCGACAAGCGCCGCGACTCCATGCACTGGAATCGAGGCGCTCGAGACTGCGAAGTCAGGCGGTCGACTGCCGGCGCTGGCTCAGGCCATCCCAACCTGCGGCAGAGGAACCGTCTAGTCGGCGGGGCGCTCCGCGATCATGTCGAGCAACTCCCGGCGAACCGCTGCATAGGCTGGATCGTCGAAGCCGTTGTGCATTTCGCCGGGATCCTCCTGCAGGTCGTACAACTCGCCCGCCCCGCTGATCTGCTCCACGGTCAGCTTGTGACGACGGGTGCGCACGGTCTGCAGCTGCAGTTCGACGCCAGATCGTGATGGGCGCAGGTGCCACTCCGAACGCGCGAAGTCCCGTTGCGGGTGCCCGGATTCAATGAGGCCGCGCAGACTGCGGCCGTGCACGGGTACGGGCAGCTCCGAACCGGCGTCGTCGCACAAGGTCGGCGCCAGGTCCAGCGTTGAAACCGGATCACCAATGCATTGCCCGGCCGGGACACCCGGGCCTTCGACCAGAAGCGCAACCCGGTAGCACCAGGGCGCGGGGGCGTCGAAGGGTTGGTGCGGGTCCGGAAACGACGCCCAGAGGCAGAAGGGCTCCTGGCGATGTGCCCGCAGATAGTCGATGGTGCGGTTACCGACCCAGGTGGAGTTGTGCCACGCCACCGGCAAGGCCGAGTTCCAGGTCTGGTGAGCATCGGTGCAGGGTGGCAGGGTGGCAGGGCCGTCTTGTAGAGCGCGATCCGATCCGCGCCACGGCCGTCGGCGTGGAACCAATGCTCGTAGTGTTGTCCAGCCGGCGGTGGCATGGGCGGGAAGTTGTTGTGGCCCTCGAGCATCAGCTCCACATGCTCGAAGCCCATGTACGGCCCGTGCCAGCTGGTGTCGTAGTCGGCGCTGCTGAACCGGCACTCAGGCGTTCCCGTGGGCTGAAAGTTCTGGAAGGTGCTGAAGTGCGCCTTTCCGATGAAGCCCGTCGCATACCCGTCTGCGGCCAGCGTGCCGGCAAAGCCGCGTTCGGCAACCTGGCTCGGCAGGTCGATACCGTTGTCGGACACGCCGTGGGTCAAGGGCAGCAAGCCCGTGAGGATGGAGGCGCGGGATGGCTGGCAGACCAAGTTGGGGTGATGCAGGCAGAGAAGCGGGTGCCCTGGGCTGCCATGGCATCCAGGTGCGGCGTCCTCACCCGACGCCTCTCGAAGCCACAGCTGTCACCACGGTGCTGATCGGAGCTGATCAGCAGGATGTTCTTGCGGCGCCTTGTCTCGCTCACAGCTCACTCCGGCTGGATGCCGGCACGCCGGACTGCAGGCTCCCACTTCCTGATCTCGGCGATCAGCATGGCACGGTACTCAGCCGGGCTGGCGCTGGTGCGGGTGTCGTCGATGCCCGCCTCCTCCAGCTTCTTGCGCACATCGGGTAGCCGCATGATGCGCGCCAGGTCGGCATGCAGGCGATTGACGATCTGCGCTGGGGTCCCCGCGGGTGCCAAGATGCCTTGCCACTGACCCGTCTCGAAATCTGGAACCCCGGACTCGGCGACGGTGACCACGTCGGGCAACACCAGCGATCGCAACTTCCCCGTGGTTGCCAGCGCGAGGAGCTTGCCGCTGCGGATGTGCGGCAGGACAGGGGCGATGCCGAGCATGCCCAGCGTGACCTGTCCACTGACGAGATCGACCACGGCCTGACCGCCGCCCTTGTAAGGCACATGCACCATCTCGGCACCGTGATGGTTCAGGATCATCTCCATGCTCAGGTTCTGAGGTGATCCCGCGCCCGGCGAGGCATACGAGAGTGTTCCGGGCCGGGTCTTGGCCAGTTGGATCACCTCCTGCAAGGACCTGGCTCCCAGCGAAGGATGCGCCACCAGCACCAACGAGGCCTGCCCCAGGAGGGTCACCGGCTCGAAGCTGCGGATCGGGTCGTGGTTCAGGCGCTTTCGCGTGTAGGGGAACAAGGTGTTCACCGGGGTGGCCAGCAGCAGCGTGTAGCCATCGGGAGCGGCCCTCGCCACGAACTCGGTGGCGATCAATCCGCCGCCGCCAGGCTTGTTGTCGACAACCACCTGCTGCCCCAAGGCCTCTCCCAGCGGGGCGGCGACGACCCGCGCCATGACATCGGATGCCCCGCCCGGTGGCGAATTGACGATCAGCTTGACGGGCCTGGCAGGCCAAGGCTGTGACCAGACCGGGCTGCCGCGCAGCCCCGGCATCCCGGGCCAGGACAGCGCCCATGTGCTCAGCTACGCGCAGGTGCTGCAGGGTGCGGCTGTGGGCCCGCGCGTGGCCATCATCGGCGCTGGCGGCATCGGCTTCGATGTGGCGGAGTTCCTGGTCACGCCGCCGGGCCAATCGGCCACGCAGAACCTGCCCGAGTGGCTGGCCGAGTGGGGCGTGGCCGACCCGGCGCAGGTGCGCGGCGGGGTAGTACCGCCCCGGCCATCAGCCCCCACGAGGCAAGTCACGCTGCTGTAGCGCAAGTCCGGCAAGCCCGGCCGTGGCCTGGGCAAGACCACGGGCTGGACCCACCGCGCCGCGCTGCAGATGAAGCAGGTGCAGATGATCGGCGGCGTGCACTACGAGCGCATCACGCCGCAAGGCCTGCTGGTCTCCGTCGGCAAAAAGCGCAAGGAGCAGCGCCTGATCGAGTGCGACACCGTGGTGCTGTGCGCAGGGCAAGAGCCGCTGCGCGATCTGCAGGCCCCGCTGCAGGCGGCGGGTGTGAACGTGCACCTGATCGGTGGCGCTCACGAGGCCGCCGAGCTTGACGCCAAGCGGGCGATCGACCAGGGTACGCGGCTGGCGGCGAGGCTTTGAGCGCCGTACGACGACGGTGATCCGTCGTCCGGACGCCGCCAGGAGCGACTCAAGTTACGTCGGCTCAGCCTCGAGCAGCCAGGTGCTGGCTCGGTGCAACTCGATATCCGCAGGCAGGCTCAAGACCGCGGGCGCTGACAAGGCCACCAGCATGGCGCGCGCGCCAGGCCACAGGCTGCGGGCGTCCTGCAGTGCGCGCACCTCCCGCGCCAGGGTGGTCGCGTCAGACAGGTCTGCACATACCTGAACAAGCCAGACTCGACCCTCAGGCCAGCGGGCACAGAAGTCCACCTCAAAGCCGCCGGGTGTGAGCACGTAGTCCACCGCGGCGCCACGCCGCCGCAGCTCATGGAGGACGACCGTCTCCAGTGCGTGGCCCACATTCGACTTGCCCGAAGTGTCAAACAGCGCCATCAAGCCTGTGTCCACCGGGTAAACCTTGCGGGGGTTGACCTGTCGGCGCCGCACCGAATCAGTGGCCAGCCCCACGGTGCTGATCAAGAACGCATCTTCCAGATGGGCCAGCAGCCGGTACAGCGTGTCCTTGCCCACCGCCGTACCGCGGGAGCGAAGATCGCTGAAGAACTTGTGGATGCTGAAGGCCCCGGCGGCGTTGCCGAGCAACTGCTGCACCAGCCAGCGAAGGATCTGCGGCTGGCTCAGGTTGTGCCGCTCCACCACATCGCGCAGCAGCACCACATCAACGTAATTGCGCAAGAGTTCGTGGCGGCTGCGCGCATCCAGCCCCTGGGCCTCGGGAAATCCTCCCACGCTGAGGTACTCGACCAGGGCGTGGGCGAATTGCGAATGTTCCGCCTTGGTCAGGCGGCTTGCGGACTTGGTCGGCTCACGACCCGCATGTCGCAAGGCCTCGCGAAAGCTGAAGGGCGTGACCACGGCCTCCAGCGCGCGGCCCCGCATGCTGGTGGCCACTTCGCGCGACAACAGCTTGGCCGACGAGCCGGACACGAAGAGCTCGATGTTCTCGGTGTCCAGCAAGCGCCTGACGAACAACTCCCAGCCGCTGACAAGTTGAATTTCGTCCAGGAAGAGGGTGCTACGTCGGCCATTGCGCCACTCGGGATGGAGGTTGAAGTACTCCTCTACCAGCAGGTCCAGATCGGCCGTTCGCATGCCAGCCAGGCGCTCGTCCTCGAAGCTGAAGTACAACAAGCCCTCGCGAGGGGTGCCGCTGGCATGGCGACTGGCCAGTTGCTGCCACAGGAAACTGGTCTTGCCCGCACGCCGCATGCCGATGACCGCCAGGGCCTTGCCCGGCACAGCCGGCAGCCACACATCACGCGCGGTCAGCCGGGGAAGCGGCGCAGCCTGCGCATCGAGGATCTTCTGTCGAACCAGCGGAAGAAAAGAGAATTCCATAAAGGATATTATGGAGTCATAGCATCTTTATAAAAAGTCTCTTTTTAAACTCCCCGTGCCCAATGCGGTGGGGCAGGGGCCTTGCTGATCAGCTGAACTGGCTGAAGTCCGGCCGCCGCTTCTTGAAGAAGGCCTGGAAGGCTTCGCGGGCTTCGGGGCTGCGCAGGCGCTGGCCGAAGATCTCGCCTTCGGTCTTGATGGTCTGCAGCACCAGTTCGCGCCGCGGTGCGCGCATCAGGCGCTTGGCATCACGCACCGCACCCGGGGGCAGCTGGTTGAAGCGCTCGGCCACGCTCCGCGCGTGGGCCAGCAACTCCCCCGCGGGCAGCGTCCACCGGGTGTCCGAAACGGCTCAGTCCACAATCCATTGACGATCTCAAATTGGACGGGTGCTGCATGTCAGATTTGAGACCGCCCCATTTGATGCCATGCCCCGTGCAGCCGCTCTTGCGCTTGCCCGCGCTTTCGTGGTGGCCCGAGGTCAGTGCGGCCCAGCAAGCCAGGCGAGCAGCGCAGCCAAAGCGCGTCATGTCGTCCCCCATCTCGATCAGGATCAGCGCCGCCGCGATCTGGTCAATGCCAGGAATGGCTTGCTGCAGCGATGAGGCCCCCCGTTCATGACGAAACGCAGACACCCGCACGGCAGCGCGCCGACATCCCAGGCACCCCGCCCCGGCCGCCCCGAGGTCCACGGCGCGTCGCCCGGCGATTCTGGACCCCGACAAGCCGGACTCGACATCGGCAACGAATCTGGCGGCTCCCAGGCCGGCCTCGTCCCGCTGCCCGGCTCGGCCGGCGCCCCGCTGACGCCGGAGCAGAAGCGCTTTCGCAAGCTGTCCGGCCAGGTGGAGGCGGCGCGCGAGTCGCTCGAGCGCTTCAAGCAGCAGGCCCTGGAGTTCACGCAAAGGCAGGCCGAGCTGACACGCCCCCTGGTGGCCGACCTGCTGAGTTGCGGTGAGGTGCTGCTGCGCGCGATGGAGGCCTTTCACGGCGCGCAGAAGCTCTCGCCGCCGCAGCGGCGCACGCTGCGGCGCAGCATCACCGAGCAGGCGACCGAGCTGATCGATGTGATGGACGGGCCGCCGCCGGCCTGGCTGGTGGAGATCCACGACCGCCACGCGCGCAAGACGCATGCGCAGCAGGTGGCCGAGGACAAGCTTTCGATGCAGTCCATGCTGGGCGAGGCGCTGGGCGAAGACCTGGGTGACGAGCTGCTGAGCGACGAGGAACTCGCCGCCCGGCTCGCCCAGGTGATGGCCGGTGAGGCGCGGCGCAAGGAAGAGGCCGAGGCCGCCGAAGCAAGCGATGCACCCGGCACGCCGGGCCCGCAACCGCGCGGCCGCCCCGGCGCGGCGGGTCGCGCCACCGGTGCAGGCGGGGCACGGGGCGCGCGCAGCCGCACCACCGCCCAGGCCCAGCGCCAGGCAGCGGAGGCGCTTCAGTTCACGCAATCGGTGCGCGAGGTCTACCGGCGCCTGGCCAGCGCCCTGCACCCCGACCGGGTGCCGGAGGGCCCCGAGCGCGAAGCCAGAACCCGCCTGATGCAGCAGGCCAACCAGGCCTACGAGGCCAAGGACCTGCTGAAGCTGCTGGACCTGCAGGCGCGGCTCGACAGCCACGCCGCCGGCAATGCCGAGCAGCGGGCGATGGGCCTGTCGGCCGCCACGCTGCGCCACTACAACCAGTTGCTCGGGCAGGAGCTCGACGACCTGCGGGCCGCGCTGCTGATCGAGCAGGACCGGTTGCTCGAGTCCCATCCCCACCTCGGCCCCCACCTGATGGGCCGGACGGACGGGAAGACGCGGGCCGAAGTCCTGACCAAGGCCGGCCAGGACGAGCTGCGACTGCTGCGACTGCAGATCGAGGAGGCGCAGCTCAGCCTGAAGGCCCTGTCCAACGGCGCCTCCGGCCGCCGCTGGCTCACGGCGCAGCGCCAGCGGCAGCGTGAAGCCGACGAGGACAGCGAGCTGGAGCAGTTCCTCACCGAGCTTCGAAATCTGCGCGGCAAGCACGCCTGGGAAGGCGATCACGACGCCATGAGGCGGGACAAGTGATCCTCATCGATCCAGCGTCTGGATCGACTTCTTCCGCGGCGAGGCAAGCCCTGAGAGCCTGCGCCGGGGCTTCAAAGGGGCGAGGAAGCTGCTCGGTCGCCTGGAGCAACTGACGCTGGGCGGTGAGGAATGGGCCGTCGAAGCGGCCAGGAACTTTCGCCGCCTGTGCGCGCTGGGCATCACGGTGCGCGGTACGGTCGACGTCATCATCGCCACACGTTGGCTGGCCGACGGCCTGCGCCTGCTGCACAGCGACCGGGACTTCAACCCCTTCCAGCAGCATCTGGGGCTGCGGGTGGTGGACTGCAGGGCGTGATCCTCGGCGGGCGCGTCTGCCCGCGCTCCCGCTCAAGCGCCCCGCACCCTCAACGCCCGCCCCGCCTCCAGCTCCACCGCCACCCCGTAGTCGCGCAGCGCCGCAGCCACGCTGACGGCGCCGGCCTGCACGTCGGCCAGCACCCGCCCCGGGTCGCGAACCAGCGGGTCGCCCCAGCCGCCGCCGCCGGCCTCGCGCACCACCAGGGTCTGGCCGGGGTGGAGCTCGAGCCGGCCCTTGGGCGGCACCGGCCGGCCGTCGACCAGGAACTGCCGGCGCGCGCCCGGCCCGCCGCCCAGCAGGCCCTGGGCCGGGATCTCGGTGCGCAGGCCGAAGAGGAAGAGCGTCACCGGCTCGCCGCGGGTGTTGGTCAGCGCCGCCTCCTGCCCCAGGCCGCCGCGAAACTCGCCCGGGCCGCCCGAGTCGGGCAGCAGGCGGCGGTGCTGCACGCGCACGCCGGTCTCGTTCTCCCAGACCTCGGTGGCGACGACGGCGTTGTTGGTCGGCGACGGGGTCGCGTGGCGGCCGTCCAGCCCGTGCATCGCGCCCAGGCCGCCGGCCAGGAAGTACTGCGTCGAGCCGGCCTCGCCGCCGGCGCGCCCGGTGTGGCAGATGAAGAGCGAGGCCATGCCCGAATCGGCCTGCACCCGCTGCGGCAGCGCGCGCGCCAGCGCGCCCGTCACCAGCGGCACGATGAACCAGCCCACCGTGTGACGCCCGCCCGTGGGCGCGGGGCGCCGCGCGTTCAGGATGCAGCCCTCGGGCGCGCTCACGCGCAGCGGCGCCAGCATGCCGGCGTTGTTGGGGATGGCCGGCACCGTCAGGCACTTGACGGCGTAGCTGGCGAAGGCGCGCGTGTAGCACAGCGGCACGTTGATGGCCTGCGGCGCCATCGGCCCGGTGCCGTCGAAATCGATCGCCAGGCTCTCGCCCGCGACCTGCACCGCGCAGGCCAGCGTGACCGTGCCGTCGACGGTCTCGACCTCGATGCGGTGCCGATACTCGCCGTCGGGGATGGCGGCGATGGCGCGCCGCATCGCCGCCTCGGACTGCCCGACGATGCCGTCGGCCAGCGCCTGCAGGTCCTGCAGCCCGGCCTCGTCCATGAACTCGCCCACCAGGCGCTCGGCCAGCACGCAGCCGGCGATGTCGGCGCCGATGTCGCCGAAGACCAGATCCGGCGTGCGCACGTTGGCCGCGATCAGCTCGTGCAGCAGCGCAACCGGCTCGCCGCGCTCGTGCAGCTTGCACACCGGCAGGATCAGCCCCTCCTGGAACAGCGAGGTGTTGGCCACCGACAGGCCCGCGCCGCCGATATCGGGCAGGTGGCTGATCGTCATGACGAAGCCGGCGTGGCGGCCGCGGTGGAAGATCGGTCGCGCCAGGCACAGGTCGGGCGTGTGCCCGGTGCCGAGCCAGGGGTCGTTGGTGGCGACGATGTCGCCGGGCTCCCACGTGCCGGCCGGAAAGCGCTCGAGCATGTGCTGCATCGTCAGCGGCGCGGTGCCGATGAAGGCCGGCATCGACAGCGTGGCCTGGGCGATGCTGCGGCCCTGGGCGTCGAACAGGATGCAGGCCAGGTCCCAGGCCTCGCGCACGCCCACCGAGAACGCGGTGCGCACGACCGACTGCAGCACCTCGTCGGCCACCGCGATCAGCCGGTCCCAGGCAATGCCGAGGTCGATGGCGTCCAGGGCCCGCGTCATGATCGGGCCTCCACGCCGTGGATGTGCACCACCAGGTTGCCGCCGGCGTCGACCTCGAGCATGTCGCCGACGCCGACGACGCAGGTCGACTCCGCCTCTTCCACGAGCAGCGGGCCCACGTGGCGCGCCCCGGGCGCGAGCGCGTAGCGGTCGAGCACCGGGGTCGGCCGCGCCTCGCCCCACTCGGCGAACCAGGCGGGGCGCCTGCCCTTGAGCGTGGGGCCTGGCGGCGCGCAAGCGCGGCGGTCGAGCTGCAGGCCACCGTCGGGCGCGGCGCGCTGCAGCGCCACCGCGACCTTCCAGTTCGTCACCTCGACCGGCTGCCCCGGGAAGGACTTGGCGAACACGCGTTCGTAGGCCGCGGCGAACAGGCCCGGCAGTTCGGCCACGCCGGCGCCGGGCGGCAGCTCGACCTCGAGCTCGTGCCCCTGCCCGCGGTAGCGCAGGTCCAGCCGGCGTTGCACCTGCTCGGTCTCGCCGGCGGTCGCGGGCCGGCCTAGGTGGGCGCGCGCCTGCGCCACCAGGGCGTCGAAGCGCTGTGCCAGGCCGGCGGCGTCCAGCGCGTCCAGCGCGATGCGCTCGGCGCGGAAGGTCTCGAAGGACAGCGGGCTCGCCAGCAGGCCGATGGCCGACATCACCCCGGCGCCCACCGGGAAGACGACCACAGGCACGCGCAGCTTGCGCGCGACGCGGCAGGCATGGGCCGGGCCCGACCCACCGAAGGCCACCATGGCGCAGCCGCGATAGTCGAAGCCGCGCTCCGAGGCGTGGTTGCGGAAGGCGCGCGCGACGTCTTCGTTCACCGCCTCGTGCACGCCCCAGGCGGCGCGCAGCGTGTCCACGCCCAGCGGGCCGGCCAGCGTGCGCGCCAGCGCCGCGGCGGCAGCGTCGCGGTCCAGCCGCATCGCCCCGCCGAGGAAGAAGCCGGCGTCGAGGTAGCCCAGCAGCAGGTTCGCGTCCGTCAACGTCGGCGCCTGCCCGCCTTGCCCGTAGCAGGCCGGGCCGGGCGCCGCCCCGGCGCTGCGCGGACCCACGGCCACGGTGCCGCGCACGTCCACGGCGGCGATGGAGCCGCCACCGGCGCCGATCTCGATCAGGTCGATCACCGGGATGCGCGCCGGCAGGCCCGAGCCGGCGCGGAACTCGTGCACGCGCGCGACCTCCATCTCGTAGCGCTGCAGCGGCTGGCCGCCGCGCACCAGCGCGCCCTTGGCCGTGGTGCCGCCCATGTCGAAGGCCAGCAGCTCGCTGCGGCCGATCTCCCGCCCCAGGGCGGCAGACTGCAGCACGCCGGCCGCGGGGCCACTCTCGAGCATGCGCACCGGGAAGCGGCGCGCCAGTGCCGGGCCGACCATGCCGCCGGAGGAACTCATCACGAACAGGTCGCCGCGCAGCCCGGCCGCCCGCAGCCCGGCCTCGAGCCGCCCGAGGTAACGGTCGAACAGGGGCCCGGTGCAGGCGTTCATCGTCGTCGTCGTCCAGCGCTCGTACTCGCGCAGGAAGGGGAAGACCTCGGCCGAGGTGCTGACGTAGAGCTGCGGGTGGCGCGCGCGCGCGATCTGCGCCACCCGCTGTTCGTGCGCCGGGTTCACGGGGCTGTTCAGCAGGCACACCGCCACCGCCTCCACGCCGCGGGCCACCAGTGCGTCCAGCGCTGCAGCCGCCTGTGCCTCGTCCAGCGGCTGCAGCACCGCGCCCCGGTGGTCGACACGCTCGGCGAGCTCGACGCGCAGCACGCGCGGCACCAGCGGCTCGGGGTAGGTGATGCCCAGCTCGTACATGTCGTAGCGCCGCTCGCGCGCGATGTCCAGCACGTCGGCGAAGCCGGCCGTCACGAGCAGCGCCGTCTTCGCGACGCGGCGCTCGATCAGCGCGTTGGTCACGAGCGTGGTGCCGTGCACGACGGCCCCCACCTCGTCAGCCGACACCCCGGCCTTGGCCAGCAGGCGCGGCACGCCCTCCAGCACGGCGCGCGCCGGGTCGTCGGGCGTGGTGAGCTGTTTGTGGAGGCACAGTCGCCGCCCGTCGCCGTGCAGCAGCGCAAAGTCGGTGAAGGTGCCGCCGATGTCGATGCCTATGCGGCAGGCCGGCGACGGGGCCGCGGGGTGGACGCCGCTCATGGCGCCGCCTTTGCCCGGGCGCTGCCCGGCTGCACTGAGTCGCCCGGGGCGGTACCCGGCTGCACCGCCCCGCCGGAGGCGATGCCCGGTCGAGGCCCGCCGGGCACGCCGGGCGGCCAGGGCGGCGCGTCGCGCAGCAAGCGGCCCGCCCCCGGACGCGGCCTGATGCCCGCGATCTGCGCGCAGGCCCACCAGGTGGCCTGGTTGCTCGTGACGACCGGCTTGCCGTGGCGCGCCTCGAGCCGCTCCACGAGGCCCAGCGCCGGCAGGTCGGTGCAAGAGACGAACACGGCCTCGGCGCCGGGGCGGTCGACCGCGGCGACGAGGCCCTCGAGAGTCCCATCGTCGATGTCGTGGATGTCGGCGCCGCCGCGGCGCTGCAGGCCGTTGATCGCCAGCACCTCGAAGCCCGCCTGCTCGAAGAAGGCCCGCTCGGCCTGCACCACCCAGTCCAGGTAGGGTGTGGCGATCGAGACGCGGCGCACGCCCAGCGCGTGCAGCGCCGCCACGGCCGCCGTGGCCGTGGTCAGCGCCGGCAGGCCGCCACTGCGGGCCGACAGGCCGGCGGCGATCTCCAGGTCCGCGCCCGGGCCCTGGAAGAAGCTCGCCGAGGTGCAGGCAAAGGCCGTGACCGCCACCCCGGCCTGGGCGAGCGCCGCCGCGTGCGCCGGCGCAGCGTCCAGCATCTGGCGGAACTGCTCGGCCACCGGCCGCGCCGTGTCGACGACCGCGCGGGCGAAGTGCACGCCCACCGGCGCCTGCGGCACAGCGCGCGCGAGCGCGACCATGTCGTCTTCGGCGACGACGTTGATCGACGGGACGATGACACCGATGCGGGGCGTGGGGCGGGGCATGAGCGGGGGCTTGGAATGCGCGGGCCGATTCTGCCCGGCGCAGTGCCTCCAGGGAGCCCTGGGCGCGGGCAAACCCCAGGTGGTCGCATCCCGACCTTGACGGCGAGTCGATACAGGCTCGCTCGACGTCGTCGGCGACGACGCGCTGCGCACCCTCAACGCCCGCACCCCGATGCATCGCGACGATGAGCGCTACCGCGGGCCACGGCGCCCGCCCCGGACCGGGAGCGCGCATGGACGAGCCGATGAAGCAGAAGATCCTGGCCCTGCTGCAGGGGCACCGGATCATGACCCTGGCCACGCTGCGGCCCGACGGCTGGCCGCAGGCGACAACGGTGGGCTACGTCGATCAAGGGCTGACGCTGTGGTTCCTCTGCGGCAAGGACAGCCAGAAGGCCGCGAACCTGGCGCGTGACAACCGCGTGTCGGTCACGATCGACCACGACACGCCCGACATCATGGCCATCACCGGCCTGTCGATGGCCGCCCGTGCGCACCGCGTCACCGACCCGGCCGAGGCACGCCGGGTCATCGCGATGATGCCGCTGAAGTACCCCGACGCGCCGCCGCAGACGGCCGCCCTGCAGATGCCCGGGGCCGAGGACGTGGCGCTGTTCCGGCTGGAGGCACGGGTGATCTCCGTGCTCGACTACACGAAGGGCTTCGGGCACACCGACCTGGTGCGCTGCGCGGACGCGCCGGCCTGAGCCAGCGGAGTGCCCCGGGCGAGGAGCTCGGTTGCGACTGGGGTTTCCCAGGCCATCGTACCGGCCGCCTCGGGGAATTGGCGCCGTCGGTGCGCGGTCCTCGAGCGGCCATGCGCAGTCAGCTCGGCCCGAAAGTCGCCGTCTCCAGGGAGAATCCAGCGCCTCGGCGCCTCGGCGCCTCGGCGCCTCGGTACCTCGCTGCCTCGGCGGCGCGAGGAATCGGTCTGCTGCGCGCATCATCCAGGTTCATGTTGCTGTCCCCAGGCACCGCGGCCACCTTCCACGCCTTCGCCCAGGGCCTGGCCCTGGGCCTCGGCCTGATCGTGGCCATCGGGGCGCAGAACGCCTTCGTCCTGCGCCAGGGCCTGCGGCGCGAGCACGTCGGCAGCGTCGTGCTGTTCTGCGCCAGCGCCGACGCCCTGCTGATCGCCGCCGGCGTCCTGGGCATGGCCCAGGCGCTCGGCCAGAGCCCCGCGCTGGCCCATGCCCTGGCGCTGGCAGGCGCCGTGTTCCTGGCGGCCTACGGCTGGCGGGCGCTGCGCCGAGCGCGGCAATCGCAGCAACTGCACGCCGCCGCAGGCGGTCTGGCGCTGGGGCGCGGCGCCGCGCTGGCGCAGGCCGCCGCCTTCACGCTACTGAACCCCCATGTCTACCTCGACACCGTGCTGCTGGTGGGCAGCATCGGGGCGCAGCAGCCGGCGGCGCTGCAAGCCTGGTTCATCGCCGGGGCCGCCAGCGCCAGCGCGCTGTGGTTCTCGGCGCTGGGCTTCGGCGCGCGCGGGCTGGCGCCCTGGTTCGCCCGCCCCCGCGCCTGGCAGGTGCTGGACGGCCTCATCGGCGTGACGATGTTCGCGCTGGCGGCGCTGCTGGTGCGGCACGCGCTGGGCGGCGGCTGAGAGCCGAGGCCGTCGCGGTGAAGGGCCGAGAGCCTGAGAGTCTTTCCCCCATGCCCGCCTTGCACCCCAAAACACCCCGTCTCGTCGTTGCAAATCCGCGCCATAGCCCGAGCTATGGCTGTGGTTTGCGCCTAGATACGGGGCGTTTTGGCGCGCCTTTCGGGCACGGCGGAAAAACTCTCAGGCTCTGAGTGCCCGGGCTGATCGACGCGGAGCTGGCCGGGTCGAAGTAATCCGGTCACGGTACGCCCGCCCGCCGGTCCAGCACGTCCCCTGCACCCGCCCTTGCGCCTGCGCACCGGCGGCCGTCCCCATCCGGTGTCGAGTGCGGGGTTCGCCATGGCCCGCACCGACCGCCCTGCCCTGCTTCATCAATCGCCCCCCGCAAGGGCGAGCGTGCACCCGCTGAAACGCTGGTTCACGCACATGCTGCGCCGACGCCGACGCCGGCGGCACTTCGGGCGCCACCCGCTGCAGGACCGACTGGCCGGCATCGGCCGCCACGAGGCCCCGCCCGAGGCCCTGCTGCATCATCTGCGCCAGGTGGCGACCGACACGCCCGCGGCGGCGCTGAGCCGGCTGCGCTCGGACCCCGGGGGCCTGAGCACGCGCGAGGCCGCCGCGCGCCTGTCGCGCCACGGACCGAACGAGGTCGAGCATGACCGGGCGCCCTCCGCCTGGCGCCGTGCCTGGCACTGCTACAGCGACCCCTTCAACCTGCTGCTGTCGGCACTGGCCGCTGTCTCGGCGCTGACCGAGGGCGGCGCCTCGGCGCTCGTCATCGTGGCCATCGTCGCGCTCAGCACCGGCATGCGCTTCGCGCAGGAGGGCCGCTCCGGCCACGCCGTCGACCGGCTGAAGGCCCTGGTCGGCAACCGCGCGAGCGTGCTGCGGCGCGCGCCTGCCGGCGCGTCCACCCAGGGGCCGGCCCCGCCGCGCGAGATCCCGCTGCGCGAGCTGGTTCCCGGCGACCTTGTCCACCTGTCCGCGGGCGACATGGTGCCCGCGGACTGCCGCGTGCTGGCCGCGCGCGACCTCTTCGTCGCCCAGGCGGCGCTGACCGGCGAGGCCCTGCCGGTGGAGAAGTTCACCGACGCGCGCCCGCACGAAGCCGACGTCATGGCGCAGCCGAACCTGCTCTTCATGGGGACCAATGTCGTCTCGGGCACGGCCACGGGGCTGGTCGTGGCCACCGGGGCGCAGACCTGCTTTGGCGCGGTGGCCGAGCGTCTGGCCATGCGCGAGGGGGCGCCCGACGCCTTCCAGGCCGGTGTCAACGGCGTGAGCTGGCTGCTGATCCGCTTTGCCGCCGTCATGGTGCCGCTGGTGCTGCTGCTGATCGGCTGGCGCCAGGGCGATTGGCTGCAGGCCTTCCTGTTCGCGCTGTCGCTGGCCGTGGGCTTGACGCCCGAGCTGCTGCCGATGATCGTGACGACGACGCTGGCGCAGGGGGCGCTCGCCCTGTCGCGGCGCAAGGTCGTCGTCAAGCGCCTGGACGCCGTCCACCACCTCGGCGCGATGGACCTGCTGTGCACCGACAAGACCGGCACCCTGACCCAGGGCCAGCTCGAGCTCGGCCGCCACATCGACGCCTTCGGCGCCCCGTCTCAGCAGGTGCTGCGTGCGGCCTGGCTGAACAGCCGCCACCAGACCGGGCTGCACGGTCCGCTCGACCGCGCCGTGCTCGAGCACGCCGCCCTGCCGGCGGAGACGACCGCCGACGAGCGCTGGCACAAGGTCGACGAAGTCCCCTTCGATTTCGTGCGTCGCCGCATGTCGGTCGTCGTCGAGCAGCCGGGCGGCCCGCGCGAGCTGGTCTGCAAGGGGGCGCTGGAGGAAATGCTGGCCGTGTGCAGCACGGTGCGGATGACCGGCCAGGGGCCGCAGGATGTGCCCCTCGACGCGGCGCTGCGCGAACGGGTGCTGGCGGTCGCGGACGCCCTGGGCGACGAGGGCTTGCGCGTGATCGCCGTGGCCGTGAAGACCCTGCCCGCGGCGCCCGACCGCGTCTACGGGACCGCCGACGAGAGCGGCCTCACGCTGCTGGGTCACATCGCCTTCGTCGACCCGCCCAAGGACAGCGCAGCCCCCGCGTTGCGGGCGCTGCAGGCCCACGGCGTCGACATCAAGGTGCTGAGCGGCGACAACGAGCGCGTGGTCCGGCAGGTGTGCAGGCAGGTGGGGCTCGAGCCCGGGCTCATCGTCGACGGCGCGTCGATCGACGCCATGGACGAGCCCACGCTCGCGCGCGCCGCCGCCGGGCACCGCGTGTTCGCCCGGCTCACGCCGCTGCACAAGGAACGGCTCGTGCGCGCGCTGCGCGCCGGCGGCCGCGTCGTCGGCTTCCTCGGCGATGGCATCAACGACGCCCCGGCGCTGCACGCCGCCGACGTCGGCATCACGGTCGACGGTGCGGTGGACATCGCGCGCGAGGCGGCCGACGTCGTGCTGCTGGAGAAGAGCCTGACCGTCGTCGACGACGGCGTGATCGTGGGGAGGGCCACCTTCTGCAATCTGCGCAAGTACATCCGCATGGCGGCGAGCTCGAACTTCGGCAACGTGCTGTCGGTGCTGGCGGCCAGCGCCTTCCTGCCCTTCCTGCCGATGCTGCCGCTGCAGCTGCTCGTGCAGAACCTGCTGTACGACGTGGCCCAGATCGCGGTGCCTTTCGACCGCGTCGACGCAACCCAGGTCGCGCACCCGCTGCGCTGGGACGCGGCCGGGCTAGGCCGCTTCATGCTGTGCTTCGGCCCGGTCAGCTCGGTCTTCGACCTCGCGGCCTTCGCCGTGCTGTGGTTCGCGCTGCAGGCGAACACCCCGCAGACGCAGGCGCTGTTCCACAGTGGTTGGTTCGTCATCGGCCTGCTGAGCCAGGCCATGGTCGTGCACCTGATCCGCAGCGCGGACGGCCCCTTCACCGGAGGCGGGGCCTCGGCGCCGCTGTGGGCGACCACGGCCGTGGTGATGGCCACCGGGCTCTGGCTGCCCGCCAGTCCGCTCGGGCCGCTGCTGAAGCTGACACCGCTGCCGCTCGCCTTTTTCGCCTGGCTGGCCGCGCTGCTGCTGGGCTACGCGCTGGCGGCCAGCCTGGTCAAGCGGTGGTACGTCGGGCGCTTCGGTTGGGACTGAATCCGACGACCGCTGCGTCCTGCGCGGAACCTCACCCCGGCCAGAAGACCACGAGCCAGGTCAGGCCGGCCAGGAAAAGGCTGGCCATCACCGCGGCGCTGCCCAGGTCCTTGGCCCGGCCGATCAGGGGGTGGCGCTCGACCGAGATGGCGTCAGCCAGCGCCTCGACGGCCGAGTTCAGCAACTCGACGATCCACACCAGCACGATGGAAGCCGTCAAGGCCAGCGCCTGCCAGCGCCCCGGCGCCAGCCACCAGGCCAGCACCAGCATCGGCACGCCCAGCGCAAGCTCCTGACGGAAGGCCGACTCGTGCCGCACCGCCGCGCGCAGGCCCGCCCAGGAGTACCCCGCCGCGGCGACGATGCGGCGCCA
>CAIRBF010000008.1 GCA_903876715.1 uncultured beta proteobacterium
CGTCGAAGCGACGACGCCACTGATCAGCTCGCCGGCGAAGACCAGCGGCGCTGCCGCCCCGCCGGTGTCGATCACCGACAGCGTCGCGGGCAGCCCGGGCTGCTGCGGTGCAGCCGTGGCGGCCAGGCTGTAGGCCTCGATCCCCGCGGTCGCGGTGCTGTACGACCGGCCGGCGGCGTCGAGCAGCGACACCGTCAGCGCAGCGCTCGTCCCGGCCGCGATTGCGTAGCTGGCGTGGCCGTTGGCGAAGTAGGCGTTCAGCGCGTCGACCGTGCCGCTGAAGACCGGGCTCGTCGGGTTGCTCGGGTCCACCTCCACGGTCACACCGTCGCGATCGGTGGCGTACGAGGTCAACCCGGCCACGCGCAGCCGCGCGCTGTCGGTGGCCGGCGCGGCCGAGGCCAGCGCCACGCGCAGCCAGCGGCCCTGCGCTGCCGCACTGGCCGCGTCGGCCTCCGGCGTGCGCTGCAGCGCCGCCAGGGCGAACGTGGGCAGCCCGCGGACACCCTGGTCGGAGGCGGTGGCCGTCTTTGCGCCAACCGCGATGGAGCCCGTCGCCCCGCCCTGCACCAGCCGGAAGGTCAGCGCACCGCCCCCGGCTGCGGCGTCGTACTGCACGGCCTCCGGGGTGGCGAAGAGCGTGTTCAGTTGCGCCGCCGTGCCGGTCAGGCGCACATGGGGCGCGCCGGAAACCGGTGTCACGGTGCTGGCAAGGACCCCGGTCCCACCCATCACCGACAGCGAGGACGGGGGCACCAGGACATCGACATCCAAGGTGCCGGGGCCCTGGAAGGACAAGGCTGCGCCGGTCGTGGCGGTGCCGCTGGCGAGCAGGGCGGCGGCCAGCGCCGGGTCGACGGCGTCGATGGAGTAGCTGCGGCTCCAGGCGCCGTAGGAATAAGTCTGGACGCCGTTGTTCGTGCCGGCGGAATAGCTGCTCTGACCGGGCAGCATGGTGACCTTGACGACACCCTGCACGCCCACGGACACGAGCCCTTCGTGCACGGCAGCGGCTGCCAGGCTGGAATCGTCGGTGTAGATCCCCGATCCCCAGACCGCCCCGTTCGCAGACCCGGTGACCCGCATGTAATGCACGGTGTCCACCGCCAGACCGTAGGGCGAGCTCGCCGCACTCAAGGTCACCGTGTTGCCGCTCTGCAACTGAACCAGGGCCCCGGGCGTGGCTGTCAGCGTCGCCGGCAGCACCATGCGCGCACTGGCGCTGTGGTCCGCCGTCGTGAAGGGCGAAGGCGGCTGCACCGGCGACTGCTGCGTGGCCAGGACTTGCACGTTCGCCGTCGCGTCGAGCTCGCCCTGGGCGTCGCGCAGCTCCAAGACGTAGCCCGTGGCGCCGCCGGTGTAGCGCAGCGCGCCCGGCGCGGCGAGGTAGGCCGACAGGGCGGCGGCGGTACCGCGGATCTCGAGCGGGCCCGTGGCGTCGACGGCCACGCCGGTGAAGGCGGTGGAGGCGACCAAGGTGCCCGCGCCGGCCCCGGGCACGAAGCGCAGCCGCAGCTCGTCACTGCCATCGATCAGGGCGCCCGACAGCAGCGCGCCGGTGAAGCGCAGGTCGGAGGCCTGGCCCGGCGTCACCCACAGCGCGGTGGGCAGCGCCGCCAGGGCCGCGCCGGTCTCGAGGGCGGCCGGGTCGGCCGTCACGGCCGTGGTCACGGTCTGGACCACGGTCGTGACCGTCGAGCCCACCGGCGCGCCGTCGATCGAGGACGCAGCGTCCTCGGTGATGCTGAAGACCAGCGACACCGTCGCCGGGCCGCTGTAGCGAATGCGGTCGGCACCGGCGCCGCCGCGCAAGATGGCGTTCAGCTCGGCCGCGGTGCCGGTGAGAGTCAGGCGGGCCGCGGGAGCGCTCACCTCGCCTCCCGCCGCCGTGACGCGCGCCAGCCCTTGCCCGGCGGCCAAGGTCACCGAAGCGGGCACGCTGACCGTCAGGGTCAGCAGGTCCGCGGCGGTGCCGGTGGCTGCGGTGGGCGCGTAGACCACGCCGTCGGCCCCGAGCGCCAGCAGCCCCGTCGCCGCAGGGATGTTGAAGCGCGGGGGGACCACCAGCGCCGGGCCGCTGCGCGCCTGCGCCGTGTTGCCCTGCAGGCTGACGGCGATGCTGCCGCTGGTGACGAAGTCGCCCGTGCTGACGGTGACGGCGAGCGTGTCGGCACCGGCGGACCGCAGCTTCAGGCCGCCGGCGCTCAGGTAGGCGTTGAGGTCCACCACCGAGCCGTAGAGCGACACGGCGGAGGCCGGCGCGCCGGACGCGGCGAGCGCAGCGCCCGCCCCGGCGCTGGCCTTCAGGGCCGGGTTGGCGGCCCATTCGAACTGCGCCTGGCCGCCAATGGCACTGAATTGCAGCAGCACCTCGCCCGTGCCGGTCAGGGCCGCAGCGCCGAAGGGCAGCGGCTGCAGCGCCCCCGGGGTGAGGACGCGGGCCGCCGGCAGCGCGAGCGTGGCCGGCATGCCGTCGGCCTGCACCGGTGCCGCCAGCGGCAGGGCCACCTGCGTCACGGCGCCGCTGGCCCGGGCGAGCGAGACCGTGAGCGTCACCGGCGCGCCACCGGCCGCCTGGCCGGGGCCCGTGTAGACGACCCGGCCCGCTATACCGCGCAGCAGACTTTCCAGCGCGCCCTCGGTGCCGCTCCAGCTCAGCTGGCGCTGCGAGGCGAGCTGCGCGGTGCCGCCGGCGTCGAACAGGCTCAGCCCCTGCCCGGCGGCCAGGTTCAGCGCGCCCGACTCCGGCAGGCCCAGGGTCAGCGTGAGGTTTTCGCCAGCGTCGACCCCGATGAGGTCGAAGCCACCGAAGACCAGCGTCGACGCCGCACCCGGCGTGATCGGCAGCGCCGGCGCCAAGGCGGCCAAGCCCGCAGCCGCCGGCTCGCTGGCCGGCGACGCGCCGAACCCGGACGCAGCACCCAGCACCTTCAGCGTCGACAGCGCCTGCACCTGCGCAGTGAAGCCGCCCGCGCCGTCGGGCACGCCGGCCGCCACGGTCAGCATGGGCAGCGCGCCCGCCACGCCGTCGAACACAAGCCGACCCGCCGTCGACAGGTACTGGTTCAAGGCCTGGACCGTGCCGTTCAACGTGAGCGTGGCCGCCGCCGGCGTGCTGCCTGTCGACTGGGTACTGCCACCCACCGTGGCGGTGACTGCGCCGCCCAGGCCGGTGGCCGTCAGCGTCCCGGCGCCGACCGTCAGCATCACCGTGCGCGTGGCGCCCGAGTCTGATCCGAGCAAGTCAGCCGGCAGCACCAGTTGCCCGCCGGCGGCCAGCAACGTGAAGCTGCCTGGCAGGTTCAATGGCGGCACTTGGGGCGTCGCTGCGACGTTGGCCTGCGCGACAACCGCGATCGTGCCCGCGGCCGCACCGCCGAGAGTCACGGTGCCGGCACCGGAGACCTTCAGCTTCCCGCCAGCCAGGTAGGCGTTCAGTTGCTCCGGCGCGCCGTGCAGCGTCAGCGTCGCGCCGTTGCCGGCCGCCAGCACGTCGGCCCCGGCGTCGCCCGACACCTTCAGCCCGGCCTCGGCCGCCCAGCCCAGGCTCGCGCCGGCGCTGGCCGTGAAGCTCAGCGTCACCGGCCCCGGCGCCACCAACGGCTGCGCGCCGAAGGGGATCGCCACCCGCGCACCCGGCGTCGTCGTCACCGTCGCCGGGGCGTTGAACACCGCCGCCGCGCTGCCCGCCAGCGTCTGCGCCGGCGCGTTCAGCGCCAGCCGGGCCTGCGCCGACGCCCCGCCGGCGTTCGCCAGCGTCAGCGTCAGCGCCGTCGCGTCGCCTGTATAGCGCACCGCGCCCGCCCGCAGGAAGGCCTGCAGCGCCGCCGCTTGGCCGCTCAGCGTCAGCGTCCGGCCGTCGCCCGATGCCGCCGCTACCACGTCCGCGCCCGTGGTCGCCGCCAGCACGCGCGTGCCGCCCGCCACCACACCCAGCGTCAGCGTCAGCGTGTCGTCCGCGGCCGCGTTGCCGTCGCCCAGCAGCGCGCCCGTGAACACCAATTGCGAGCTCTCGCCCGCCGTGATCGCCAGGCCGGCCGGCAGGCTGTCCAGCGTCGGCGCCAGCGCGCTGCCGCTGCGGCCCTGCGCCACCGGCTCGATCGCGCGCACCGTCGCCACCTTGGCCGTCTCGGCCACCACCGCCGCGCCGTCGAGCGCGCGCACCGCCACGCGCAGCGCGTACTCCTGGCCCAGCGTGCCGTTGA
>CAIRBF010000009.1 GCA_903876715.1 uncultured beta proteobacterium
CGATCCGCTCGACCAGGGGTGACTCCAGCACCATCCGGCGGACGCCCGAGTTCGCCAGGACGCGCGCCAGGAGCTGCCCCGTGTAGGCCAGGTTGACCGGGACGGCGACGGCGCCGAGGTAGTTCACCGCGAACCAGGTGCGCAGCGCCACCGGACCGTGGGCCAGCCACAGCGCGACGAAATCCCCCTGGCGCACGCCCAGCGCCGCCAGGCCTGCCGCCGCCTCCCGCACCTGCGCCAGCAGGTCACGGAAGGTCCAGGTCTCGCCGCTCTCGAAGGCGGCGTA
This sequence comes from uncultured beta proteobacterium, assembly GCA_903876715.1. Lineage (GTDB taxonomy): Bacteria > Pseudomonadota > Gammaproteobacteria > Burkholderiales > Burkholderiaceae_C > Rubrivivax. The sequence continues at coordinate 287 of CAIRBF010000009.1, forward strand.
GACCTCGTCCGGCCGTGCGGCGACCTGCTCGTGCAGCAGGTCGCGCAGCACGCACTGCGGCAGCGCACCCGCCCCGCGAAGCCCGTTCATGCCTGGGAGATGCTGTCCAGCTTGGGTTTGCCGATGAGGTTGGGGCGGTAGCCGCGCAGCCGGTTGCTGTGGACCACCATCTGCACGTCGAACATCAAGGGGCAGAACAAGGCGTTGTCCAGGGCGAGCCGCTGAACCTTCGCGAAGGCCGCCTTGCGCGCTTCCAGGGTGGCGCCGGCCTGCGCCTCCGTAAGCACCTGCGCCATGCCGGCAGTCGCGCCACGACCGGCGTTGAAGAACGAGCCCTCTGCGAACAGCAGGTCGTAGGTGAGCGAGGGGTCGGGGCGCCCGGTCCAGAAGGACAGGTGCATGTCGCCCTCCTGCTTGCCGAAGAACTGGCCGGCCGTGTCCACCCCGGTGCCGGTGGTGACCTTCAAGCGGATGTTCACCTGCTTGAGCATCTCCATCAGCACCTCGGTGCGCTGCATAGAGAGCTGGTCGTTCCAGGCGATGAGGTGGATCTCGACGCCACTGGTCAGGCCGGCCTCGCGCAGCAGGGCCCGCGCGCGCTCGGGGTCGTGCTTGTAAAAACCAGCCAGTTCCGGCGCATGGGCCCAGTGCGCCTTGGGCAGCGCCATGTCCGCCGGCTCGCCGAGCCCGCCGGCCGTGGCCTTCACGTAGGCGGCTCGGTCGATGGCATGGTTGACGGCGCGGCGCACCCGGACGTCCTTCATGGGACCGCGCCCGTAGTTGAAGTACAGCATCCCGAGTTGCAGCGACGGGCTGACGTCGATCGTCAGTCGCCCGGACCGCTCGGCCACGGCACGCTGCTGCGGGGGCACGTAGTAGGTGAAGTGGTTGTCGTTAGACACCACTGAACGCAAGGCGGTCTGAGGCTCCGAGATGACCTTGAAGACGATGCCGTCGAGGTTGCCGATGTCGCGCTTCCAGTAGTCCGGGTTGCGGGTCACGACGACCTGGTCGCGGTCGGCCCAGCTCACGAACTTGAAGGCTCCCGTGCCGACCGGGTTGCGGTCGTGCCCGGCGGCCAGGTCGCGCACAGCCTTGGGTGAGCGCATCATCCCCGCCCGGTCGGAGAGGATCAGCGGCAGGGCGCGGTCGGGGCGCTTGAGCTTCAAGGCCACGGTGTGCGAACCGCGCACCTCGACGCTCTCGACGGACGACAGGTCGACCTTGACCGACGACCGCTCGTTGCTGCGGCCCCAGTCCAGGTTGGCCTTGACGGCCTCGGCGTCGAGGGGCCCGCCGTCGTGGAACTTCACCCCCTTGCGCAGGTTCAGTACCAGGGTCGTCGGATCGGGATAGCTCCACGACTCGGCCAGTCCGGGCGTGGGTGTCAGGGCGTTCGGCTCCCAGTCGATGAGCGTGTCGAAGAGGGTGTAGAGGTAGACGTGGTCCGGCCCGGAGCGTCCCGTCATCGGGTCGAGCGTGGAGGGGTTGTGCGGCGCAGCCACCCGAAGCACGCCGCCTCCGGCTGTGCCCTGCGCGGCGGCCTGCAGCGACCAGAAGGGAACGGTGCCGGCCGCCTGCAGGAGCCGGCGTCGGAAGGCTTGTTCCAGGGTGAGGCGTGTGCGGTTCGTGGGCATGCTTGTCTCCTTTTGTGGTGGTCTCGAGGCCGTGCCCGATCAGTCGAGCTTCAGGCCCAGGTCCCGTGCCGTCTTCGGCAGCACGTCGAGCTCGCGTTGAATCACGTCGGTGAAGGCCGCCACGGTGTTGCCGCTGGTCAGCGACACGCCGCCGATGTCGTTCAGGCGACGGCGGAAGTCGGGCTCGGCGACGATCCGCGCGACCTTCTCGTTCAGCATCGTCACCACGGACGCCGGCGTCTTGGAGGGAACGACCAGGCCGAACCACATGTCGAAGTCGACGCCGCCGCGCACGCCCTGCTCGGTGAGCGTGGGCACGTCGGGCCAGAGCTCCGAGCGCGTGGCACGCAACTGCCCGAGCGCGCGCAGCTTGCCGCCCTGGATCTGGGCGCGGGCGTCGGCCGTGCCGAGCAGGCCCCAGCGCACCTCGTTGGCCATCAGCGCCTGGGCCAGCGGCGCGCCGCCGCGGTAGGGCACGTGCGTGAAGTTGCCGTCAGCCGCCGCGTTCACGAGCTCGGAGGCGACGTGCGAGATCCCGCCCGCCCCGGTGGAGCCGTAGGGCAGCCCGCCCTTGCCCGCGGCCTTGCCGGCGGCCACGAGGTCGCCCATCGTCTTCCAGGGCGACTCGGCCGGCACCACCAACACCAGCGGCGCGAGCGAGACGCGGGCCACCGGGGTGAAGTCGGCGGCGGTGAAGCCGGCCTTGCTGTAGGTGGTCGGGTTGATCGACACCATGCCGGTCAGGCTCATGGCCATCGTGTGGCCGTCGGGTGCGCTCTGCAGCAGGGCCACCATGCCCAGGTTGCCGCTGGCGCCCGGGCGGTTCTCGACCACCACGTTCTGCTTCAGCTCCTCGGCCAGGCGCGGCGCCACCAGGCGCGCGGCGACGTCGGTGGCACCGCCCGGCGGGTAGGGCACGATGATGCGCAGCGGCTTGGTCGGGAAGGCGGCGGTCTGCGCCGTGGCGGCCGTGGCGGCCATCAGCGCCGTGCCGATCAGCGCGGCGGTGGCCAGGACTCGGTTCAGTTTCATGCGGTTCTCCTCTCAGGAAAGTGTGGTCTTCAGGGGATGGGGCGCTGCCGCGCTCAGGCAGCAGTGGGGCCAACCTCGTAATGCGCCTGCAGGTGCTCGGCGGCGTGCCAGCCGATCAAGGTCTTGAACGCCGCCATGGACGCGCGGCCGCAGGGCAGCTCGCGCAGCGGCTGGCCGCGCTGGGCCGAAAGCGCGGCCAGGTTGGTCTGCAGCGCGTGCACGGTGCTCATCAGCGTGACCAGCGGATAGGTCGCGAAGGCGGCCACCGACTCGATCTGCGCCCGGTCGAGCTCAGCCGTCCAGGTGCCTTCCATCAACTGCAGCGACAGCGGCCGGCCGCAGGCCTGGCGCAGCCGCAGCAGACCGGCGTGGTCGTGGAAGGTGCGCGAGATCGGCTGGATCACGTCGGCGCCGGCCTCGGCGTAGCGGCCGGCACGGTCGATGGCCTCCTCGGGGTCGGCCACGTCGGTGCGGGCGACGATGACGAGGTTGGCGTCCTGGCGCGCGTCCACCGCGGCGCGGATCTTGCCCACGGCGTCGGCCACCGACAGCGTCAACAACGGCGCCGCGGCGGCCGGGCAGCGCTTGGGGCTGACCTGGTCTTCGAGCGACAGCGCGGCCGCGCCGGCCTTCTCGAGCGCGCGCACGGTGCGGCCGACGTTCAGCACGTTGCCGTAGCCGGTGTCGGCGTCGGCGAAGATGGGCTTGCGCACGGCGTTGGCGATGTGGTCGACGACCTGGACGTTCTCGCTCAGCGTGTACAGCTCCATGTCGGGCTGGCCCAGCAGCGATGCCGAGATGCCGAAGCCGGTGGTGAACACGCCGTCGAAGCCCGACTGGTCGACCAGGAGCGCGGACAAGGTGTCCTGCGCGCCGGCGAACCAGAAGGTGCGGCCCTCGGCCAGGCACTGGCGCAGGCGTTGACGGGATGAGGCTGCGGTCATGGTTGCACTCCCGGCGCGCGGCTGCGGCGCGCCTTCAGGTAGGGAAGAAGGCCGCCAGCCTCGAGTGTCTGGCGCTCGGATTCGGCCAAGGGCTGCAGGGGTAGCGTGCGGCCGCCGGCGGGGTGGCGCACTTCGGCCGCGGCCCAGTCGACCTCGAGCACGTCGCCGCGCGCGGCCAGGCCCAGGATGCCGGGGCAGGTGACGAGCGGGAAGCCCATGCTGATCTCGCCACGGAAGAAGCCCGGCGAGAAGGACTCGGCCACGACCCCGGCGATGCCCAGGTGGCGCATCGCCCGCATGGCCGGGTAGTGCGGGTGGCCGTAGCCGAAGTTGCGCCCGCCCACGAGCAGGTCGCCGCGCTGCACCGTGGCGGCGAAGCCGGGCTCGCGGTCGCCCATGGCCAGGCGCGCCAGCTCGTCCAGGTCGGTGATCTTGATGTTGCGCACGCCGATGATGAGGTCGATGTCGAAGTCGTCCTCGTCGAAGACCCAGGCCACGCGGCCGCGCAGGTTGGGCAGGGCCATCACGCGGCTCCCAGGTAGGGCCGCGGGTCGGCAATGCGGCCCTCGATCGCCGAGGCCGCCACCACCGCGGCGTTGCACAGGTAGATCTCGGAGTCCACGCTGCCCATGCGCCCGGGCGTGTTCAGCGTGCCGGTGGAGACGGCGCGCTGGCCGTCGGCCATGGTGGCGATGCGGCCGTAGCAGTAGTCGCAGGTGGGCGAGCTGATGAAGGCGCCGGCCTCGACCAGGGTCTCGATCAGCCCCTCGCGCGCGGCCTGCGCCATGATGGCCTGCGAGGTGGGCACCACGTGCAGCTGGAAGCCGGGCTTGATCTGGCGCCCGCGCAGCACCTCGGCGGCGGCGCGCAGGTCTTCCAGCCGGCCGCTGGCGCAGGAGCCGAGGTAGCCGGCGTGCACCTCGAGCCCGACGTGCTCGGAGAGGTCGCGCGTGTTGGCCGGGCTCGGCGGCACGACGACGATGGGCTCGAGCGCCGAGACGTCGACGGTGACGACGCGCTCGTAGACCGCGTCTTCGTCGGGATGCACCGGCGCCAGGTCGAGCCGGGCCCGGCCCTGGAGCCACTCCAGCGTGCGCGCGTCGGGCGCGATCAGCATGGTGTTCGCGCCGAGGAACATGGCCTGGCCGCAGATCGTCTGCCGGCCCTCGATGCTCATCGCGTCGATCACCGGGCCGGCCAGCTCCACCGCCTTGAAGGCGCAGGACGCGGGGCCCATCACGCGCACCAGGTGGTGGAAGACGTCGCGCGCCATCACGCCCGGCCGCAGCGTGCCGGTGAGCACGATCTTCACCGTCGGCGGCACGCGGATGGCCATGGTCTCCGAGACGTAGGCCTCGAGCACCCCCTTGCGCGCGCCGAAGGCATAGGTGCCGAAGGCGCCGAGCTGGCTGACGTGGCCGTCGAAGTGCACGACGAAGGCGCCGGGCGTGGCGTAGCCGAGCTCGGCGCTGACCTGGTGGCCGATGCCCTTGCGTTCGTGCACCGGCACGCCCTGGTCGGCGCCCCAGGCGCGGGTGCCGCGGTGCAGCTCCTCCTCCTTCGGGGTGGCGGCGGGGACCATGTGGTCGATGAACAGGACGAAGCGCTTGGGGTCCTGCACACGCTCCACGCCCAGTTCCCGTGCCTCGCGGAAGAAGACGTCGGTGTAGCCGGGGAAGTCGTAGCTGATGACGAAGTCGGGCCGGGCCTCGACCTCGTCGCCGGGCCGCACGTGCGGGCGACCGCTGGCGCGGGCCAGGATCTTCTCGGTCATGGTCTGCGGGACGTGATTCAAGATTTCCACCATATGGCAATATATAGGCGCAGAGGTCGCAAGAAATTGAAGCATGGGCAATGAAGTACCGAGTCGGGACGAACCCGAATTTCTGCCATATGGTGGAAGTGCCGTGAGTGCTGTAGCGTCAACCGGAGGCTGGCGATGACGGCCGACGGTGCCGGGGCGGAGCCGCGCAGCGGCACGCAGAGCATCGAGCGCCTGGTGGCGATGCTGCGTGTGGTGGCTTCGCGCGGACGGGAGGGTATGCGGCTCGGGGACGTCGCTGCGGCCACCGGACTGCCGACCTCCACCTGTCACCGCCTGCTGCAGCGCATGGCGATCGAGGGCCTGGTCGAGCGCCGGGCGGTGACGCGCAAGTACGCGCTGGGCCCGCTGCTGTTCGAACTGGGCCTGCTGGCGCGGCCGCGCTTCAGCCTGGCCGAGCGCTGTGAGCTTGCGTTGACCGAGTTGGCCGACCAGACGCAGGACACGGTCTACCTCAGCGAACGGCGGGGTCTGGAGGCCGTCTGCTCGGCCCGGGCGCTGGGCGACTACCCGATCAAGGCGCTGACACTGGACGTCGGCATCCGCAGGCCGCTGGGCATCGGCGCCGGAGGGCTCGCCATCCTGTGCGCGCTGCCGCCGGCCGAGGCCGAGGAGATCGTCGAGGCCAACGGGCCGCGCTACGCCAAGCTGTCGACGCTGGATCCGCAGCGCGTGCGTGCCGCGGTGCGCGAGGGCCGGGAACGCGGCTACGCCTACCTGGACGGGCCGGTGTTCCCGGGCACCGCGGCCGTGGGCGTGGCCTTCCCGGCCAGCGCGCCGGTGGCGGCCCTCAGCGTGGCCGCCATCTCGGCGCGGCTTGACGAGGTGCGTCGCGCCGAGGTGGGCGCGCTGCTGCGCCAGCAGGCGCAGCGACTGTCGGGTGTGCTGGAGAAGGCGCTGGCAGGCGTCTAGTGCAACGGCCCTGATCAGGCAGGACCCGTCAGCTCCCATGGGGCCTGTCTCGCGACAATCGCCCCCAGCCATTCGAGACCACGCCGACGAGGAGCCCGCCCATGTCCACCCCCCTGCTGCAGAGCCTGATTGCCGGTCGCTGGCTCGGCACCGAGCCGGCCGCATTGCTGCACAGCGCCATCGACGGCAGCGCCGTCGCGTACACGCACGCCGAAGCCCCTGACTTCGCCGAGGCCGTGGAGCACGCCCACCGCGTGGGGGTACCCGCCCTGCTGGCGCTGGACTTCCAGCAGCGCGCGGCGCGGCTGCGCGCGCTGGCGGCCTACCTGACCGAGCGCAAGGAGGCGCTGTACGCGCTGTCGCGCCACACGGGGGCCACCCGCGCCGACGGCTGGATCGACATCGAAGGCGGCACCGGCACGCTGTTCGCCTATGCCGGCTTCGGCGCCGGCGAGCTGCCCTCGGGCAACGTCGTGCACGAGGGCCCGGTGCTGCCGCTGGGCAAGCAGGGCGGCTTTGCCGGCACGCACATCCTGGTGCCGCGGCGCGGCGTGGCGGTGCACATCAACGCCTTCAACTTCCCGGTCTGGGGCCTGCTGGAGAAGTTCGCGCCCAGCTTCCTGGCCGGCATGCCCTGCATCGCCAAGCCCGCCACCGCCACCAGCTACCTGACCGAGGCACTGGTGCGCCTGATGCACGACAGCGGCCTGCTGCCCGCGGGCAGCCTGCAGCTGGTGATCGGCGGCACCGGGGACCTGCTGGGGCGGCTGACCGAGTCTGACGTCGTCACCTTCACCGGCTCGGCCGACACCGCGGCGCGTTTGCGCGTGCACCCCAACCTGGTGGCGCGCTCGGTGCCCTTCAACGCCGAGGCGGATTCGCTGAACTGCGCCATCCTGGCGCCCGACGTCGGCCCCGACGACGAGGAGTTCGAGCTCTTCGTCAAGGAGGTCGCGCGCGAGATGACGGTCAAGGCGGGGCAGAAGTGCACCGCGATCCGGCGCGCCATCGTGCCGCGGCGCCACCTCGACGCCGTAGCCGAGCGCCTGGCCGCGCGCCTGGCCAAGGTGGTGGCGGGCGACCCGGCGCTCGAGGGCGTGCGCATGGGCGCACTCGCGTCCAAGGCGCAGCAGGCCGACGTGGCCGCGCGCGTGGCGCAGCTGGCCGCCGGCTGCGAGGTGGTCTATGGCGAAGGGGTGGGCCTCGGCGCGGGCTGGGCACCGCGGGGCGAAGGCGTCGAGCACGGCGCCTTCTTCGCGCCCACGCTGCTGCGCTGCACCGACCCGCACGCCAACGCCACCGTGCACGACGTCGAGGCCTTCGGCCCGGTGAGCACGCTGATGCCCTACGACGAGATCGACGAGGCGGTGGCGCTGGCCGCGCGCGGGCGCGGCAGCCTGGTAGGCACGCTGGTCACGCGCGAGCCGGCCACGGCGGCGCGCGTCGTGCCGGCCGTGGCCGCCTGGCACGGCCGCATCCTGGTGCTGGACCGCGAGGCAGCGGTGGAGTCCACCGGCCACGGCTCGCCGCTGCCCGGGCTCAACCACGGCGGCCCGGGGCGCGCCGGCGGAGGCGAGGAGCTCGGCGGCGTGCGCGCGGTGACGCACTACCTGCAGCGCACGGCGGTGCAGGGCTCGCCCACCATGCTGGCCGCCATCAGCGGCGAGTACGTGCGCGGCGCGGCACTGCGCGAGTCCGAGGTCCACCCCTTCCGCCGCCACTTCGAGGACCTGGTCATCGGCGACTCGCTGCTCACGCACCGGCGCACCGTCACCGAGGCCGACATCGTGGCCTTCGGCGGCATCTCGGGCGACTACTTCTACATGCACTTCGACGAGATCGCGGCGAAGGAGAGCGCCTTCGGCAAGCGCATCGCGCACGGCTACTTCGTGCTCTCGGCCGCCGCCGGGCTCTTCGTCTCGCCCGCGCCGGGGCCGGTGCTCGCGAACTACGGCCTCGACACGCTGCGCTTCGTCAAGCCCGTGGGCATCGGCGACACGATCCAGGCGCGCCTGACCTGCAAGCGCAAGATCGACAAGCCCGCGCGCAAGGGCCAGCCGCCGCAGGGCGTGGTGGCCTGGGACGTGCAGGTGACGAACCAGCACGGCGAACTGGTGGCCAGCTATGACATCCTGACCCTGGTGCTCAAGAAGGGGTGAGATCCAGTCACCGGACTTCAGAACCACATCACAAAAGAATCAAAGACTTAGCAGATTTACTTTCCAAATTACCTTAGCTAAACTGTCGTGACTGCACCGTCGTAAACGGCTCGCGGTCGAGGACAGGCGCGCGATCCCTCACGCCACGGTCCGTCGGCTCGGCGGTCCGGGAAAGGAGTCGCATGCGCAGCACAAGCTCTTGGTACCGTCTATCGGGTGGCGCGGCACGGCCGCTGCTGGCAGTGTCAGGCTCGGCCCTGCTGGCCCTGCCCAGCGCCTACGCCCAGTTCACCGCAGCCGGCACCGTCAATTCCTCGGCGGTCCTGGTCAGGACCCTGTCCGTCTCCTCGACGTCGCCCTTGGACTTCGGCACCTTCGCACCCGGCGCGACGCCAGGCACCGTCGTCATGAGCGCGGCGGGCAGCCGCAGCGCCACGGGCGGAGTGACACTCGTGACGACCTCCGAAGGCAGCTCGTCGACGGTCAGCCTGACTGGCACACCGTCCACGAGCTACTCGGTCTCGCTGCCGTCGTCGGTGCTTCTGACGGCGAACACGGGCAACGCCACCATGACGCTGGGCACCTTCACGACCACGCTCACCGGCCTGCAGGGGACCTTGAGTTCGGCCGGCCTCGGCTCCTTCGGCATCGGTGGCACCCTGGCGGTGTCCGGCAGCCAAGCCATTGCCACCTATACCGGCACCTTCACCGTCACGCTGTCGTACAACTGAGAGGCTGAGAGACCCGACAGCCCCGGCTTGCGTCATCATCGGCATTGGGAGGCCCTCACGCGGGCCGGGAGATGACACATGGCCCTGCGCACAGGCACTTCCAGCGATGAAGAACTCTTCGGCACGGACGGCAGCGACACGCTGCTCGGGCTGGCCGGCAACGACACGCTGGTCAGCCTGGCAGGCAACGACTCGGTGGATGCGGGCGACGGTGACGACGCGGTCAACGGCTTCGGCTTCGACCCGGTCTCCGGCGCCTACAGCATCTACCCGGGCAGCGGCCTGCAGACGCTGAGCGGCGGGGCGGGCAACGACTTCCTCGTCGGCGGCAGCGATGCCGACCTGATCGACGGCGGCACCGACCGCGACACGCTGTTTGGCGGCTCGGGCAACGACACCCTGGATGGCGGCAGCGGGGACGACCGGCTGCGCGGCGAAGGCGGCGCCGACAGCATCGATGGCGGCGGCGGTGCGGACGAGTTGCTGGGCGAAGAGGCCGATGACTGGCTCGACGGAGGGATTGGGGACGACACCCTTCAGGGCGACGACGGCCACGACACCCTGCTCGGCGGTGACGGCGACGACCGCCTGCTCACCGGCGCAGGCGACGACCGCGCCGAAGGCGGTGACGGCAACGACGACATCAACGCGCAGCGGCCCGAAGGCGGAGCCGGCCTGCTGACCTACCCCTCGAGCGGCCGCCAGACGCTGGACGGCGGCCTCGGCAGCGACGTCATCGCGGGCGGCAGCGATGGCGACAGCCTCCTCGGTGGCGACGGCCACGACACCCTGTTCGGCCAGGAGGGCGCAGACACCGTGCTCGGTGGCGCGGGGCACGACCTGATCGTCACCGATGCCGGCGACAGTGGCGACGGTGCGGACGACTGGGTCGACGGCGGTGACGGCGACGACGCCATCAACGGACAGCCAACCGAAACGCTGGGAACGGGGTACACCTTCTGGTCGTCCACGGGCGCGCAGACGCTGCGCGGCGGCGCAGGCGATGACTTCATCGTCGGCGGCAGCGGCGCCGACCTGCTCGACGGCAGCAGCGGCAGCGACACGCTGCACGGCCGCGAGGGCAGCGACACACTGTCCGGCGGCACGGGCGTGGACCGGCTCTACGGCGGCGATGGCGACGACACCTACCTCGTCGCCGGCCTGGACACGGTCATCGACGACAGCGCCGGCGCAGCCGACCGGGCCGAGGTGAGCGCGAGCTTCGTCAAGATCCCGAGCACGGTCGAGCAGGTCACCTACCTCGACGGCGCCCTGCCCTTGCCTTACTGGATCGACGCCCTGCTGCCCGACGAGGCGGCGGGCCGGGACTTCCGGCACCTGCTCGGCCCCGATCTCACCTACGCCTACGCCTTCCCCGAAACACTGCCCAGCTACGACACCAGCGCCGCAAACGGTGCCGGCTACGCCCCCTTCAGCGAGACGCAGCGCGCGCGTGCCGAGGACGTCTTCGCCTACATCCGCTCGGTCACGGCGCTGGAATTCACCCCCGTCAACGACCCGGACGCGCCGCGCACGATCGCGCTGGCGCTGAACGCGCAGAGCGACAGCAGCGGCTACGCGTTCCACCCCAGCACCGACCCCGAGGGCAGCGACGTCTTCCTCGACATCGACGCGCCCGGCGCGCAGACGCTGGCCGACGGCAGCTACATGGCCCACGTGCTGATCCACGAGCTCGGCCACGCCCTCGGTCTGAAGCACCCCTTCGCGCGCGCCGAGGACATGAGCGAGGTCGCGGAGCCTCCCTACCTGGCGGGCGCCGAGGACTCGCTGGTCTGGACGCAGATGAGCTACACGCCCGCAGGCCAGCCCTACGCGCTGAAGTTCTCGCCCTTCGACATCGCCGCGCTGCAGTACCTCTACGGCGTCGACGCCGCCGACCGATCGGGCGACGACCGATACTTGCTGGACGGCACGGATCCCGGCCAGTTCCTGTGGGACGGCGCGGGCCGCGACACGATGGACGCGGGCAACCTGGCTCAGGGCGCGACCTTGTACCTCGAGCCTGGCCACTGGAGCCATGTCGGCGCCGCCCCGGCCGCCACGATCTCCAGCCCCGGGCAGTTCACGGTCAATTTCGGCACCGTCATCGAGGACCTGGTCGGCAGCGCCCACGCCGACCGCCTGTTCGGCAACGCCGTGGCCAACGCCATCAACGCCGGCGGCGGCGACGACCGCGCCGAAGGTCAGGCCGGTGACGACACGCTGGACGGCGGCACGGGCGCGGACACGCTGGCCGGCGGCGCGGGCAACGACCAACTCGACGGCGGCGGCGGTGTGGACGTGGCCGTCTTCAGCGGCGCGCGCACGGGCTACGACATCACGCTGGACGCCGCCACCGGCGCGGTGGTCGTCACCGACCGCAGCGCCGGCCGCGACGGCACCGACACGCTGCGCGCCATCGAGACCCTGTCCTTTGCCGACGGCGACCTGCCCGCGCCGGTGGCCCACACCACCCTGCAGGTCCGCGCCTACGCCTGGAAGACGCACACACTGCTGCCCGGTGTCGTCATCGAGCCGGTGCCGACGGGCGCCACGGGCGCGGCCGGCACAGCGCCCGCCCCGTCGGCTCCGAGTGGCAACGACGGCCGCACCGAACTCGCCGGCCTGCCCGCCGGGCCCGTCAGCTTCGGCGCGCGGCGCGAGGTCCCGGCGTCGGAAGCGCAGGCCACCGGTGCCGCCGTCAACCTGCAGGACGCGGTGGCGATCCTGAAGCTCGTCGCCGGCCAGCCCGTCAACGGTGCCGCTCGGTCACTCTCGCCCTACCAGGCGCACGCCGCCGACTTCGACGGCAACGGCGCGGTCTCGCTGGCCGATGCGCTGGGCGTGCTGCGACATGCGGTGGGCCTGTCTGCGCCGCGGCCGGCCTGGGCCTTCTTCGACGAAGCCGACCCCGCGGTCCCCTCGACCTCACCCACCCACCCCGGCACGCCCCCGGCCCTACAGGCCACGCTGCCCGCCAGCGCGACGCCTGGACTCGTGGGTGTGCTGCGCGGCGACGTCGACGCGAGCTGGCCTGCACCCGCAGGCAGCCAGGACCTCGACACCCTCGAGCCGGCCTACTTCGACACCCTGCTGGCCGGGCTCACGACGGCCCACCCGGGCGCCGGCTTCGCGCTGTCGCAGTGGGGTGTGTACGGGGACTGATCCCGTACCCGCCGCAGGAACAGCCGCGCAGCGGCCTCACGCGAGCGCCCCCGCCTCACGGCCCGCTCACCCCGTGTACACGCCCCACTGCGACAGCGCGAAGCCCGCCGCGGGATGCTGGGCGGCGAGCCCGTCCACCAGGCCGGTGAAGTAGTCCGCCTCCAGCTGCGGCGTGCCCGCCGGCGCCTGCCAGCTGCCGTCCACGTCCCCGCGCAGCACGCCCACCAGCCCCACGTGCCCGTCCACCGGCGTCACGCCTGCCAGCGTGGCTGGCACCAGGCCCGGGCTCGTCGTCGCTCGCGCCGGCATGCCCGCGTCGGCCTCGTCGACGAAGGCCCAGCGCGGCGCAGTCGCGGCCGGCAGCCCCACCGCATGGCGCAGCACCCCCAGCGCGTCGGCCAGCGAGACCGCACCGTTGCCGTCGAAGTCCGCCGCCAGCGCCTGGTAGGGCGACAGCGCCCGGCCAGACGGGTTGACGGGCTGGTTGGCGACCATCTTCAGGATGGACACGGCGTCCCGGAGGGTGACGGCGGCGTCCAATGCCGGCTGCTGCGCCTGCGCCACGGGCAGGGTGGCGGCGATGTCGATCGTCGGGTCGATGTCGCCGTTCTGCAGCTTGGCACCGTCCGTGCCTGTCACCACGGTCGGCTGCCCGGCACTCTCGAGCACCACGCCCGCGAGCATGGCGTGCGACTTCCAGGCGTAGACCCGCACGAGGGGCTGCAGCTCGGACGATTCCGCCACGACCAGTTCCGTGGCGAAGCGGTTGGTGCCGGCACTCGGATTGCCCGCGGCGTCGGTCTGCCGAACCAGGATGTCGCCCAGGCCATAACGGCCCTCGGGCACCACGAGCGAGCTGCCGCTGCCCGCAGCCCAGCTCTTCCCGGCGTCCAGGCTGTACTGCCAGGCCCCTCCGGGCTCCAGGTCGGTGAGCGGCAGCGTGGCCGTGCGGCCTTGGGCGAGGCCGGCCACGGTCTGCGTCGCGGCGGTGATGAGGACGTCGGTACGCGGCACGGACGAGCTGGTGGGCACGCCCGCCAGGGCGTCCACCACCTGCATGCCCGAGACCACCGTGCCGAAGACCGCGTAGCCCGGCGGCTGGCTGCCCGCGGCGTCGAGCGAGGCGCGGTTGTCCACCAGGTTGACGTAGAACTGGCTGGTCGCCGAGTCAGGCTGACTGGTGCGTGCCATCGCGACGCTGCCACGCACATTGGACAGCCCATTGGCCGACTCGAGCGGGATCGGGTCGTAGCTCGGTTCCTTGTAGACGAGCCCGGGCGTGTAGCCGCCGCCCTGCACCACGAAGCCGGACACGACACGATGGAACAGCGTGCCGCCGTAGTAGCCATCCTCCACGTAGGCGAGCAGGTTGGACACCGAGGCCGGCGCGCGTGCCGGTTGCAGTTCCATCACCAGGTCGCCGAGCGTGGTCTGCAGGCGCACCTGGGGCGCGACCGCGACGGTGAGCGTGGGGTCGAACACGAGCTTGGGCGCGCTCGCAAGACGCCCGGTCAAGGCCGCCGGGCTGAAAGTCTCGAGATACCCGGCATCGTCGATGAAGCTGACGAGGACGTCGATCGCGCGGCCCACGTCCTCGGTGCGCACGGTGTAGGTGTTCCCCGAACCGACGACCTGGCCGCCCGAAGTCCATTGGAAGGACAGCGAAGCCGAAGCCGTACCGTTGCCGTCGGACAGGGAGCCCGTGAGCGACAGCACGTTGCCGGGCACCGGCGTGCCCGAGATCGAAGTCGACGCCCGCGCCGCCTGGTTGGGCGGCGGCGCCACGCGCTCGTAGTTGAGCGCGTACTGCGAGGCTGGCGCGCCAGGAGTGCCGAGGACACCGACGAAGAAAGTCCCTGGCGCGTCGATCTGGTGGTTCAGCGTGCCCGCAGCTGAAGACTGCGCGATGGGCGCGCCGCCCGCGCTGCTGAACAGGCCGAGCGTGGGCAGGCTGGCGCCCCCGAACCCGGCCCCGCTGTACCAAGTGCCCAGAGCGACGGTGAAGGTGTAGCTGCCCACGGGCAGGACACCCAGGCTGTAGACGTCGTTGTCAGACGCCGTCAACAGCCCCAGCGCCTTCTGCCCCGCCCCCGGCGCCAGCCGGAAGGTGGTTGCCAGGTTGAAAGGCGCATCCTGGTAGCCGCCGCCCGTCAGAGGCAGGTCCTGCTCGTCGATCGTCGCAACCCACGCCATGTTCGGTCCGTCTGCCTGCGGGCGACCCGGCATCGCGTCGGCTCGCGTCGCTCAGGCACTCCTCGGTTCCCCTCAGCCGCCCTGCCGGGTGGTGCGGCCATGTTAAGCAATCCAGCGCTCACCGGGGCTCTCTCGATATCGGGCTTCGGCGGACCGCTGCGATGGACCACCCAACGCGGCCTCACCCGTGCGTGAACCCAACCGCCCGCATCGCGCAGCCCCCCATGCCGGGGTCTGAAGTGACGCTCGGCACCTCAGGCGTCGGCGGCGGGCTCCCCTCACCGCTCCCTGAACGCGTTCTCCCGCATCGCCACGATGGGCTTGGAGAGGAACTGCAGGATCGTCTTCTTGCCGGTGATGATGTCCACCTGGGCCTGCATGCCGGGCTGGATGGGCAGTTGCTTGTCCAGGGACGCGATGGCCTTGGTGGCGGTCTCGATGCGCACCTGGTAGAAAGCCTCGCCCTTCTCGTTGGGCACGGCGTCGGCGCTGATGTTCTTCACCGTGCCGTCGAGCGCGCCGAAGATCGCGTAGTCGTAGGCGGTGACCTTCACGCGAGCGGGCTGCCCGAGCTTGACGAAACCGATGTCCTTGGGCAGCACGAGGGCCTCGACCACCAGGTCGTCGTCGGCCGGCACGACCTCGACGATGGGCTCGCCGGGCTTGACGATGCCGCCCGTGGTGTTGACGAACAGCCGGTTGACCACGCCTTTCATGGGCGAGCGGATCTCGGTGCGGGCCACGCGGTCCTGCAGCGCGGGCATGGACTGCTCCATCGCGCTGAGTTCGGTGATGGTGCGGTTGAGCTCGCCCAGGGCCTCGGAGCGGTACTGGCGCGTGAGCGTGTTGCGGCGCGCCTGCATCTCGTCGATGGCCGAGCCCAGACGCGTGATCGTGACCGCGGCCACCTGCGCGCGGCCGTCGAGCTCGGCCAGCGAGCGGTCGAGCCGCACGAGCTCGAGCCGCGGCTCCAGCCCGCGCTCGACCAACCGGGCCACGGTGGCGCGCTCCTCACGCCCGAGCTCGAGCGTGCGCCGCGCGGCCTGCAGCGAGATCTTGGCCTCGTCGAGCTCGCGCGTCTTCTGCGCGATCTGCGCGTTCAGCACCTCCACCTGCGATTCGAGCTCCAGCTTCTTGGACAGCAGGGCCGCGTTCTCGGCCAGGACGACGTCGCGCGCCATGGCCTGCACGTCCGCGGGGTACTTCGGCGCCTGCTGGCCCGAGGCTTGCGCCGTCAGCCGCGCGGCGCGCGCCTTCAGACCCAGCAACTGCTGCTCGCGCGCCTTGCGGTCGCCGTCGTGCTGCACCGCGCTCAGCAGCACCAGCAGCTCGCCGGCCTCCACACGCTGGCCTGCCTTGACGCGGATCTCTGTGACGATGCCGCCCTCCAGGTTCTGCACCATCTGCAGCTTGGACGACGGGATGACGCGGCCCTGCGCGCGCGTGACGGTGTCGACCTCGGCCACCGCGATCCACGTGAACAGGACGACGAAGAAGACCGAAACGGCCGCCAGCAGCAGCGTCGAGGCGCGCTTGAGCGAGCCGCCGCGCGCGGCGCTCTCGGCCACGGTGCGGGGCGCTTTTTCGCGCGCGTCACTCACCACGGGGTCCAGCGGGGCGGGTGCGCCCACGCCGGGCTTGTCCATACCGGTGCTCATGCCGGGGCCCTCTTCACCGCGCCCGCGGCACCGGGTGTCGGCGCCTGCGCCTGCGCCTGCTGCTGGCGCATGAACTGCTCAGGCGTGCCCTGGGCGGCCACCTTGCCCTGCTCGAGGACGATGATCTTGCGCACCATCTGCAGCAGGCTCGCCTTGTGCGTGATGGTGACGAAGGTGCGCGGGCCGATCTCCTGGGCCAGGCGCTGCAGCACCGCTGTCTCAGACGCCGCGTCCATCGCGCTCGTGGCCTCGTCGAAGACCAGGATCGCAGGCTTGCTGACGAGCGCGCGCGCGATCACCACCGCCTGGCGCTGCCCGCCCGAGAGGCCCTCGCCACGCTCGCCCAGGCGCATGCCGTAGCCCTGCGGGTGCAGGCGCACGAACTCCTCCACGCCCGACACCTGGGCCGCGTGCAGGATCTCGGCGTCGGTGGGAAAGTCCGCACCGAGGGCGATGTTCTGCCGCACCGTGCCGCCCATGAGCCAGACGTCCTGCAACACCACGCCGAGCGCGCGCCGCAGGTCGGAGGGGTCGAGCTGGCGCACGTCCACGCCGTCGATCAGCACCGCGCCCGAATCGGGCTGGTACAGCCCGAGGATGAGCTTGGCCACGGTCGTCTTGCCCGAGCCGACCTTGCCGAGGATGGCCACGCGCTCGCCCGGCGCGATCTGGAAGGACACGTCCTGCAGCGTCGGCTTGGCCGCGCCTGGGTAGGTGAAGCTGACGTTGCGAAACTCGATCGCGCCCTGGAAGTGCTCGCGCGCCATGCTGCTGTGACCGTGCGGGTGCTCGCGCGCCTGCTTCATGAAGTTGTCGAGCAGCTTGTAGCTGTGCAGCGTCTGGTTGATGCGCGTGAGCAGCTGCGTCACCTGCGCCATCGGCGCCACGGCGCGGCCCGACAGGATGGTGCAGGCGATGATCGCCCCCATGCCGAGCTGGCCCTCGGTCATCAGCAACGCACCCACCGTCACCACCGCCACCTGCACCGCCTGCTGCGACAGTGCCGCCACGTTGGTGGCCAGTTGCGCCAGGAAACGCGACTTCAATCCCACCTGCGACTGGTGCGCCACCGCCTCCTGCCAGCGCTTGCGCAGCAGCGCGCCGGCGCCCAGGGCCTTGATGGTCTCCAGGCCATTGAGCGTTTCCACCAGGATGGCGTGCTTGTGGTGGCCGTCCTCCTGCGACTCCTTGATCAGGCGCGACATCGCCGGCTGTACCGCCAACCCGGCCAGCAGCATGACCGGGATCGCGATCAGCACCACCCAGGCCATGGGCCCGCCTATCATCCAGATCACGACGATGAAGATGAGTGCGAAGGGCACGTCGATGAAGGTCGTGAGCGTGGCCGATGTGAGGAAGTCGCGGATGGACTCGAACTCCTTGAGCGTGCTGGCCAGCGCGCCGCTGCTGCCGCGGCGGGTCTTCATCTGCGCGTCCAGGATCTGCTCGAACAGCGCGTCGGCGATGGCGCCGTCGGTGCGCGCGCTGGCCAGGTCCAGGAAGTAGCCGCGCACGGTGCGGATGATGAAATCGCTCACGAAGATGATGCCCACGCCCACCAGCAGCGCCATCAGGGTGTCGATGGCGTTGTTCGGGATCACCCGGTCGTAGACGATCATCGAGAAGATCGAGCTCGCGAGCGCGAACACATTGACCAGCAAGGCCGCCAGCCCCACCTGCAGGTAGACCCCGCGCGAACGCGCAATGGGCCCCCAGAACCAATGCCCGTGGCGGCCCAGCGGCGCGCGCTCCAGCGGCGCGCCCGTCACCGCGTCCGTCACCGGGATGTCGCGCAGCGCCAGGCTGTAGGTGATCCCGGACAGGCGGTCGTACAACTCGTCCAGCGCCAGCGGCACCGGCTTCTCGCCCGCGTCGGGGTCGACGACGAGGACCCGCCCCTCCTCGTGCATGCTCAGCAGCGCGAGCGCCGTGCCCTGGCGCGTCAGCGCGATGGCGGGCAGCGGCGGCAGGCTCGGCCGGCCGGCGTCGAACTCGCCCTCCTCGACGTCGTAGCCCAGGCTGTCGGCGGCTTCCAGCAGCGTCTGGGCCGTCCAGACCTCACGCCCGCCCGCCACGCGCGCGCGCAGCGAGGCCGAGGACATCGGCCGCTCCTGCCAGGCGAGCACGGCGCGCAGGCAGGCCTCGAGGGTGTCGTGGACGGGCGTGACCTGAGGGTCAGACATGGGCGCGGAAGACATCGAAAATCATTCTCTCACCCGGCCTCTCGTGCAGACTTCGGGGGCAAGGGCCGCTCTGGGCAGCCGGTCGTTATCACTGATGGCATCCGCCGCCTCGAAAGGAAACACCATGGCCGACCTGCTGGTTCGCGGACTGGACGAGGAAGTCGTGAGGACCCTGAAGGCGCGCGCTGCAGCGCATGGTCGCAGCGCCGAGGCCGAACACCGCGACATCCTCCAGCGGGTGCTGATGAAGCCGCGCCGTCGCTCCTTGGCCGATGTGCTCGCGT
The DNA here is from genome assembly GCA_903876715.1 of uncultured beta proteobacterium. Lineage (GTDB taxonomy): Bacteria > Pseudomonadota > Gammaproteobacteria > Burkholderiales > Burkholderiaceae_C > Rubrivivax. Next base: position 19,007 of record CAIRBF010000009.1, read on the forward strand.
CCATGCCCGACGTCGGCACCGACGCCGATTTCGAACGCGTGCAGTCGACCGGCGAGCCGCGTCGTGTACTTGATTGACACCCGCATCATCAGCGAAGCGCGAAAGGGGCTCCGGGCCCACCCGGGAGTGCGCCGGTTCTTCGGGCGCGCCTCGCTCGACGACAGCCCGCTGTTTCTTTCTGCTGTGACCCTGGGCGAACTCCGGCGGGGCGTCGAGCTCATCCGCCACCGAGGCGATGCAGCCCAGGCTGCCGCACTCGAGGCTTGGCTCGAGCTCGTGCTGCTGGAATACGCTGACAACATCCTGCCCCTGGACGGCGACACGGCGCAGGTGTGGGGCCGCCTTCGTGTGCCTTCGCCCGAACACCCACTCGACAAGCAGATCGCCGCAACCGCCCTGATCCACGACCTGACGGTCGTCACGCGCAACGTCGCCGACTTCCTGCCGACGTCGGTCAAATGCCTCAACCCTTTCGACGAGCCCACCGGCGATGAGATCAGGAGTCCCCCGGTCGCAGATGCGGGAGAACCTGGCGGGGCTGGCTGAAGCCGATCGTGGCGAATTCGGCAGCACCGCCGAGGTGCAGGCGATGTTCGACAAGTCCATCGACCCGCTGGACCGCGCCCCACACCCCGCACCTCACCGCCCCCCCGGCAGCCAAGGCAGCAGCGGGCCCACCGTCGGCGCGGGGGCATCGACGGCCACGCCGAACGTCGGCCCCAGCTCGGCGGCCAGGTGCAGGAAGCGGTAGTGCGACACCGTCTGGTTGGCCACGGCGTCGACCAGGTCGCGCACCGCCTGATGCAGTTCTTCCTGCGCGCGCAGCAGGTCCAGCAGGCTGCCGCGGCGGAAGGCGAACTGCTCGCGCACCGCTTCGAGCGCGACGGCCGCCACCTGCGCGGCCTCCTTGCGCGCCTGCACGGCGGTGTTGCTGTTCTGCACGTCGGCCGCGCTCTGTGACAGCGCGCGTTCGAGTTGGCGACGCAGGTTGGTCTCGGACAGCCGGGCTTCGCGCGCGCGCTGCGCGGCCTGCTGGGCGCGCGCCTGGTCGGCGCCGCCGTTGAAGACGTTCTGGCGCACCGCCAGGCCCGCGCTCCAGTCGGTGCCCGGCGTGGCCGGGCTGCCGAGGTCGCGCCGACGCACGCTCAGGTCGAAGGACACGGCGGGCAGCACCGCAGCCTCTGCCGCGCGGGCGTCGGCGGCAGCCGCCTCGGCCTGGCGTCGGGCCTCGGCCACGAGCGGGCTCGCATCGACGATGGGCGCCAACTGGGCCAGCCGCGAAACCTCCAGCACCGGCACCTCCGGCAGCGCGATGCCCTCGGGCGGCGCGGCGTCGAAGAACTCCACGTAGACCGCCTCGGCCGCGGAGAGCTGGCTGCGCGCCGCCACGCCAGCGGCCTGCGCGTCGGCCAGGCGGGCTCGGGCGCGCAGCACGTCGCTGGTGGAGCTGGCGCCAAGATCGGCCCGCTCCTGCACGAAGCGCAGGATCTGCTCGCGCGACAGCACGTTCATCTCACTGGCCGCCAGCGCCTGCCGGGCGCGGAAGACCTCCACCCAGGCGTTCAACGCACGCAGCGTCAGCTCCGAGCGCTTGGCCTGCGCGCGCGCCTGCACCGAGAGCTCGGCCGCCAGGCGGCCGTCGATCTGGTGGTTGACCGCGCCGAAGTCCCACACGAGCTGCCGCGCCGACAGGCTCACCGCCTTGGAGTTGTCGTCATAGGCCGGCACGCTGGAGATGCCAGGCCGGAACACGGCATCGTTGCTGCGCCTGCCGCCCTCCACGCCGGCAGACACCTGCGGCAACCAGCCGGCGCGCGCCTCGCGCGTGCCGTAGGCCGCGCCGGTGCGCTGCTCGGCCGCGATGCGGGCCTCGGGGTGGCGGTCCACCGCGGCCTGGATCGACAGCGCCAGTGCCGCCGCCGGCGCCCTGGTGTCGGGCACGTCCACCCAGCGAACCAACTGACCCAGGTAGCGGATCAACTGATCGCCCAGGCTGTTGACACGCAACTGCTCGAAGGTCTGGGGCAACGGGCCGGGGGGCGGGGTGGCGGCTCGAGGTGTCTGAGCCTGGGCCCAGACACACAGGCCGTACGCCGCGCAGGCGGCCAGGGCGAACCGGGTCCGACGCCACCGGGCCGGACCGCGTTGGGAATAGGACTGCATCAACCGCTGTACGTCAGGCTGTCGGGAACGAGGCTGGTGCGCACGTCGCCGGGGAAGGTGAGTTCGATCAGGCTGCTGGGCTGGATCTGGCCGTCCAGCGGGTTCTGGTCGACGCGCATGAACAGCGTCGTCGTACCCGAACTTCCCGCCGCGCCCGCGATGAACTCCAGACCGTACTTGAGTTCGTTGTCGTCGCCCGGTCCATCGATGACGGCCAACGAGCGGTTCGCCACCTGGGAAACCAGCAGCGGGGTCGATCCGTCGATCCAGTCAGAAATGGGCGAAAAGAGGGCGAGGAGCTGCGCTTCGGTCAACTGCGTGGTGTCGATGGCGAACCTCGCCGCATCAACGGAGTCCGTGTACCCCGCACCCTGGACCACATCCAGTACCTTGGCTGCCGCCGGGTTCAAGAACCCCAGCCCCGTGCCCGCCGCGTTCACCTTGTACTCCCCGTCAGTGAACACGAAACGCTCGACGTTGACCAGCAAATCGGCTCCATCGCGATTGGCCACCTTGTCGGTGATCCGGATGCCGGCGGTTTCGATCAGGACGGTGTAGTCCGCGAAGGCGCCACTGAAGCCGGCCACGTCCAGGCCAGCACCGCCATCGAGCGTGTCGCCGCCCGCCAGGCCTACGATCGAGTCGTTGCCTGCGGTACCGGAAAGGCTGTCGTTCGCCGTGGTGCCGATGATCAGGTTCGCAAAAGTACCTCCCCCGGTGGCAGACGGCACCATCGAAGTGAGCTGCGCCGACGTGACCGTCCTGGCCGTGGTCGAGGTCGTTCCTGTGGCGAAATCGAAGGTCAGGCTCTCGACGCTGTTGAGCGTGTCGGTGCCGAAGAAGGTGGTGGCCGCGGTGCTCGCAAGATCCGTCACCACCCAAGCGCCACTGGCGCCTGCACTGATCTTGGCCAGCGCCGCCGAGCCCTGCTTGACCAGCACGCCGTTGGCGGTGGCATCCCAGGAAAAGACCAACGCGGTGGCGTTGTCGACGTTGGTCACGAGGAAGCCGGCACCATCTCCGCCCTCGCCGCCGCTGATCGCGTCGTCACCCTTGTCGCCGATAAACCAGTCGTTGCCGGCATTGCCCGTCATCGAATCGTCGCCGCTGCCGCCGTACATCAGGTCGCGCGCCGAACCGCCGTTGAGCGTGTCGTTGCCCGAACCGCCGACCAGCACGTCATTGCCCTTGTCGCTGGCGCTGAGCTTGTCGTTGCCCGCGCGGCCATTGACGATGGACATGCCGGTGCCCGTGAGCGTGTCACCCGCAGCGCCAACGACGTCGGCGCCGACGATCACCTGGATGAGGCTGCGCGCGTCGGACTGGTTCAGCCGCACCTCGATGGCCTCGACGTTGGAAGCCGTCATGGCCGGCGAGCCGTTGCTGAAGTTGCTGATGTACAGCCCGCCGCTGTCCTCGCCGAGCCCATTGCCTGAGGTCTGCACGCGGTAGACGTTGGACGTGGCCGTCGTGGTGAAACCGCCGGTGCCCCAGGTGCCGGTCAGACTCTGCAGCGCAAAGCCGCTGATGCGGCTGCCGATAGCCAGCATCTGGCCCGGCAGCGTCGCGACGACCTTGTCCGTGCCCGCGCCGCCGTCCACCGTGTCGCTTCCGCCGCCGACGAAGATGGCGTCATTGCCGCTGCCGGCGTTGATGGAATTGCTGCCACCGTCGCCGCGGATCGCGTCGCGGCCCGCGCTGCCGGTGATGGTGTCGTTCCCGGGCCCGCCGCGGATGAGGTACCGCGCATCAGCGTTCGTGTCGGTCGACAGGTTGATGGTGTCGGCGCCGGGCGTTCCCTGCACGAAGCGCTCGGTACCGACCACGGCATCGGTCAGCGTGACCAGATTCTTCGACAGCGTCACTGCGCTGAGGTCGGCGTCTTGGTAGCTCCCCGAGCCGTCACGGTAGACCGCGTGGAAGTACAGCGCCTCGACCCCGGTGGGGAAGGCCACGGTGACCGTGGCCGCCACCGCGCCGTCGGCCGCCACCGCCGTCACCGTGGGACTGACAGGCGGGGTGGTCGTCGAACTGCCGGTGTTGTATTTCAGCGTGTAGCCCGATGCCGCCGCGGCGCTCGTGACGCTGGCGGGCAGCAGCAGCGGGATGACCAGCGCATCCTGGTCACCCGCGCCGCCGTCAACGTCCGCAAAGACGCCATTGGTCGGCGTGCTCGCCGGGTTGGCCTCGTAGGGCAACAGCGCATCGTTGCCCGCAGTGCCGGCCGTCCCGAGCAAGGGTGCGCCGTACAGATACGTCCCCGCCGTGATAGTGCGGTTGCCGCTGTCGAGCGTCAGGTCCGCGGCCAGGCCGGCTTGACCGGATTCGACGATGCTGCCGCCGTTCAGCGAGATGGTGTTGATGTGATAGCGGCCCTTGTCAGCCGCCCCCACCGTGTAGCTGAACTGCATCGAGGATTGCGGGCTGCCCTGGCTTACGCCGCTGTAGGGCGTGAAGGACGCCTGCACCGTCCTGCTCTGGCCTGAGTCGTCCGTGATCAACAGCCCCAGCGTGGGCGAGCCCGACACGACCACCGGGTTCGTGAAGTGCACCTGCACGGTGACATCGTCGCCCTGGATGACGCCAGGACCGTTCTGTTCGGTCGTCCAGTCGATCTTCGTCGTCGTGCTCACCGGACCGGGCATCATGGCCGTCAACTCGGTCGACGTGATCGTCTTGGCAGTGGTCGACGTCGTTCCCGTGGCGAAGTCGAAGACCAAGCTCTCGACGCTGGTGAGCGCGTCGGTGCCGAAGAAGGTCGCGGCCGTGGAACTCGCCAAGTCCGTCACCACCCAGGCCCCGTTGACGCCTGCGCTGATCTTGGCCAGCGCCGCCGAGCCCTGCTTGACCAGCACGCCGTTGGCGGTGGCATCCCAGGCGAAAGTCATCGGGGTGATGGTGTCGACATTGGTCACGACGAAGCCGGAAGCATCACTGCCTTCGCCGCCGCTGATCGCGTCGTTGCCCGCGCCGCCGACGAACCAGTCGTTGCCGGCATTGCCGGTCATCGAATCGTCGCCGCTACCGCCGTACATCAGGTCGCGCGCCGCACTGCCGTTGAGCGTGTCGTTACCCGCGCCTCCCACAAGGACGTCGTTGCCCAGCGTGCTGGCGTTGAGCGTGTCGTCGCCGGCCCTGCCGTTGACGACTGAGGTGCCGGTACCGGTGAGGGTGTTGGCGGCGGCATCACCCTGAATCAGGGGAATCGTGTCGCGCTCTGCCGCGCGTTCGACCCGGACCTCCAGGGCCTCGATGTTGCTCGCCAACATGGCCCGCGTGCCGCTGCTGAAGTTGAGCAGCGTGACCTGGCCACTGTCATCGACCAATACGCGATAGGTCGACGTGAACACGGGGGACACGGAACCCGAGCTGTTGAAGGAGGGACTGACTGAACCGATGGAAAAGCCGTTGATGCGCGATGACAAGAACCAGTCGTACCCCGACGGCATCGAAACGACCAGCTTGTCGGTCCCGGCACCACCGTCCACCGTGTCGTTGCCGGAACCCACGAAGATTGCATCGTTGCCGTCACCGGCATGAATGAGATTGTCACCACCATCGCCACGGATCGAATCCCGCCCCGCGCTCCCCGTGATGCTGTCGTTGCCAGGGCCACCGCGAACAAGGTAACGCGCCACGGCATTGGTGTCGGCGGACAGATTGATCGTATCGGCTCCGATTGAACCCTGGACGAAATGCTCGGATGCGACCACCGGGTCCACGACCTGGAGCAGATTCTTCGACAGCACCAGATCACTGATGTCCGCGTCAGCGTACTGGCCCGCGGCCTCCTGGTATACGGCGTGGAAGAACAGCGCCTCCACGTTGGCGGGAAAGGCCGCCTTGATCGTGGCGACCACGGAGCCGCTGCGCGACACCGCGGTGACGTTGCCGGTGGACGGGTCGTACTTCAGCGTGTGGTAGTAGGCGTCGTCTGGCGTGGTGCCAACGGGCAGCAAGACCGGGATGGCCAGGACGTCCAGGTCACCAGCCCGCCCATCAACACCAGAGAACACGCCATCCGCAGGCACGGAAGCGGGATTGGCCTCGTAGGGTGCCAGCGCGTCGTTGCCATCGCCGCCCACAGCGCCCAGAACCGGAGCGCCGAAAAGGTAGGTGCCCGCCGTGATGGCGCGATTGCTGCTGTCTAGCGTCAGGTCCGCCGAAAGGTCACCCTGCGCCTCCAGAATGCTGCCCCCGTTCAGCAAGAGGCTGTCGATGTGGTAGCGGCCCTTGTCGCCCGCACCCAGGGTGTAGGAGAAGTCCAGCGACGACGTGCTGCCGTAATAGGACTGCGCGAGCGGTGCCTGCACCGTGCGGCTATCGCCGGCGTCGTCGGTGATCACGAGCGCCAGGGTGGGCGCGCCCGTCACGTTCACCGGATTCGTGAAGTGCACCGTCACCGCGATTTCGTCACCCTGAACAACGCCAGGGCCGCTGTTGTCGGCGGTCCAATCGATCTTCGTGGTCTTGCTCGTCTCCGGGACCGTCGAGTAGATGAAGCCCCCCCCCTGGTACAGCCCACCAAGCTGGCTCAGCGTCACGCCCTGCAGCACGAAGCCCGTCTGGCGGACGGCACCACTGGCGTCGCCTTCGCCGTCATAGACGACCAGCGTGTCGGCGCCCGTGGCGCCGTTCGTACCCACGGTGAAGACACCGCTGGCGGGATTGAGGCTGCCCTGGAGTGCGAAGTAGCGCTGGTCCGGGGCCAGACCGCCATTCAAGCCGATTTCGGACGACGAATGAAGTCCGTTGAGCCAAGCAGCGTTGGTCAGTCCGCCAAGTGGCGGGCTGAGGAAGATCTCATCCCCGGCACCGAAATCAGAAATAATCTCGGCCTTGCCGCCGGCGAAGGCATAGGTGGCCCCAGTAAGAACGTAGGGGCTGGCGCCATTGAGGCTCAAGGTGAGCGTCGGCGAATCGCCCTGCTGGAAAACATACGCGTCGGCGCCCTGGCCTCCAGTCATCGAGTCGCTGCCAGCGCCGCCAAAGATCTGGTCGTCGGCTGCCGTGGCTCTCAGCACGTCATCGCCGGCCCCGGCCTCGATATCCAGGCCTTGGTCGGAGACAACGCGCGCCGACAGGTCGATGACGTTGTTGCCGCTGCTGCCCAGCGCGAAGGTATGCGCCTGCGGCACGCCGTTGTCGCTGCCGGCGGTCAAGATCTTCCCGGAAAAGTCACGCAAGGCGTTGGCAGCATCCGTGCCGGCATAGGTGACCAGCGCCCAGTCATTGGCGCTCAGCGCAAGCTCCCCGCTGGTCAGGCCCGGGAAATGCACCCGGAGCGCCGAGGTGCCACTGCCCGAGACGCTCGAAGGCGTGTAGACGGTGCCCACGCCGTTGACCTGCAAGGACATCGCCAGGTTGGCGACGGTCGCCGGCGCGAACACGGGTTCGGCAAAGTTCAACACGACGCCGTTCGTGACCAACCCGACGGCGACCGGATCAGGGTCGTACCCGTCCACGATCTGCAGCACGTTGGCGCCAGGGATGACACCCAGGGTCACGCCGTCGAGCCGGCTGGCGAGGGCCTGCTCGATACGCACCACGACATCGGGCAATTCGGCGTTGCCCGCCAGCGGCACCGTGCCTGAGTCCTGATAGACGATCAGCGACTCGGCGGAGCCGTTGTTGTCGTAGTCCACCTTGAAGGCGGCCGTGCGGCCCGGCGACTGCAGGTTGGCGCGCAGATAGTCGAGCGCGTTGCCCAGGTTCGTGGCCTGGGTGATGGCGATGGGAGCGCCCGCGCTGTCCTTGAAGGTGACGATGCCGCCGCCGACGGTGTGGCCGGCCAGCGCGCCCTGCGCCGCCAGGGTGGCGGCAAAGCCGCTGACCAACGTGCTGCCCGGCGCGGGGGTGTCGACCACGACCAGCGCCGAAGGCAGCGCCAACACGTCGTGGTTCGGCGCGGTGGCCGAGAACCAGTCGAAGCCTGAGTTGTTGTCGATGCCGTCCCAACGGATCAGGTCGGTAGTGGTGTAGCCACGGCGGGCGTCGCCCAGACCGATCGCCACGGTGTCGGGAGCGTAGCCAATGGTGCCGCCGTTCTCGACCATGCCGTAACCGTCACCGCCCCCCCCGCCGCGGAGCATATCCGTGCCGCCACCATCGACCAGGGTGTCGGAGTTGTCGGTGCCGAGCAGGGTGTCGTTGCCGCCGTTGCCGCGAAGGATCTGGCGCGACGAAGACCAACTGCCATTCAGATCGATGGCGTTGTTGCCGCTGCCGCCGATGTGGATGTCCTGGGCCGCCAGTGGGTTGCCATCGGCGTCTCGGAAGTTGTAGCCGTAGCTGCTGGTGCTGACGCGAACGACATCGCCTGCGGCGAACAGGGTGTCCGTGCGCAGCGTGATCAGTTTGTACCCGTCAACAGCGGAGCCCTCGCCCAGTTCGTAGCCGGTGATCTTCGGCTGGGCACTGGGTTGTCCCGAAAAATCGTTGAAGAGGTTCGGGTTCAGCGCCAAACCGATGTCGTAGACGACCTGGCCCGCAGTCACCTCGAAGATCGGCTCGCTGAATCGCACCAGGATGTCGCTGGTCCCCGTGGCCGGCGTGGTGAACGTCGTGCTTCCGCTGTTGCCCGGCTGCGCCGTGGCCATCGGAATCGACAGACTGTGCGACGCCGTGTTGGGATTGCCCGTAGAGTCGCTGAACCTGCCTGCAGCGACGCTGATGGTGGCCGTGCCGTCGACCCCGGTGGCAGGCTGGAACTGGGCTGAGTAATAGGTGTCCGAGCCCTTGTAGAAATTGATCAAGGACCCGTTTCCGACCAACACGTCGCTCAGATCGAAGTCGGTGACCGGCTCGGAAAACACGAAGTTCACGTCGACATAGCTACTCATCACGATCTTCGTCGTGGAGGAGGTGATGGACAGCCCCGGCGGGGTGGTGTCGCCCGGGCCCGATTGATCGCTGCCCGAGATCACGGCCAAGTGCTGGTGCATCGACGTGAACGTTCCCCCGGCCGTGGCGGCAGCCGGGCCGACCTCCAGTGCGAAGGACTCGTCACCCTCGGCCAGGATATCGTCGAACACCGACACACTGAACTCGCCGCTGGTCAGGCCCTCGGCGATCGTGATCGAACCCGACGGAAAGACCGTGCCCGGGGCGGCGATGCCGAAATCCGCCGCATCTGCACGCGTGCCCGAAGCCGGGAGCACGACACGCCAGTCGACCTTGTAACCACCGGCAGGCGCCGGAGCACTCAGGTTGACCTTGTAGGGGATCGACGATCCTTCGGTGACGCCGTTCGGGGCCTGCAGCGACTGGATGGACACCGCGGTTCCACCGCCGCCGCCCCCGCCGCTGTCGTTGCGCCCGAGGATCTCCTGCCGGTACTGGGTGCCAGTGAGCGAATCCGTCTTGCCGGCCACCACCAGCGCCAGGTCGTCGATGGCGAAGATGTCGCGGCGATCGCCACTGTCACCAGAAACCCAGGGCTCGTAGAGCACAAAGCCCTCGACCGTCTTGCCGGCCGAGGGGGCGATGGTGAAGGAGTAGAACTGCTCGCCACCGGTGCCATTGGGGTTGGTGCCGGTCAGCTCGCGGTAGATGCTGCCGTCGGAGAAGTGCACGTCGAGGTAGACGTCGCGCTTGGCCGCCTCGCGCCCCATCAGGTGGAAACCGAAGCCGTAGACCGCAGTGTCGATCTCGTCGAAGCACACCAGCACGCCGCCCGCGCGCTCGTCGGCGGGCAGCACCTCCAGGTAGAGGTTGCCGGCTTTGGTCTGGTTGTAGCCACGGTCGGCGTCGTTGCCGGTGTTCGTGGCGATGCCGGGGTCGTTGCCCGGGTTGTCGCCGCCCGTGCCGACGTTGCTGCCGATGTTGAACAGCTTGATCGCCATGCGGCCGTCGATGACCAGCGTGCCGCTGCCATTGCCGGTGCTCACGCTGCCCGACTGGCCTGTGACCGAGGTGCCGGTGGCCGGCGAGTAGCCCGTGGCCGTACCCGCGAAATTGCCCGCGGCGCGGGTTTCGAAGGTCTCGAGCACGAAGCCGAAGGTGGTAGTGGTGGAAAGGCTGCCGACGGCGGAGACGAAACCCTCGACCGCCGCGGTGTAGTTCAGCCCGTAGCTCGCGACTGAAGTGACGACGCCGTCGCGTTGCGCCGGATTGCTCACATGGCTGGTCATGCCCGTGGGCACCGTCGGGCTGACCATCTGGGCTGCCACGTAGCCGGCGTAGTCGGTGGCCGGGTTGATGGTGCAGAAGTCGCCGGTAGTGCCACCGCCGCCGCCCCCCCCACTACCACCGGCGTCACTGGCGACGATGGTCGTGGCCCACTGCGCCGCCGAACTGAAGCTCCCGGAAATCAGCTTGCCCACCTGCAGAACGAACGTCTCCGCGCTCTCGGGCAGGTTGTCGTCGAACACCGGCACAGAGATCTGGCCGCTGGTCGCGCCCGCGGCGATCGAGATGAAGCCGGTGGAGAAGGTTGACGACGACCCGGTGCCGAAGTCCTGCGGCTCCGCAGGATCGCCGGTGGTGCCGGCGAGGACACGCCAGTCGACGAGGAAGCCGCCTGCTGGCGCGGCCGCGCTGAGGGAGACGGTGTAGGTGGCCGCGGAGCCTTCGGCCACGGGGTCGGTGCTTGCACTGACGCCTTGGAGCGTGACGCTTGGCGGCACCACATCATCGGCCGAGTCATTCGTCACATTGACCGAGACAGCTTGGCTCCGATCGTTCCCGAACGGGTCCGCGGCGATCACGTTGAAGGCGTACGAGCGCTTCGCAGTCGCCGCGTCATAGTCGAGAACACCCGTCTTCAGGCTGACCACACCGGTGGAGGTCACCTGCAGCAATGCGGCATCACCACCTTGGAGGGCGTAGCTGACCGCAGAAGAATCGGTAGCACTGACGGTCACGAGTTGGGCTTGGCCTTCAACCACGCTGACGGTACGAGACGCCCCTGCGGTAAAGACAGGCCGGGTCGCATCGACCCCAAGCAGGTCACCCACCGCCAATTCGTTGAACGAGGCCGGGTTGTAGACGATCGCGCCCTCCGGCACGACTCCCAACACCGTCAGCTGTGAGGTGATGCCCCCATCCGCATTGACGGTAAAGGTGACAGCCGACCCTTCGGTGCTGATCGACAGCATGCCTGGTGCGGGCAGGTTGGTCAGTTCGATCTTGTCGTCCACCCCGAAGCCACTGACCTCGAAGTTGCTGGTACGCGAAAAATCCTCTACAAGATGGAAGCCCTGGGAAGCCACACTCAAGGGAATCACCGTGCCGGGGCCGCCGGCAGACACCTGATCGTCAAGGACGATCTTCGTGACCGGCGCAACTGCCTGGATGGGTCCGAAGGACACGCTGTCATTGCCGTTGATGTCCTGGATCGCCAGGTCGTCGTTGGCCGTGGTCGGGTCTGAATAGGCCACGGTGACTGCCACACCCTCGGCCACCGCCTGCGCAAGGGCGACGACGAGCTGCTTGCCTTCGACGCCCTGAATCGTGAACTGAGAGGCCGTCAGGGTCTGGCCGTTGACGGTGATCGTCAAGGCACTGGCGGAGGGCAGTTTGGCGCCACTGAGTTCCTCCCCGAACACGAGGCGCAACTCTGTGCCGGAGATCGTGACGCGCTCGCACACGGGCGCAGTCGTGTCGGTGGTCACCGCCACGCCGTCGAAGCGAGGGGCGCCTGAGACGATCTGCAGGACCTTGTCTGCGTTGACGAACCTCAGGGTCTGCGCTGTCGAAGTGGCCGGGATGCTCAGGA
>CAIRBF010000010.1 GCA_903876715.1 uncultured beta proteobacterium
CCCTTGTCGTCGGCCTCCAGCACCTTGACGCGCAGGACCTGCCCTTCCTTGACGTAGTCGCCGACCTTCTCGACCCGCTCGTTGGCGATCTGCGAGATGTGCAGCAGCCCGTCGCGGCCCGGCAGGATCTGGACGATCGCACCGAACTCCAGGATCTTCAGCACGGTGCCTTCGTAGACCTTGCCGATCTCGACCTCGGCCGTCAGGTCCTCGATGCGCTTGCGCGCCCGGGCAGCGGCTTCGGCGTCGATCGCGGCGATGGTGATGTCGCCAGTGTCCTTGATGTCGATCGTGGTGCCGGTCTCTTCCGTGATCGCACGGATGGTGGCGCCGCCCTTGCCGATCACGTCGCGGATCCGCTCGGGGTTGATCTTCATCGTGTACATGCGCGGCGCGAAGTCGGAGAGCTCCGCACGCGCACCGCCGATCGCCGACACCATCTTCTCGAGGATGTGCAGGCGGGCCTCGCGGGCCTGGGCCAGCGCGACCTGCATGATCTCCTTGGTGATGCCCTGGATCTTGATGTCCATCTGCAGGGCGGTGATGCCGGCGTCGGTGCCGGCCACCTTGAAGTCCATGTCGCCGAGGTGGTCCTCGTCGCCCAGGATGTCGGTCAGCACCGCGAAGCGGTTGCCGTCCTTGATCAGGCCCATCGCGATGCCGGCCACGTGCGCCTTCATCGGCACGCCGGCGTCCATCAGCGCGAGGCAGCCGCCGCAGACCGAGGCCATCGACGACGAGCCATTGCTCTCCGTGATCTCGCTGACGACGCGCAGCACGTAGGGGAAGTCCTCCTTCGAAGGCAGCGCGGCCACGAGGGCGCGCTTGGCAAGGCGGCCGTGGCCGATTTCGCGCCGCTTCGGACTGCCCACGCGACCCGTCTCGCCGGTGGCGAACGGGGGCATGTTGTAGTGCAGCATGAAGCGGTCTTCGAAGTCCCCCGCCAGCGCGTCGATGCGCTGCGCATCGCGCTCGGTACCGAGAGTGGCCACTGCCAGGGCCTGGGTCTCTCCCCGAGTGAACAGCGCCGAGCCGTGAGTGCGCGGCAGCACCGAGGTCCGGATCTCGATCGGACGCACGGTGCGCGTATCGCGCCCATCGATACGGGGCTCGCCCGCAAGGATCTGGCTGCGCACGATGCGCGCCTCGATCTCGAACAGCAGCGCCTCGACCTTGACCTCGTCGTACGCGGCACCCTCAGCCTTCAAAGCGGCCTTGGTCGCAGCGTACGCCTCACGGCAGGCCTGGGTGCGGGCCTGCTTGCTGCGGATCTGATAGGCCGCGCGCAGCGACTCTTCGGCCAGCGCGTTCAACTTCGCGATGAAGACCTCGTCCTTGGCCGGCGGCGTCCAGGTGCCCGCCGACAGCCACTCCGCCTTGCCGGCTTCGCGGACGAGTTCATGGATGGCGTCGATGGCCACCTTGCCCTGGTCGTGGCCGAAGACCACAGCGCCGAGCATGATCTCCTCGGTGAGTTGATCAGCCTCGGACTCCACCATCAGTACCGCAGCCTCGGTGCCGGCCACCACGAGGTCGAGCTTGCTGTTGGCAAGCTCGGACTTGCCCGGATTCAGGACATATCCGCCGTTGACGTAGCCCACGCGGGCGGCACCTATCGGACCGTTGAAGGGGATGCCGCTGACCGACAGCGCGGCGCTGGAAGCGATCAACGCCGCGATGTCGGCCTGCACGTCCGGATTCAGGCTGAGGACATGGACGACGACCTGCACCTCGTTGAAGAAGCCGTCCGGGAACAGCGGGCGAATCGGACGATCGATCAGGCGGCTGGTGAGCGTCTCGAGCTCGCTCGGGCGACCTTCACGCTTGAAGAAGCTGCCCGGGATCTTGCCAGCGGCGTACGTTTTCTCCAGGTAGTCGACGGTCAGCGGGAAGAAATCCTGTCCCGGCTTGGCGTTCTTGGCAGCGACGACCGTGGCCAGCACAACCGTGCCCTCGATGTCGACGAGTACGGCTCCGGTGGACTGGCGGGCGATCTCGCCCGTCTCCATCGTGACGCGGTGCGGGCCCCATTGGAAGGTCTTGACAACCTTGTTGAACATGCTCATGGCATTGACTCCGTGGTGTCGGCGCGCATAGGCCCTGCGCCTTCGGGCCGGAGGCGTCGAGCGACGGCAGCAATGCCATTCCAGGGCGACTGACTTTCGGCGCGCGCCCTCTGGCACGCGGTCGAGCCGCCTTGGAATGACACAGCAGTTGCCCCTGCCCGCATCGTCTCCGAGGCGCCCGGCACGGCTGATGACAGCACGCGCCGGGGCGCCATGATGGGTACTTGGATGACTTACTTGCGCAGACCCAGCTTCTGGATCAGGCCCGTGTAACGTTCGGCATCCTTGCCCTTCAGGTAGGACAACAGACGCTTGCGCTGGTTGACCAACTTGAGCAGGCCACGCCGCCCATGGTGGTCCTTGACGTGGGCCTTGAAGTGCGGCGTCAGCTCGTTGATGCGCGCCGTCAGCAGCGCAACCTGCACTTCGGGGGAACCCGTGTCGGCAGCGCCGCGGGCGTGCGCCTTGATCACTTCGGCCTTCTGGGAGATATCCATGGTCATCGCGATTTCCTGGTGGGGCCGGATGGCCGCGATGACGCTGACCCGAGACGGGCCTGCGGCGCGGTTTCCGGTGCCTTGCGGCGTCCTGACTTGCGAACGCAGGTGAAACCAACCCGCGCCGTGCTGCGTTGTTTCCCACCAATGCCCGGAACTTACGCGCCGATCAATTCGGGAAACCTGCGGATTCTAGCTTAGAGGCGCTGCAATGCTCGGGCCAGCCGATGCACCCCTTCGTCCAGCCGGTCCAGATCGCGCGAGGCGAAGCACCAGCGCAACCAACCCTCGCCCTCGGGCCCGAATGCCGCCCCGGGCGCCAGACCGAGGCCATGATCAGCCACGAGCTGCTTCGCAAAGGCAAGCGAATCGTGCACGCCCTCGGCCCGCAGAAAGGCATACATGCCGCCTTCGGGCGAAGCGGCCGTCACGCCCGGCAGCTGCGCCAGGCCGGCGATCAGGCGGTCGCGGCAGGACTGCATGTGCTCGCGCAGGCGCGGCACCGACGCGGCGGCGCCGTCGAGGGCGGCCATCGCGCCGCGCTGAACGAACACCGGGGCGCAGGAGTTGTTGAACTCGAGCAGCTTGCCCAAGGCGTCCGCATACCCCTGGGGTACGACCATCCAGCCCAGACGCCAGCCGGTCATCAAGAAACTCTTGGAGAAGCTCTGCACGACAACGACGCGGTCTTCGTCTGTGGCGGCGTCGAGGAAGCTCGGCGCTGCGGCGGCGGGCCCGTAGTACAGGCGCTCGTAGACTTCGTCAGAGACGATCCACGTGCCAGTGGACCGGCAGTGCGCGAGGATGGCCTCGATTTCGTCGCGACGCAGCGTCCAACCGGTGGGATTGTTCGGGGCGTTCACGAGCAGCACTCGGGTGCCTGGACCGACCGCTGCGCGCAGTTGGTCTAGATCAAGCTGCCAGCGGCCTTGGTGCGGACGCAAGGCGAGGCGCCGTACGTGCGCGCCCAGGATCTGCGGCTGCGCGGTCAGGTTGGGCCACACCGGAGTCACGGCGACCACCTCGTCGCCAGGACTGGCCAGCATCTGCATCGCCAGCATCAGCGCAGTCACGCCAGAAGAAGTCACGGCCACACGGCCGACATCGACCGCCGGGTGCAGCCCCCCGATATAGCTGGCGATTGCGTCCCGCAGCGCGGGCAGGCCTAGGTTGTGGGCGTAAAAGGTCTCGCCGCCGCGCAGCGACCGCTCGGCAGCCTCGCGCACCGGCTGCGGCGTCACCTCATCGCTTTCGCCGAACCAGAAGGCCAGAACGTCGGGCCGGCCCATGGCCGCATTGGCAACTTCGCGGATCAGGGAACCCGGCAGGGCCTGGATGGCTGCTCGCATGGATTTTCGGGCCTCAAGCCCCCTCAGTGGATGTCCTGCAGCGGCCAGCGGGGCCGCACGTCGAACGCTTCGGCCGACTGGCCCGCAGCAAGGCCGGCCTGCACGCGCATCGCCGCAGCCAGAGCGATCATCGCGCCATTGTCGGTGCACAGCTCGAATTCAGGGTAATGCACCCGGACACCGACCCGGCCGCACGCCTGCCCAAGCCGGCGTCGCAACTCGGCGTTGGCACCCACCCCGCCCGCGACGACGAGCCGCTGCAGCCCGGTCCGCTGCAGCGCAGCCATGGCCTTGGCCGCGAGCACATCGACAATGGCGGCCTGCGTCGCGGCGGCGAGGTCGGCCAGCGCCTGCGGCGCCGGCGTCGGGCCGAGCTTGCGATGCTGCGTCATCACCGCCGTTTTCAGGCCGGCGAAGGAAAAATCCAGGCCTGCGCTGTGCAGCAGCGGACGTGGCAGGTGAAAAGCATCAGGGCGGCCACGCTGCGCCTGACGCGACAGCGCCGGCCCGCCCGGATAGCCCAGCCCCATCAGCTTGGCCGACTTGTCGAAGGCTTCACCGGCGGCATCGTCGATCGTCTCGCCCAGCAGTTCGTAGCGCCCTACCCCATCCACGCGCATCAACTGGGTATGGCCGCCAGAGACCAGCAGCGCGACGAAGGGGAAGTCCGGAGGGTCTGCCGACAGGAACGGCGACAGCAGGTGGCCCTCGAGGTGATGCACGCCGAGCGTCGGCCGCTCCAAGGCCGCCGCCAGCGCCACCGCGTAGCCTGCGCCAACGAGCAATGCGCCGGCCAGGCCCGGCCCGCGTGTGAAGGCCACGAGATCGATGTCGCCGAGCGCGCACCCGGCACCGGCCAGCACGCGCTGCGTCAACGGGATCACGCGGCGGATGTGATCGCGCGAGGCGAGTTCCGGCACGACGCCGCCGTAGGCCTCATGCATCGACACCTGGCTGTGCAGCGCGTGGGCGAGCAGCTTCGGCACGCCCACTGCGGCGCACTCCACCAGCGCGACACCCGTCTCGTCGCAAGAAGACTCAACGCCCAGGACCTTCACGTCGACGCCCGACAGACCCCACTCAGTACAGCGGCCACGCACAGCCGGGGCGGCGTGGGTTCAGTGCTTCTCGCGCGCATGGTTGATCGAATACTTGGGGATTTCGATCGTGACGTCGCGGTCGGACAGGATGGCCTGGCAGGACAGACGCGACGTCGGAGTCAGTCCCCAGGCGCGGTCGAGCAGGTCCTCTTCCACCTCGTCGAGTTCGCCGAGTGAAGCGTAGCCCTCTCGGACGATGACGTGGCAGGTGGTGCAGGCGCAGCTCATCTCGCAGGCGTGCTCGATGGCGATGCCATTGTCGAGCAAGGCCTCGCACACCGAAGCGCCGCGCGGCGCCACGATCGTGTCACCCTCGGGGCAGTACTCGGCGTGGGGCAGGATGCGAATGACCGGCATGGGAAGATTCAGTGTGGCGTTGTTGCGGATGGGATCGCGTGGCGTCATCAGACATCGTCGACGCGCCGTCCGGCCAGAGCCGCGCGGATGCCGCGGTTCATGCGCGCTGCAGCGAAGGCTTCCGTGCCCTGCGCCAGGGCCTGGACCGCGTCGTCGATGGCCTGCGCGTCTTCGCCGCGGGCCACCTCGATCGCCGCCAGCAGCAGGGTCTCGATCCCGGCCAGTTCCTCGCGGTCGAGCAGGTCGCCGTCAGCCGCCAGCGCCGAGCGTGTGGCCAGCGCCATGCGCTCGGCCTCGACCCTCGCCTCGCGCAGCTTGCGCGCATGCATGTCATCCTCGGCGTGAGCGAAGCCTTCGCGCAACATGCGCGCAACCTCGTCGTCGCCCAGACCATAGCTGGGCTTGACCGCCACCGAGGCCTCGACCCCGGAGCCCAGTTCGCGTGCGGAAACCGACAGCAGCCCATCGGCATCGACCTGGAAACTCACGCGGATGCGAGCTGCACCGGCGGCCATCGGCGGGATGCCGCGCAGTTCGAACCGTGCCAGGCTGCGGCAGTCGGACACGAGGTCACGCTCGCCCTGGACCACGTGGATCGCCATGGCAGTCTGGCCGTCCTGGAAGGTCGTGAAGTCCTGCGCCTTGGCCACCGGGATCGTGGTGTTGCGCTCGATCACGCGCTCCACGATGCCACCCATGGTCTCCAGGCCCAGGGACAGCGGGATCACGTCCAGCAGAAGGATGCCGCCGTCGCGGGTGTGTCCCGCCAGTGAGTGGGCCTGGAGCGCAGCGCCGATGGCCACGACCTCGTCCGGGTTGACATTGATCAGCGGCTCGCGACCGAACTGCGCGGCCACCGCCGCGCGCACGGCTGGCATGCGCGTCGAGCCACCGACCAGCACAACGCCCTGCACATCGTCGCGCGCTACGCGGGCGTCGCGCAGCACCTTGCGCACGCTGGACAGCGTGCGCTCCACCAGCGGCCGGGTCAGGGTGTCGAACTGTTCCCGGCTCACGGTCAATTCGAGCGCGCGGCCGTCGACGACGCAACCCAGCGTCGCAGGGCTGGCGCTGCTGAGCGTCTCCTTCGCCGCCCGTGCCGCCACCAGGACCGCACGGCGGTCGCGTGCACTGGAGGCGTGCAGGCCGGCACCGGCCAGCGCCCACTGGGCCAGCGCGTCGTCGAAGTCATCACCCCCGAGCGCTGCATCGCCCCCGGTGGCCACTACCTCGAACACGCCCCGCGTCAGGCGCAGCAACGAAATGTCGAACGTGCCACCGCCCAAGTCGTAGACGGCGTAGAGGCCTTCGCTGCCGTTCTCCAGGCCGTAGGCGACTGCCGCGGCTGTGGGCTCGTTGATCAAGCGCAGCACGTTCAGGCCGGCGAGCTGGGCGGCGTCCTTCGTCGCCTGGCGCTGCGCGTCGTCGAAGTAGGCCGGCACGGTGATGACCGCACCGAAGATGTCGTCATCGAAGGTGTCCTCGGCACGCTGCCGCAAGGCTGCCAGGATCTCCGCCGAGACCTCCACGGGCGACTTTTCGCCCTCACGTGTGACCACCGCAACCATGCCAGGACGGTCGACGAACCGATAAGGGAGCTTCTCGTGGCCAGGGATGTCGGCCAGCGTGCGGCCCATGAAGCGCTTGACCGAGGCGATCGTGTTCTCGGCGTCCTCGGCCTGCGCCGCGCGCGCGGCAACCCCGATCTGTCGCCGTCCACCATCCAGATAGCGAACGACCGAAGGCAGGATGACCGCGCCATCGGCGTCGGGCAGGCACTCGGCCACCCCGTGGCGCACCGCCGCCACGAGCGAATGGGTCGTACCCAGGTCGATGCCTACGGCCACCCGACGCTGATGAGGATCAGGTGCGGCGCCAGGTTCGGAAATCTGCAAAAGAGCCATGACGGGAGAGGGTTCCTATGCTCAGGCGTCGAGGACTTCGAGCCGGCGGTTGATGTCCTCGCGGAATCGGCCAACGAACATCAGCGCGCGCACCGTGGCCGCGGCCAAACGGGCGTCAAGCACCTCGTCGATTTCGCGCCCGAGCCGCTCGAGCAACGCACGCTCACGCTGGACCACTTCGCGGTCCAGAGCCTTTACAGACGTGGCGTCGCGCGCGTCTTCCAAGGCCTCCCGCCAGGCCATCTGCTCGAGCAGGAAATCCGGCGGCATGGCAGTGTTGCGCTCGGCGCCCACGTCGACACCCGCGAGCTCGCACAGGTAGGCACCACGGCGCAACGGATCCCGCAGGCGCGTGTACGCCTCGTTGACGCGGACCGCCCACTGCATGGCCAGGCGCTGCGCTGCGGCGCCTTGCGCAGCGAAACGATCAGGGTGGACCTCGGCTTGCAGGGCCCGCCAACGCGTATCGAGCGCAGCCCGGTCCAGCGCATGCTGACGCGGAAAGCCGAAAAGCGTGAAATCGTCGTCGTCGAGCTTCATCGGCGAGTTGGACAGGAAATGCGCGGAGAGGCCGCGCCTCGCCCGCGAGACCGAAACCGCGGCATCAGACGCGGAAGGACTCTCCGCAACCGCAACGGTCCTTTTCGCGCGGGTTGTGGAACTTGAATCCCTCGTTCAAGCCCTCCCGCACGAAATCGAGCTCGGTGCCGTCCAGATAGGGCAGGCTCTTGGGGTCGACCAGCACCTTCACGCCATGCCCCTCGAAAACGACGTCGTCAGGCGTCACGTCGTCGGCATACTCGAGCTTGTAGGCCAGGCCCGAGCAGCCTGTGGTCTTCACCCCCAGGCGCACACCCACGCCCTTGCCCCGGCGAGCCAGGTATCGCGTCACGTGGCGCGCTGCGGACTCGGTCATCGTCACCGCCATGAGCCTGGACTCCGACTCAGTGCGCTGCCGAGGCGGCAGGCACGGCATCGCCGTGCTTGGCCTTGTAGTCGCTGACGGCGGCCTTGATCGCGTCCTCGGCCAGGATCGAGCAATGGATCTTGACCGGGGGCAGCGCCAGTTCCTGCGCGATCTGCGTATTCTTGATCGTCATCGCCTCGTCCAGCGTCTTGCCCTTGACCCACTCGGTGACCAGAGAGCTCGACGCGATCGCAGAGCCGCAACCATAAGTCTTGAAGCGCGCGTCCTCGATCAATCCGGACTCTGGGTTGACCTTGATCTGCAGGCGCATGACGTCGCCGCAGGCCGGGGCGCCGACCATGCCAGTGCCTACGCTGTCATCGCCCTTGTCGAAGCTGCCGACATTGCGGGGGTTCTCGTAGTGGTCGATGACCTTGTCGCTGTATGCCATGGAAAAACCTCCTCGGTGCTCTTCTCTGGGATACGACGCTTCAGTGCGCCGTCCACTGAATGCTGTTCAGGTCGATACCGTCGCGGTACATGTCCCACAATGGGGAAAGCTCACGCAAGCGCGCCACCCGGTCCTGCAGCGTGCTCACCGCGTAATCGATGTCGGCCTCCGTCGTGAAGCGCCCTATCGTCATGCGCAGGCTGGAATGTGCAAGTTCGTCGCTGCGGCCCAGCGCGCGCAGCACGTAGCTGGGCTCGAGGCTGGCCGAAGTGCAGGCCGAGCCCGAGGACACCGCGAGGCCCTTGATGCCCATGATGAGCGACTCGCCTTCCACGAAGTTGAAAGACGCGTTCACGTTGTGCGGGACGCGCTTTTCGGGGTGTCCGTTGATGAAGACCTGATCGATCTGGCCGATGCCCGCCAACAGGCGACGCTGCAGCATGCGCACACGCTCGCTCTCGGTGCCCATCTCCGCCAGGGCGATGCGGAAGGCCTCGCCCATGCCCACGCACTGGTGCGTGGGAAGCGTGCCCGAGCGCATCCCGCGCTCGTGACCGCCGCCGTGCATCTGCGCCTCCAGGCGGACACGGGGCTTGCGACGCACGTACAGCGCGCCGATACCCTTGGGTCCGTAGGTCTTGTGCGAGGCCAGGCTCATCAGGTCGACCGGCAGCGTGGTCATGTCGATACCGACCTTGCCGGTGGCCTGGGCCGCATCGACGTGCAGCACGATGCCGCGCTCGCGGCACAGGGCGCCGATGGCGGGCATGTCCTGGATCACACCGATCTCGTTGTTGACCAGCATCACCGAGGCCAGGATGGTGTCGGGGCGCAAGGCGTCACGGAAGCGATCGAGGTCGAGCAGACCGTCCTCTTGCACGTCCAGATAGGTGACCTCGAAGCCCTGGCGCTCGAGTTCACGCATCGTGTCGAGCACCGCCTTGTGCTCGGTCTTGACCGTCACCAGGTGCTTGCCGCGCGAGGCATAGAAATGCGCCGCGCCCTTCAGCGCCAGGTTGTTGCTCTCGGTCGCGCCAGAAGTCCAGACGATCTCGCGCGGGTCGGCGTTGATGAGGGCGGCGACGTCGGCGCGTGCCTTCTCGACGGCCTCCTCCGCCTCCCAGCCCCAGGCGTGGCTGCGGGAGGCGGGGTTGCCGAAGTGCTCGCGCAGCCAGGGGATCATGGCGTCTACCACGCGCGGGTCCACCGGCGTCGTCGCGCCGTAGTCCATGTAGATCGGGAAATGCGGGGTCATGTCCATCAACTCCAGCGCGTCACTTCGAGAAGGCATTGCCCAAGGCGAAGACGGAATTCGGCGCTGTCACCTTGATAGGCTTGACCACGGGCTGGGTCGAGATGGCCCGCTTGACAGGCGCCTCTTCGATCGAGACCCCCTTGGCGATCTGCTCATCGACCAGCCTCTTGAGCGAGATCGAATCCAGGAACTCGATCATCTTGGTATTCAGGCTGGTCCACAGGTCGTGCGTCATGCACTTGCCGGTGTCCTCGCCCATGCAATGCTCCTTGCCACCGCAGCCGGTGGCGTCGATGGGCTCGTCGACCGCCACGATGATGTCGGCCACCGTGATCTCGGCCATGCTGCGGCCCAGCGAATAGCCGCCACCCGGGCCCCGGGTGCTCTCCACCAATTCGTGGCGCCTCAGCTTGCCGAACAACTGCTCCAGGTAGGACAGCGAGATCTGCTGACGCTGGCTGATCGCAGCCAGTGCAACCGGCCCGTTGTGAGAACGCAGGGCGAGATCGATCATCGCCGTCACGGCGAATCGGCCCTTGGTGGTCAAACGCATCGGAGGACTCCTGGCCGCAGTCACGGCGTTGGTGAGGACGACAAGCGAAAGTCAGCGGGTTTCGAACTGGCCTTCGGATGGGCAACTGCCCTTCCTGCACAAGTCGATTCCTACAAGAAGACTCAACTTTAACAGAAGTCGAGCGTTTTGCTCGACATAGCCCTGCTGCGAACCATATTTTGTCCAAGACAAAATCATCGTCCGCGCAGATGGGCCTGGCCCACCAGCGGGACGATGGCGCTGTCGGTACCGGTGGCCCCGAAGGCCTGCTCCTTCAGCAGCGCCAGCTGGTCGCGCAGGCGCGCCGCCTTCTCGAACTCCAGGCTGCGCGCGTGCTCGAGCATCTGCTTCTCCAGCAACCGGATGCGACGACCCAGGTCCTTCTCGCCAAGCGCCTCGACCTCGGCGGCCGCCGCCGCAGCCTTCAGGTCGTCGCGCGCGGTCTTGTCGGAAACCACGCCATCGATCAGTTCACGCACCTGCTTGGACACGCTTCTCGGCACGATGCCGTGCGCGGCATTGTGGGCAAGCTGCCGGGCGCGCCGGCGCTCGGTCTCGTCGATGGCGCGGCGCATCGAATCGGTCATCTGGTCGCCATACAGGATGGCCTTGCCGTGGACGTTGCGCGCCGCACGCCCGATGGTCTGGATCAGGCTGCGCTCGGCGCGCAGAAAGCCTTCCTTGTCGGCGTCGAGGATGGCCACCAGGGACACCTCAGGAATGTCCAGGCCCTCGCGCAGCAGGTTGATGCCCACCAGCACGTCGAAGGTGCCCAGCCGCAGGTCGCGGATGATCTCCACGCGCTCCACGGTGTCGATGTCGCTGTGCAGGTAGCGCACCTTGACACCGTTGTCGGACAGGTAGTCCGTCAGCTGCTCGGCCATGCGCTTGGTCAGCGTCGTGATGAGGACGCGCTCGCCCGAATCAACGCGATCGCGTATCTCCTGCAGCACATCATCGACCTGGGTGACCGCCGGCCGGACCTCGATCTCGGGGTCGACGAGCCCGGTGGGCCGCACCAACTGTTCGACCACCTGGCCGGCGTGGGCCTTCTCGTACGCGGCAGGCGTGGCAGAGACGAACACCGTCTGCCGCATCTTGGTCTCGAACTCGTCGAACTTCAGGGGCCGGTTGTCCAGCGCGCTGGGCAGACGGAAGCCGTACTCGACCAGGGTGGTCTTGCGCGCACGGTCGCCGTTGAACATGCCGCCGAACTGGCCGATCAGCACATGGCTCTCGTCGAGGAACATCAGCGCGTCGCGCGGCAGGTAGTCCACCAGCGTGGGCGGCGGCTCGCCGGGGCGCGCGCCCGAAAGGTGACGGGTGTAGTTCTCGATGCCCTTGCAGTGGCCCACCTCCTGCAACATTTCCAGGTCGAAGCGCGTGCGCTGTTCCAGGCGCTGCGCCTCCACCAGCTTGCCGGCGGCCACGAACTCGGCCAAGCGAGCGCGCAGTTCATCCTTGATCGAATCTATCGCGCCGAGCACACGCTCGCGCGGCGTGACGTAATGGCTGCCGGGATAGACCGTGAACCGCGGGATCTTCTGGCGGATCCGGCCCGTCAGCGGGTCGAACAGCTGGAGCGCCTCCACCTCGTCGTCGAAGAGCTCGATGCGGATGGCGAGCTCCGAGTGCTCGGCCGGGAAGACATCGATGGTGTCGCCGCGGACGCGGAAAGTGCCGCGCGAGAAGTCGGTCTCGTTGCGGCTGTACTGCATGCGGATCAGGTGCGCGATCACGTCGCGCTGGCCGAGGCGGTCGCCCACGCGCAGCGTCATCACCATCTGGTGGTAGTCGCCCGGGTCGCCGATGCCGTAGATCGCGCTGACCGAGGCGACGATCACAACGTCGCGCCGCTCCAGCAGACTCTTGGTGGCCGACAGCCGCATCTGCTCGATGTGCTCGTTGATCGAGCTGTCCTTCTCGATGAACAGGTCGCGCTGCGGGACGTAGGCCTCGGGCTGGTAGTAGTCGTAGTAACTGACGAAGTACTCGACCGCGTTCTTCGGGAAGAACTCACGGAACTCGCTGTAGAGCTGCGCCGCCAGCGTCTTGTTGGGCGCGAAGACGATGGCCGGGCGGCCCAATCGCGCAATCACGTTGGCCATCGTGAAGGTCTTGCCAGAGCCGGTCACGCCGAGCAAGGTCTGGAAGCTCAGCCCGGCCTCGATGCCGTCGACCAGCTGGGCGATGGCCGCGGGCTGGTCTCCCGCAGGCGGATAGGGCTGGAAAAGTTGGAACGGCGAGTCCGGGAAGGAGGCGAACTGCCCGGACGCCGCCTCGGCCGCAGACATCGATTCGTCCACGACAGACAGGGCCGGCGCTGCCTGGCCTTGGGATGCCGCAGCGCCCGCCACGCCCACCAGGGACGGGTCTGTCGGCGTCTTGCGAGGCGTTTTGGCCATAAGCAGGGTCCTAGAATATTGGGTTTTTCGCGTCGCCACGCCCATGCGCACAGCGCCCGCCAGCGTACATCACCCCGGCGCGGCGCGCCGGCTGCCGACAACCCTCATCCTGAAGCTGGAAACCGACCATGTCCCTGTTCGACGCCGTCGAGATGGCCCCACGCGACCCGATCCTGGGCTTGAACGAGCAGTTTGCTGCCGACACCCGGTCCGGCAAGGTCAACCTGGGCGTGGGTGTCTACTTTGACGCGAACGGCAAGCTGCCCTTGCTGGCGTGCGTGGCAGAGGCCGAACGCTCGCTGGTGGCCGCCGGCAAACCCCGCGGCTACCTGCCCATCGACGGCATCGCAGCCTATGACAAGGCAGTCCAGGGGCTGGTATTCGGCGCCGATTCCGTGGCGGTACGCGAGACCCGCGTGGCCACGGTACAGGCGCTCGGCGGCACCGGCGGCCTCAAGTTGGGCGCCGACTTCCTCAGGCGGCTGAACCCGCAGGCGCGGGTGCTGATCAGCGACCCGAGCTGGGAAAACCACCGCGCGCTGTTCACGAACGCGGGCTTCCAGGTCGACACCTATCCCTACTACGATGCGGCCACGCGCGGCGTGCGCTTTCCGGAGATGCTGGCGGCGCTGCAGGCTGCCGCGCCGGGCACCGTCGTCGTGCTGCACGCCTGCTGCCACAACCCCACCGGCTGCGACCTCGACGCCAGCCAATGGGCACGGGTGGTCGAAGCCGTGCGTCAGCGCGGGCTGGTCGCCTTCCTGGACATGGCCTACCAGGGCTTCGGCGACGGCATCGCCGAAGACGGCGCAGTGGTCGGCCAGTTCCTCGACGCCGGCATCGATTTCTTCGTCGCGACCTCCTTCTCCAAGAGCTTCTCCCTTTACGGTGAGC
Organism: uncultured beta proteobacterium; assembly: GCA_903876715.1. Taxonomy (GTDB): domain Bacteria; phylum Pseudomonadota; class Gammaproteobacteria; order Burkholderiales; family Burkholderiaceae_C; genus Rubrivivax. The sequence continues at coordinate 13,739 of CAIRBF010000010.1, forward strand.
GCGTGGGGGCGCTGAGCGTGGTCTGCGCCGGCGCCGACGAGGCCGCGCGGGTGCTTTCGCAGTTGAAGATCGTCGTGCGCACCAACTACTCCAACCCGCCGACACACGGCGCGCAGATCGTGGCCACGGTGCTGAACACGCCCGAGCTGCGCGCGCAGTGGGAAGGCGAACTCGCGGGCATGCGCCGGCGTATCCGCGAGATGCGGCAGGCACTGGTCGACGGCCTGGCCGGCGCCGGCGTGCGCCAGGACATGGGCTACATCACCCGCCAGAAGGGCATGTTCAGCTTCTCCGGGCTGAGCAGAGAGCAGATGCAGCGGCTGCGCAGCGAGTTCGGCGTCTACGGGGTCGACTCAGGGCGCATCTGCGTGGCAGCGCTCAACCACGGCAACCTGGACATCGTCGTTCGAGCCATCGTCAGCGTCATGTGAGTGCATTGCGCACCCCAGGCGGGCGCGCCACCTACATTTCGTCGCATTTTCTGCTGCGGCGCAGCAAATTTCGTGGCACATTCTTGCGCATCGTCAATTTGACATCACGCTTCGGGGTGTCAAGGCCACCGCGACTGGAATCGACATGCTTTACCAGCTCTACGAAACCCAGCGGGCGATGATGGCGCCGTTCGCCGAATTCGCCAGCGCATCGTCCAAGCTTTACACGCACCCGCTGTCGCCCTTCGCCCACGCGCCGATGGCGCAGCGTATGGCCGCCGGCCTGGACTTGATGCACCGGCTGGCCAAGGAATACGAAAAGCCTGAGTTCGGCATCCAGGGCGTCAACGTCGGCGGCGTCGACGTCGCGGTCCAGGAACAAGTCACACTCCACAAGCCGTTCTGCCGCCTGCTGCGTTTCAAGCGCTTCACCGACAACCCCGAGGCCCTGGCCCGGATGAAGAACCAGCCTACCGTGCTGGTTGTCGCGCCGCTTTCAGGGCATCACGCGACCTTGCTGCGCGACACGGTGCGCAGCCTGCTGCAGGACCACAAGGTCTTCATCACCGACTGGACCGACGCGCGCATGGTGCCGTTGGAGGCTGGGGCCTTCCACCTCGACGACTACATCGCTTATGTGCAGGAGTTCATCCGCCACATCGGCTCGGACGTGCACGTGATGTCGGTATGCCAGCCCACGGTGCCGGTGCTCGCAGCGGTCTCCCTGATGGCCAGTGCGGGCGAGGCCACGCCGCGCACCATGACGATGATGGGGGGCCCGATCGACGCCCGGCGCTCGCCCACCGCCGTGAACAATCTGGCGACGAACAAGAGCCACGACTGGTTCGAAAACAACGTCATCTACCGCGTACCGCTCAACTTCCCCGGCGCCGGGCGCCGCGTGTACCCCGGCTTCCTGCAGCACACCGGCTTCGTGGCGATGAACCCGGACCGGCACCTGACCTCGCACTACGACTACTTCCTGGACCTGATCCGCGGCGACGAAGGCAGCGCCGAGTCGCACCGGCAGTTCTACGACGAGTACAACGCCGTGCTCGACATGCCCGCGGAGTACTACCTCGACACGATACGCACCGTTTTCCAGGAGTTCGCGCTTGTCAACGGCACCTGGGAGGTCGACAGTCAGCTCGTGCGCCCGCAGGACATCCGCATGAGTGCCCTGCTGACGGTCGAGGGGGAACTCGACGACATTTCCGGCGCCGGGCAGACGCGCGCCGCGCATGACCTGTGCACCGGCGTCCCGGCCGACCGGCGCTTTCACTACGACGTGCCGGGTGCGGGGCACTACGGCATCTTCTCTGGACGACGTTGGCGCGATATGGTCTACCCGCGGGTTCGCGACTTCATCGGCGGCCACCGGGAGCCGTACGCAGCCTCAGCCTCAGCCCCGACTCGTCGCCGCTGAACTCACGCCAGCGACCCGCCCGCCATGGCAGAGGCGCCGTCACTGGCCGACCGCATCGAGGCGGTACTGCCGCAAACACAATGCACCCGCTGCGGCTACCCGGATTGCCGCGCCTACGCGGAGGCGATCGCGCGCGGCGAGGCGGGCATCGCGCAGTGCCCCCCGGGCGGGGCCGAAGGCGTGCAGCGTCGTCGGCATTGACTGGCCTGCCCGTGGTGCAACTGGACCAGCTGCATGGCATCGAAGGCCCCTTGAAGGTGGCCTTGATCGATGAGAACTGGTGCATTGGCTGCACCTTGTGCATCAAAGCCTGTCCCGTCGACTGCATCGTCGGGGCGCCGAAATCCATGCACACGGTCATCGAGCCGATATGCACGGGCTGCGAGCTGTGCGTGCCGGCCTGCCCCGTGGACTGCATCAGCTTGGAGACGGTTACCCCTGGACGCACCGGCTGGGCCGCGTGGAGCCCGGCCCAGGCCGACACCGCGCGGCAGCGATATGCCTTCCATCGCTTGCGCGTCGAGAGGCAAGGGGCCGAGCAGGACGAGCGCCTGGCCGCCAAGGCTGCCTCCAAGCTGTCAGACCTGGAATCGGCGAGCCAGCTCACCGACCCCGATGCATTGGCCCGCAAGCGCGTCGTCGTCGAGGCCGCGCTCGAGCGCGCCCGTGCCCGGCGTCGGAACACGGCTGGGGGATGATTCCGTACCTCTCGTCATCACCTGCCCCGCCATGAAGATCGCCGACATCGAACCCTTCTTTGCCACGCTCAAGGCGGCCAACCCGCTGCCGGTGACAGAGCTCCAGTATTCCAGTGTCTTCGAACTCCTGGCGGCGGTGCTGCTGTCGGCGCAGGCCACCGACGTGAGCGTCAACAGGGCCACCCGCGGCCTGTTCGCGCTTGCGCCGACCCCAGCGCGCATGCTCTCACTCGGCGTGGAAGGCGTGGAGATGCACATCCGCACGATCGGCCTGTACCGCACCAAGGCGCGTAATCTTGTCCAGACCTGCCAGCTGCTGATCGAGCGCCACGGTGGCTGCGTGCCACGCTCCCGGGAGGCGCTGGAGGCGCTGCCCGGGGTGGGCCGCAAGACGGCCAACGTCGTTCTCAACTGCGCCTTTGGCGAGGAGACGATGGCCGTGGACACGCACATCTTGCGCGTCGGAAACCGCACCGGACTCGCTCCCGGGCGCAACCCGTTGGAGGTGGAGCAGGCGCTGCTGCGGCGTGTGCCGGCGCCCTACCGCGCCAATGCACACCATTGGCTGATCCTGCACGGACGGTACGTCTGCAAGGCACGCCAGCCGGACTGCGCGCGCTGCGCCGTCAGCCGCTGGTGCGACTCCGCTCCTGGACGCCACGCGCGCGCGGCCTAGAATTGCGGCTTTAACTTGACTTCGCTTCATGAACGATCCCGCCCCGGTCGTCGAGCGTGTAGAGCGGCTGCTGCTGCGATACGAGGAATTGAAGCGAACCAACGACCTGCTGTCGCGCCAGTTGGCCGCGGTCACAGCGGAGCGGGACAGCCTGAAGCTGCGGCTGAACACGGCACGCGCGCGCATCGATGCGCTGCTGGAGCGTCTGCCCGATACCAGCCCACCCGGCACAGGTGAGTCATGAAGCAGGTCGAAGTCACCATCCTCGGGCAGGGCTACCTGCTCGCCTGCCCGGAAGGCAGTGAGGCCAGATTGGAAGCTGCGGTGGCGACTGTCGATCGCGAGATGACCGCCATCCGTGACGCCGGCCGGATCAAGGCGCGCGAGCGCATTGCGGTGCTTGCAGCGCTGAATGTCGCTTTTCAACTCGCGGATCGGGTGCAAGCGGATCGGGTGCAAGCGGATGCGCGGGCCCAAAGGCTGGCAGCAGCGAGCCCCGCAGTCGCCCCGTCCGATCAGGACCGGCCTGCATCCGAAGGCGCAAACCCGGCGTGGCAAGCGCTGATTTCGCGCATCGATTCAGCACTGAGCAGCGACGGACATTTGATCTGAGCCCAAGGCCCGACCGCGTGCTGAGGGCCATAATGGACAGGTCCGGCGGGTTGGAGGGCTTTATATTTCCTTGAACCGATGCTCATTGAGCCAGGGCTTGGAACATCGCTAGGCGGGCGTGATCGTCTCGCGTCAGACGAACCCGAAGCCTTGCTGACCTCGCCCACCTGAACTTCCCTGAGGGTTCAGGAATGCGGTCTTCCAGCACGCCGGACACCTTGTTCTCGAGACAAGCCCTATCGCCCCCCGCGGACGCTATAATCATTGTCTTTGTGTGACGACCTGCACCTGATATGACCACCATCCGCGTCAAGGAAAACGAGCCGTTCGATGTCGCCCTGCGCCGGTTCAAGCGCACGATCGAGAAGCTCGGCCTGCTGACGGAGCTGCGCGCGCGCGAGTTCTACGAGAAGCCCACCTCCGAGCGCAAGCGCAAGAAGGCGGCTGCCGTCAAGCGCCACTTCAAGCGCGTCCGCAGCATGCAGCTGCCCAAAAAGCTCTACTGACGCCAAAGGACCGGTGACACCGACGAGCCCGCGCGGGCAACCGCTGCGGGCTTTTTTCGTGAGCGAGGAAACATCGTGAGCTTGAAAGATCGTATCCAGGACGACATGAAGTCAGCGTTGCGCGCGAAGGAGGCTGACCGCCTGTCGACCATCCGTATGCTGCTGGCCGCCTGCAAGCAACGCGAAGTCGATGAGCGCATCGTCCTGGACGATGTTGCCGTTGTCGGCATCGTCGACAAGCTGATCAAGCAGCGCAAGGACTCCATCGCGGCCTTTCAGCAGGCCGGGCGTACCGACCTGGTCGACAAGGAGACTGCTGAGGTCGCAGTCCTTGAAGCGTACCTGCCCCAGCGCCTGAGCGCCGAGCAGATCGCGGCGGCCGTGGCTGCACTGGTCGCCGAACTGGGCGCCGCTGGTCCTGGCGACATGGGGAAGGTCATGGCCGCAGCCAAGTCGCGCCTGGCAGGGCAAGCCGAAATGGCGCTCGTGTCAGCCGCCGTCAAGCAAGCCCTGTCGCATTAAGGAGATTCCGATGAACTCGCTGCCGGTCCAGGCCATCGCCGCCGACGTCTGTGTGGCGCCGCAACTCACCCCAGACGCCATGTCCGAAGCGGCACGCATGGGGTTTCGCAGCGTCGTCAACAACCGCCCTGACTTCGAAGGCGGCCCCGAACAGCCCACAAGCACCACAGTCGAAGCCGCAGCGCGTGCGGCGGGCCTGGAGTACCGCCACCTGCCGGTCTCGGGCGCCTACCAGTCACCCGAAGACGCGGCGGCGATGGCGCGTTTGCTCGAGGAGTTGCCGCGGCCATTGCTGATGTTCTGCCGCTCCGGCGCACGCTCGGCACGCCTGTACCAACTGGCTCAGCAGGCCTGAGGAAACGTCGACGAAGCGGGCAGCTGCGTCCCTGCTTTCAGACAGGCATGCCATCACGAGCTCCCGGATTCCGAGACAATGTCCGATCAGCCTTGCTTTCACGACCCCCCGAACTCCGGAGGCTCCATGCACGCGCTACTCAAGCTCTCTGCGCTCATCGACAAGATCAATGAAGCCGTCGGCAAGTTGGTCATGTGGCTGGTGCTGGCCGCAGTGCTCATCAGCGCCGGGAACGCCCTCATGCGCAAGGCGTTCAGCATCGGCTCGAACGCCTACCTGGAGATCCAGTGGTATCTCTTCGCTGCGGTCTTCATGCTCGGGGTCGGGTATGTGATGCTCAAGAACGCGCACGTGCGGATCGATTTTGTGTCCGCCAGGCTTAGCAAGCGCACCAATGCCCTCATCGATGCGATCGGCATCGTGGTTTTCACGATCCCGCTGTCGATCATCATGGTGGACCTTGGGTGGCCGCTGTTCGCACGTGCATTGGCCAGTGGTGAGATGAGCCAGAACGCTGGCGGCCTGATTCGCTGGCCCGCGATGATGCTGATCCCATTGGGGTTCTGCATCTTGCTGCTGCAGTCTCTTTCTGAATTGATCAAGCGGGCAGCCTTTCTGATGGGCCTTCGTGACGAGCCCTTCAGTGTGGAGCCAGGGAAGTCGGACGAGGAGCAACTCGCCGAGGAACTCGCTGCCGAGGCCCAGAAAAAGCTGGCGGGAGCGAACTGAGATGACGGCCTTCATCGCCCAGAACTTTGTCCCGCTGATGTTCGCGGGCCTTTTCTGCTTCCTGATGACGGGCATCCCCGTCGCCTTCGGCCTCGCAGCCACCGGCCTGCTTTTCGGCTTCATCGGCATGCAGGCCGGCCTGTTTCCGGCCAACATGTTCCAGGCGCTGCCGCTGCGGGTGTTCGGCATCATGCAGAACGACACGCTACTGGCCATCCCGTTCTTCACGTTGATGGGCATCATCCTGGAGCGCTCCCGGATGGCCGAGGACCTGCTCGAGACGGTCGGCCAGGTCTTCGGGCCCATGCGCGGCGGCTTGGCCGTGGCCGTGATCCTCGTGGGTGCCCTGCTGGCTGCCACGACGGGCGTCGTCGCCGCCGCGGTGATTTCCATGGGCCTGATCTCCCTGCCGATCATGCTGCGCTACGGCTACAACCGCAGCATAGCCACCGGCACGATCACAGCTTCGGGCACGCTCGCGCAGGCGATCCCGCCGTCCCTCGTGCTGATCGTGCTGGCAGACCAGATGGGACGGTCCGTGGGCGACATGTACGCCGGGGCCCTGGTTCCCGGCCTGCTGCTGGTCGGCCTGTACCTGCTGTTCATCATGGTCCTGACGGTGGTGCGACCGTCCTGGGTGCCCGCTCTGCCCCCAGAGGCTCGCATCTACAGGGAACCTGACGGCAGTGGCGGCTACCGCTCACTCCTAGCCCTGTTGGCCATCTGCGCGGTGGCTGGCTATGGCTGGAGCAGGATTCACGACGGCGTGCTGGGCACCATGCTCGAACGAACGAATCCCGCTCCCGGCGACGAGGTGATCATCCTGTCGATGACCGTGGCCTCGCTGCTGGCGCTCAGCCTTGCACTCGTCAACCGCATGACCGGCATGGGGCTGCTGTCCAAGCTGGCCGAGCAGGTGACCTTCGTGCTGATCCCGCCGTTGGTGCTGATCTTCCTTGTGCTGGGCACGATCTTCCTGGGCGTGGCCACGCCGACCGAAGGCGGCGCCATGGGGGCGGTCGGCGCGCTCCTGATGGCGCTGGGCAGGCGCCGCTTGAGCTGGGCCCTGCTGAAGCAGGCCCTGGACAACACTGCGAAGCTTTCCACTTTCGTGTTGTTCATCCTCATCGGATCGACCGTCTTCAGCTTCACCTTCAACGCAGCCGACGGACACATCTGGGTCGAGCACCTGTTCGACGACATGCCTGGCGGCGCCATGGGCTTCCTGATCGTCGTGAACCTCCTGGTCTTCGTACTGGGTTGTTTCATCGACTTCTTCGAGATCGCCTTCATCGTCATCCCGATCCTGGCGCCGGTGGCGGAGAAGATCCTGCCCGAGCTCTTCCCCCAGGGAACGCCCGTGGAAGGCATCATGATCTGGTTCGGCGTCGTCATCGCGATGAACCTGCAGACCTCCTTCCTGACACCGCCCTTCGGCTTTGCACTGTTCTACCTGCGCAGCGTCGCGCCGAAGAGCGACTACAAGGACCGCATCACCGGTGAGGTGATCCCGGCAGTGACCACCCCGCAGATCTACAAGGGCTCGATCGCCTACATCGTGCTTCAGTTGATCATGGTCGGTGTCACCATTGCATTCCCCAGCCTGGTCATCGACGGCATCACACAGACCCAGAAGGTCGATGCCGACAAAGTGCTGCAGCAGATGCTGGAATCAGCACCCGAGGCAGAACCCTCGGCATCTGCGCCCGAAGGTGGCGCCAGTGACCCCTCCGGCAATACCGGCGACGAAAAGCCGGAGGAAAGCGCCGAATCGGAAGCGGGCGAAGACGATCCTGCCAAAGCGCTCATGGAGGCCATGAAGAAGGATTCCGGCGGCAAGAAGTAGTCTCCGCCAGAGGTATCGCAGGACCGCCGCCCCTTGTGAAAAAAAACAAACCCCGCCTAGGCGGGGTTTGCTTCTTGACGCCCAGGAAACGCGCTCCTGGGACTCATGACGCCGTCAGGCTCAGAGCTTGGCCGACTGCATGAAGGTGTCGAATCGCGCCTCCGTGAAGCGGAACCACAAGTTGGACTCCCGACGGAAGTTCGAGTAGTCGTCGTAGATCTTCTTGAACGCAGGGTTGGAAGCGCTGATTTCGCTGTACAGGTCCATCGCCGCCTTGTACGCCGCATCCATGACTGGCTTCTGGAAGGCGACCAGCTTCGCACCGTTGGCCACCAGCTGCTTGAGTGCCGCGGGGTTGCGCGCGTCGTACTTGGCCTGCATCTCGGTGTGGGCATAGGCCGCCGCGCACTCGATGATGGCCTTGTACTCGGCAGACAGGGTGTCATAGGCCTTCTGGTTGACGTACAGGTCCAGTTGCGGACCACCTTCCCACCAACCAGGGTAGTGGTAGAACGGAGCCACCTTGTTCAGGCCGAGCTTCTGGTCGTCGTACGGACCGACCCACTCCGCCGCATCGATCGTTCCCTTCTCGAGCGCCTGGTAAATCTCACCGCCCGGAATGTTCTGCGACACGCAGCCCAGCCGGCTGGTGACCTTGCCGGCGAAGCCACCGACGCGGAACTTCAGGCCCTTCAGGTCGGCGACGGTCTTGATCTGCTTGCGGTACCAACCGCCCATCTGAGCGCCCGTATTGCCCATCGGGAAGCTGATGAAGCCGTAGTTCGAGTAGAACTCGCGCATCAGCTTCAGGCCATTGCCGTCGTACTGCCAAGCCGTCATCTGGCGGCTGTTCAGGCCGAAGGGGATGGCGCAGCCCAGTGCAAAGGCATCGTTCTTGCCGAAATAGTAGTAAGGCGCCGTGTGACCCATCTCGACCGTGCCGTTCTGCACCGCGTCGACCAAGCCAGGCATCGGCACCAGTTCGCCAGCGGCATGCGTGGAGATCTCGAACTTGCCGCCGCTCAATTCCTTGACCTTCTTCGCGAAGGTGTCTGCAGCGCCGTAGATCGTGTCGAGCGCCTTGGGGAAGCCCGAGGTCAAGCGCCAGCGGATATTGGCTTGCGCATGCACCACCGCCGGGGCCGTGCCGGCAGCCAGCACGCCGGCAATGCCGGCGCCTTGGACAAATGAACGACGTTCCATCGAAGAACTCCTGAGGTTGAGGGACGAGCTTTTCCAGCCCGCATTAAATGCAAGCCCGTGGATTCTAGGAGCCCCAAAGCGGCACCCCTCACGGGTTTCCCCGTGTCCGAGCAGGGGGATCGTCTAGGACGAACGGTCGAGCACCGCGCGCAGAACCGGCTCCATGCGCTGCGTCACTTCGCGGTCCATCGTGATCGCGCGCCCCCACTCCCGGGTCGTCTCGCCGGGCCATTTGTTCGTCGCGTCCAATCCCATCTTGCCCCCCAGTCCGCTGACGGGCGAGGCGAAATCCAGGTAATCGATCGGCGTGGAATCCACCAGGGTGGTGTCGCGCACCGGGTCCATCCGCGTCGTGATCGCCCAGACGACCTCCTTCCAGTCGCGCACGTTCACGTCATCGTCGACGACGACGATGAACTTCGTGTACATGAACTGACGCAGGAAACTCCACAGACCGAACATGACGCGCTTGGCATGACCCGGGTAGGCCTTGCGGATGGAGATCACCGCAAGCCGGTAGCTGCAACCCTCGGGCGGCAAGTGGAAATCAGCGATCTCGGGAAACTGTTTCTGCAAGATGGGAACGAAAACCTCGTTCAAGGCCTCGCCCAGCACGGCCGGCTCGTCGGGTGGCTTGCCGGTGTAGGTGCTGTGATAGACGGCGTCGCGGCGCATCGTCAGGCGGCTGAGTTCGAACACCGGGAACCAATCCTGCTCGTTGTAGTAACCGGTATGGTCGCCAAAAGGCCCCTCCAGCGCGTGCAGGTGACCGCCCTGCTCGCGCAGGGGCACCCCCGCGGCGCTCTCGCCCCGAAAGCCTGGCGGTGCCACGGGAACATGGCCCTCAAGCACGACCTCGGCACTGGCCGGCACCTGCAGTGGCCAGCCGGGCTCGCCCACGGCGCAGTCCACCACCTCGGTGCGCCCACCGCGCAGCAAGCCGGCGAACTGGTACTCAGACAAGGTGTCAGGCACCGGCGTGACGGCGCCGAGGATCGTGGCGGGGTCCGCCCCCAGGGCGACTGCGATCGGGAAGGCCTGCCCGGGATTGGCGCGTGCGAACTCGCGGAAATCCAATGCGCCGCCGCGGTGCGCGAGCCAGCGCATGATCACCTGGCGCGGACCGATCACCTGCTGGCGGTAGATACCGAGGTTTTGGCGCCTGCGCGGCTGCGCCACGCTCTGCGGACCGCGCGTGACGACCAGACCCCAGGTGATCAATGGGCCGGCATCACCAGGCCAGCAGGTCTGCACCGGCAGCCGGGCGAGATCGATGTCGGCGCCCTCGACCACCACCTCCTGGCAAGGCGCGCGGCGTACCGTCGACGGCTTCATGTCCCACACCGCCTTCGCCATCTGCAGCAGCTTGCCGGCATCCTTCAGCCCGCGCACCGGCTCGGGCTCCTTGAGCGCGGCCAGCAGACGGCCCACGTCCCGCAGGTCCTCGGCGGAATCCGCGCCCATGCCCAGCGCGACTCGCCGAGTCGTGCCGAACAGGTTCAGCAGACAAGGCATCGCGTGGCCGGCCGGTCGCTCGACCAGCAGGGCCGGCCCACCCGCACGCAGCACGGCGTCTGCAAGCGCTGTCATCTCCAAGCGCGCAGAGACGGGTTCGCTCACACGCCGCAGTTCGCCGCGGGCTTCGAGCTGAGCCATGAAATCACGTAAGTCTCTATATTTCACAGCTGCGGTCGATCAGGAGACGATGGAGGCTGGCTTGACGAGCCGGAGTGCGGTTCCTAGAATCCGCCTCCCGCCAGCCGAACGCCAGGGTTTTCCCTGATCCTCTTCAATCCAGGGCCATTGAGGCGCCGACATGATCTGAGGCGAGGCTGCGGGAGATGCGCCCGTCGCCGGATTATCCCCCGCACACCTGCAGTCAGCGTAGCGAGGGGCCCGGCGTCAGGGCTTGTGCGTCAAGTGGAGGCCCATGAACACTCTCCGATGGCGGAACCGATCGCATGCCGCGCTGCGCGCGGCGGGCATCTTCACGCGTGATGTGGCACATGGACTGCTGGAGATCAGCCACAACTCGCTTGCGGCCATTGGCCTTGCGGTGATTGCTGCAACGATCTTCGTCGGCGGCAACCCCGCCGTCCTGGCGCAAGCTGAGGGGGCGGCCCTGGGGTGGTTGAAGATGCGCCAGGAAGCCCGTGCCGATGCGGAGGGCAACTTTCTGGCGTCCATGGCGGAGCCGCAGGCGGTGGCCCGCGCCACGGCGATCGACCCCTCGCAACTGACACGTCAACAGGCTGCGGTGGCGCAGTGGATCTCCAAGCGGTACAGAGTGGCCAAGGAGCCTGTGGGACGTCTCGTCCTTGAGGCATGGTCCGTCGGCCAGCGAGCGGGGCTCGCGCCGACACTCATCCTGGCCATCATGGGTGTGGAGTCGAGCTTCAATCCCTTTGCCCAGAGTTCGGCGGGCGCACAGGGCCTGATGCAGGTGCTCACACGGGTCCATGACGACAAGTATTCGCCGTTCGGCGGCCTGCATTCCGCCTTCGACCCGGTCACCAACCTTCGCGTGGGTGTGCAGGTGCTCAAGGATTGCATCCAGCGCGCCGGCAGCCTGGAGGATGGGCTACGCTATTACGTGGGTGCCAGCCAGTTGCCCGACGACGGTGGCTACACGGCCCGGGTTCTCGCTGAGCACGAGTTGCTCGAGCGTGTCGCCCAGGGCGAACACGTATCGTCCAGCATGCCAGCCGTACCGGGTGAGCGCGTGGCCCTCACCGGCCAGCGCTGACCCGGCATACCAGTCCAGCGAGGTCGGGTTTGCGGCAAGGCAGTGCGCCACGGGCATCATCTTGGCATCGCCCGCACGCCATCGTGCCCTCAAACTCCAATCAATCCGCAACTGAACCATGTTCGATCGCCAGCAGCACACCATCGCCCACACTGACCCCGAGGTCTGGGCTGCCATCGAAGCCGAGAACCGACGTCAGGAAGAGCACATCGAGCTGATCGCCTCGGAGAACTACACCTCGCCGGCGGTCATGGCCGCCCAGGGCAGCCAGCTGACCAACAAGTACGCCGAGGGCTACCCTGGCAAGCGCTACTACGGCGGCTGCGAACACGTCGACGTCGTCGAGCAGCTCGCGATCGACCGGCTCAAGCGTCTGTTCGGCGCAAACCACGCGAACGTACAGCCCAACTCCGGCTCGCAAGCCAACCAGGCCGTCTTCTTCGGTCTGCTGCAGCCCGGCGACACCATCATGGGCATGAGCCTGTCTGAAGGCGGGCACCTGACGCACGGCATGCCGTTGAACATGAGCGGCAAGTGGTTCAAGGTGGTGAGCTACGGGCTCGACGCGAACGAGGCCATCGACTACGACGCGATGGAGCGACTCGCGCACGAGCACCGGCCCAAGCTCATCATCGCCGGCGCCTCTGCGTACAGCCTGCGCATCGACTTCGAACGCTTTGCGCGCGTGGCTCGCGACGTTGGCGCTTGGTTCCTGGTGGACATGGCGCATTACGCAGGCTTGATTGCCGCTGGCGTCTATCCCAACCCCGTGCCCCACGCCGATGTCGTTACCTCGACCACGCACAAGAGCTTGCGCGGGCCGCGCGGCGGCATCATCCTCGCCAACGACGACGACGTCGCCAAGAAGGTCAACAGCGCCATCTTCCCCGGCATCCAGGGCGGGCCGCTGATGCACGTGATCGCCGGCAAGGCGGTGGCCTTCCACGAAGCCTTGACGCCCGAGTTCAGGGCCTACCAGCAGCAGGTGCTCGCCAATGCCCGTGTGCTGGCGCAGACGCTGATCGAGCGTGGCCTGCGCATCGTCTCGGGTCGCACCGAGAGCCACGTGATGCTGGTGGACCTGCGGCCCAAGGGCCTGACCGGCAAGGAGGCCGAGGCAGTCCTCGGCCGCGCGCACATCACCTGCAACAAGAACGGCATCCCGAACGACCCGCAAAAGCCCATGGTCACCAGCGGCATCCGCCTGGGCAGCCCTGCGATGACCACGCGCGGCTTCAAGGAGGAGCAGGCACGCCGCACCGGGAACCTGATCGCTGACGTACTGGACCGGCCGCACGACGAGGTCGCCCTGGCCGCCGTGCGCGTGAAGGTGTCCGAGCTGACCCGGGAATTCCCGGTCTACGGCTGAGCCCGCCGGGCCATGCGCTGCCCCTTCTGCGCCCACGCCGAGACCCAGGTCACCGAGACCCGGGATTCCGACGAGGGCTTCACGCGCCGGCGGCGGCGCTGCCTGCAGTGCGACCGCCGCTTCACTACCTACGAGCGCCCGGAAATTGCACTGCCGGCGGTTGTCAAGCGCGACGGTGGCCGCGCCGAATTCGATCCTGCCAAGCTGCGGACTTCGATGATGCTGGCGCTGCGCAAGCGTCCTGTGTCTGTCGAGCAGGTGGACGCCGCGCTCGAGCTCATCCAGGAACATCTTCTTGCGGACGGCGCGCGCGAGGTCCCGAGTTCCCGCCTGGGCGAGCTCGTACTCGGGGAATTGAAGAAGATCGACAAGGTCGCCTACGTGCGCTTTGCCAGCGTCTACCGCAGCTTCGAGAACGTCGATGAGTTCCGCAAGCTGATACGCGACATCTGAGTTTGCCCACCGGCCGGACGTGGCACGTCCTGGTTCGGGCCGTCGAACCCCGTATCCCCCATTCGGGGGACCCGTTTGCGGGATGCGCATCGGCGCGTGATTTCGAAGAATGGCCTGCATCGGGGCTCATGCCCCACCGGGGAGACCCAGATGCAGCAAGCAGCCTGCCACCGCGGCGGACGTCTCGGCTTCGATCGCAGAGCCGGCTCGGAGCGCGGCGCTTCCAGCCGTGGCGTCTCCCTCATCGAGTGCGTGGCCGTCCTGGCCGTGCTGTCGGTCCTGGCGGGCCTGGCGCTGCCATCCGTCACTGACCACCTGGCCAAGCGCCGGCTCGAAGGACGTGCCGCGGAGCTGTCGAACGACCTGCAATACCTGCGCAGCGAAGCGGTGTCGCGCAACGAAGCCATGCGCATCAGCTTCGGCGGCGACGAGGGGGGGTCCTGCTACGTACTGCACCACGCCGCCGCTGAAGGCTGCGGCTGCGCCAGCGACGGCAGTGCCCGCTGCGAGAGCCCCGCACAGCCGCCCCTGCGCAGTGTCGGCATACCCGCGGCAGAAGGGGTGACGCTGGTCAGCAACGTCCGCTCGATCCTGGTCGACCCCCGCCTGGGCACGAGCACGCCAGGCGGCACCCTGCGCCTGAGAGACCGCTCAGGCCGGGAGATCAGGCACGTGGTCAACATCATGGCCCGGGTGCGTAGCTGCACACCCTCCGGCCACCTGCCCGGTTGGCGCCCTTGCTGAAAACGATCGCGTAACTGGACTCGCCGGCAGCAGACAATGCGCATATGTATTCGCGACGCAAGCTGCAACGGCATCGGCCGCCGCCGCGAGGGCTGACCCTGGTCGAACTGATGGTGGCCGTCGCGATCGCGGGCGTCTTGGCCGCCATCGCGGTTCCGGCCTACCTCGACAGCATGCGCCGCGCACGCCGCGCCGATGCGATCACCGCCTTGCAGCATGCCATGCTGCTGCAGGAGCGCTACCGCGCCAACAGTCCCCAGTACGCGACACACCTGATCGTCAGCGGAACAGCCCTCACGGGCGTAGGCACCGCCGACGCGGCCGGGGCGGCGACCAGCTACGACGTCGCCGCAGGCACGTACTCAGTCAGCCTGTCTGGCATCTCAGCCACCGGCTACGCGCTCCAGGCCCAAGCCAAGGGCACACAGTCGGCTGACAGCCCCTGTCAGGTGCTGCAGTTGCGCATCGACGGCGGTCAGGTGGTGCAAGCCTCGGGCCGCACTTCGGCGCTGGACAACGACGCCACAGCCAACCGCGCCTGTTGGGGTACTTGAGTTGCGGCCCGCGGGATGAGGCGCCAAAGACTGCAGCCTCCGCGGCCGACATGGTGCGCCCAAGGTCTCGGCATCCTCGAGTGGATGGTCGTCATGGCGGTGGTCGGCGTGCTGGCAGCAGTGGCTCTGCCCTCACTCCTGGAGCATCTGGCGCGCCGCGCCGTGGAAGGAGTGGCGCTACAGTTGGTCAGTGACCTGCAGTACGCGCGCAGTGAATCAGCTCAGCGCAACGAGTCCGTTGCCGTGACGACCAGCAGCCTATGTCACGTCATCCACAACGCCAGCGCCAGCGCCTCGTGCACCCATGAGGGTGCGGGGGTATCCCCGGCATCGGCACTCTTGAAGTCCGTCGTTCAGGACTCCAGGCCGGCCGTAGACGTTCAGCCCCAGGGCGGGCTGACCCGCCTGGTATTCGAGCCGGTGGGAACCACCGCCTCCTTTGCTGGCACGGCGCCCGGCAGCGCGACGGCCTCGTGGCACGTCGGCAGCTCGAGCGGCACCCTGCTCGTCCGCGTGCAAGTCAATGCGGCGGGACGAGCTTCCGCCTGCGTCAGCGCGGGCGAACCGTTGCCAGGCATAGCGGTCTGCCCTCCGTGAACCGGACGATCGTCAAGCCCCGCAGAGACCGGTATCGCGCCCGAGCCTCAGGCGCCCCCCGGGGTCTGTCCGTCGTCGAACTGATGGTCGGTCTGGCTGTGGGCATGTTCATCGTGGCGGCGGCACTGCTGTCCACCGTGCATCTCACGGAATCGAACCGCCGGGTGCTGCTCGAGGCGCGGCTGAACCAGGACATGCGCGCGACCATGGACATGGTCACGCGTCACCTTCGCCGCGCCGGCTACTGGGGCAACGCACAGGCCGGTGCCCGGGGTGCCGACGGCTCGGCCACAAGCTATGCCACAACGGGATACGCCGAGGTGACCCCGGTGGCTGGTGCAGCATCCGCGGTCAGTCTGCGGATCGCCCAGGACGCGGACGACCTGGCTGGAGCCGATGAGACCTTCGAGTTCCGCCTCGAGCCGGACGCACAGGGCAAGGGGCGCCTTCAGGTCCGGCTGGCAGGGGCGACGAACTACCAGGACCTCACCGACCCGGCTATCACCGATGTCAGGGATTTCAGCGTCGAGCCGAGAAACGCCGATCCCGTGGCCCTGTCATGCCCGGGGAGCTGCGCAAGCGGCTCCCTTCCGGCCTGCCCCACCCTTCAGGTACGTCGCTACGAAGTGAGCCTGACCGCCCGCGCAAGCTTCGACCCTGCCGTGCAACGCACGCTGCAGGCCACGGTCAGGCTGCGTAACGACGCGCTCAGCGGGACTTGCCCATGAAGACTCCCGTGATCTCGATGTCCGTCAGCAGCCTGAACGACCGTCGACGCCCGTCCGTCTGCGGCATACGTTCCCTGCCCGCCCGCGGCATGGCCACCGTGCCGGTGGTGCTGATGCTCCTGCTCGGGCTGGGCATCATGGGCCTGTACGCCAACCGCGGTCTGGTGTTCGAGCAGCGCACCGCGGCCAACCAGGCCCGTTCGACCCAGGCCTTCGAGGTCGCGGAGGCGGGCCTCGAGTGGGCTGGCTCGATGCTCAACAGCAACACCCTGGTGGGCAACGACTGTCTCGAGAACGCGAGCGCGGCCCAGACTTTCCGCGATCGCTTTCTCACTTTCGACAGCACGACAGGCCTGATCGCCCTGCGCGCGGACAGCGCGAACCCCGGCAACTACCTCAGGGCCGCCTGCGTGTTCACGGGCTCGGGCCTGCGGTGCAGTTGTCCGGGCAGCGGCTTCCCGACGTTCGGCGCCAGCGACATCGGCGAGAACTTCCTGGTGACCTTCGAGGCGCCATCGCCCGCCCGACCGGGCGTCCTGCGCGTGACGGTCAACGGGTGCACCTCCACCGGGGTGGCCGCCAAGGATCCAAGCTGCCTGCCAGGTGGCACGGGCCGCGCCGACGCGCGCGCGCGGGTCACGTCCCTGTACGCGCTGCTGCCGCTGCTCGGCACCGCACCCGCTGCGCCGGTGACCCTCGCGGGCAACGTGACGTGGCAGGGCAGCGGCGCCGCCGTGGGCATCTTCAACACCGACGCGGCCTCACAGGGCATCACCATCCGCGCCGGAGGCGACGTCGATGCGAGCAAGGCACGCGTCACCTCGATGCCTGGCACGCCGGCTGCGCGGTCCATCGTGGCCAACGATGGCACGCTGTCGGCGCTAGGTGCCGATGCGCTCTTCACCAGTTTCTTCGGCATGTCCAAGCAGTCCTGGCGACAGCTGTCCACTGTGATCACCTGCGGCACGAACTGTGTCGACACGCTGCAGGCCAGCGTAGCCTCTGGCGCCCAGGGCATCTGGGTCGAAGGCGACCTGGAGATCCAGGGCAACGCCTCCATCGGCAGTGCGGACCGGCCGGTGGTGATCGTCGTCAACGGCAGGATGCTCATGCGCGGCACGGCCACCATCTTCGGCATGGTCTACGCGTCCGAGTGGGACAACACCGGTGGCGGCTCAGCCCTGCTGCGCGGCGCCGTCATGTCGGAAAGCAGCTTCACCGCCAACGGATCGGCCGACTTCTACTTCGACCCGCTGGTGCTGGGAAGACTCACGAGCGGCGGCGCCGGTACCTTCGCCCGCCTGCCGGGCAGCTGGCGGGACTACTGATCGCCATGGTCCGTACAGGCCGTTACCGGCGCAGTCGCGGCATCACGCTCGTCGAGGCGCTGGTGGCATTCGCCATCATGGCCATCGGCATGCTGGCCTTGATCCGCGCCCAGGCGGGGTTGCGCCTGGAAGCCGACATCACGCGCCAGCGCGCCGAGGCCGTGCGCATCGCCCAGCAAGACCTGGAGAGCTTGCGCGGCTACACAACGACCGCCGACTTCGACAGCACCGTCGTCGCCGCCGGGCCAACTGAGGTCCAGGCGCTGGACACCAACACCGTCTACTTGCTGACCCGCGTTGTCGACGAGGCAGCCGCTCTGCGAGCCCGCCTCGTGAGCGTGACGGTCGGCTGGACTGACCGCAGGGGACAGGCGCAATCGCTGACACTGCGCACGGTCATCGCCCGCGCCGATGCGTCCCTCGTGGGGCAGCTCTCGGTGCAACCAGCCACCAGTCCGGCAAGGCTGCCCTTCGACCGAGATCTGCAGATTCCCGCCAGTGCGGTTGACCTGGGAAACGGCAAAAGCGGCTTCCGCCCTCCGGGCTTGCCCGCCGACGGAAGCCAGGACATCTACTTCGTCATCGACAACGCGCAGGCCACGCTGATCGAAAAATGCAGCGGCGTGCCTTCGGCGGCGGCCTACGCGAGCGCCAAGACGGGCGGTGGCTGCACCACGCTCCAGGGCAGCCTGCTCAGCGGCTTCATCAGCTTCGACCTGCGCAACAACATCAGCGCCATCAGCCCGGGCTCCACGGCCTGCGAGTACTACCGAGACCTGCAGTCGGCCGGGCTGCTCGGCAGCACGACCCCGACGCTGGGCGTTGCGAGCCTGAGCCAGGATCCGTTCGCGCTGATGCCGCGGCTGGCGGGCGAGGTCCGCGCCGCCGCGGTGACGATCGCCTCCAGCGGCAACCCGATCGACGGGGCGGCGAATGTCGCCCCAGGCCAGAACCTCACGGTCGGATTCACCTCGTCCACCTTGAACACCGTGAACTCGGTCGAATTCTTCTCGACATCCCCGATCGTGCTGCGTGTGCGCGGCGGCGCGAGCATCGAGAGCTTCTCGGCCGCCGGAGCATCCGCGTCCATGCCCGGCGCCAGCGCCACGGGGTCGGCAGGCGGCAACATCAGTCGCAGCGGCACCTCGATCGTCATCGACCCGGGCGCAGCACTTGCGCCGGCCACGGTCTACGAACTGGTGATTCCTGCAGCGACCGTCCGCCTGAAGAAGAACCCCTCGAGCTACGACAGCTTCGGCGGGGGGACGCTGACCTTCAGCACGGGTACGGGCCCGACCCTGAGTTCCAGCGTGCCGGCCTCCGGGGGGGAGGCGGCCTCTCTGGGAGCCCCGATCACGCTGACCTTCGACCGCGCGGTGTACGGCCGGTCCGGCGTCCTGACGCTGTTCAAGCGCGGCAACGGCAACACCTGGAACGCGGTGGAGAGCTTCAACGTCGTCGGCGGCGCGGGCGGCAGCGGCGGCACGCTGACCGGACTGGGCACCGTCACGCTGACCGTGGATCCGGCCGCCGACCTGGTGGCCGGTGCAGAGTATTCCATCCAGGTCGAAGCTGGAGCACTCGTCGACGTCAACGGCATCCGCCATACGGGCATCACAAACTACACCACACTGGGCTTCGTGACCGGTTCATCGACCTCATCAGGAACGGGCAGTTGCCCGACCACCGCCAACGTCAAGCCCTTCCTCGGGCTCACGCTGCAGGTCAGCGGCAGCGGGAGCGCCTCCCTGCTTCACGAGTGCTACACCGATGCAGCAACCGCCGCGACGCTGGGTACCGAGTTCACGGCCGGCTACTTCTGCGCCATCTACGCCACCGGCAGCGGCAATGCGCGCTGGAGCGGCACCGCCCGCCTGACGGGACCCACGGGCTGGCTGAGCGGAGCGGCTGCGCGCTACCGGGTATGCCGCTACCACGACAGCAACGGCAACGGCCGCGACGACAGCAACGCCGAGCACCCTGCCTCCTACAGCGATGTACAGGGGCCGCTGAGCGGGCAGAACTACCTGATCATCCGCAACACCCGCAGTTGCCCCGACGACACGCTGAACGTCGGCTCGCAGAGCGGTATCGTCATCTACTACAACACGAGTCTGCTGCAGCCTTGAGCGGCCGCCGCCCCCCCTCCTGCCATGCATCCCGCCGAACTCTGCGCCCGAACCCTCGACCTCGCCCGCCTGGGCGTGGCCCTGACCGAACCGAACCCTCGCGTGGGCTGCGTCCTCGTGGCCCCCGACGGGCACACGGTGCTGGGTGAAGGCCACACCCAACAGGCAGGCGGGCCGCACGCCGAGATCATGGCGCTGCGCGCCGCCGAGTCTGCCGGCCGCGACGTGCGCGGCGCCACCGCGTGGGTGACGCTGGAACCCTGCGCGCACCACGGCCGCACGCCACCGTGCTGCGACGCGCTGGTGCGCGCCGGCGTCGGGCGCGTCGTCATCGCGCTGAGGGATCCGTTCAAGCAGGTCGACGGCCGCGGCATCCAACGACTACGCGAGGCCGGCATCGAGGTCCAGGTGGCCGGCGCCCTTGACGGCGCTTTCGGCGAGGCGTTTGCGCGTGCGCATCCGCAAGACCCACAGGGCCTGGCCTGGGCCGAGGGCGCGCGTGAGCTCAACATTGGCTTCCTGTCGCGCGTGCTGCGCCACCGGCCCTGGGTGCGGATGAAGATCGCCGCCTCCCTGGACGGCCAGACCGCACTGGTCAACGGCCAGAGCCAGTGGATCACCGGCGAGTCCGCGCGCACGGATGGGCACGCCTGGCGCCGACGCGCCAGCGCGGTGCTCACAGGCATCGGCACGGTGCGCGATGACGACCCGCGCCTGGACGTACGCCTCGTGCCCACCCCACGCCAGCCGCTGCGCGTCGTGATCGATTCCCGGCTGGAAATCAGTCCGCATGCGCGCATCCTGCAGCCACCGGGCGAGGTCGTGGTCTACGCCAACGCGTCCGCGGCGGATGCACGAACGCAGGCCCTGACAGCCGGGCTGCCTCACGTCACCGTGGTGCCCACCCCGGCGGACGAGCGCGGCAAAACCGACCTGGCGGCGGTGCTGACCGATCTGGCGCAGCGCGGCGTCAACGAACTGCACGTCGAGGCTGGCCATCAACTCAACGGCTCACTGCTGCGCGCAGGACTCGTGGACGAAGTGCTCGTCTACCTCGCACCCAAGCTGCTCGGCGCCGGGCGTGGAATGGCCGCCTTCGGCCCGCTGGACCGGCTGGCTGATGCCCTGGAGCTCGAATTCGTCGACATCACGCCCGTCGGCGCCGACCTGCGCCTGCGTGCCCGACCACCCGGGCAGACCGCGTTCGCCGCCTGAACCGAAGCACTGCTCGCGGCACGTCCGCCGGGGCACTCTGCCCTACGGACAGCCGACCGCGACCGGCTCAGTCCACCGCCGGATCCAGGCCAAGCGGCGCGAGATCGACGCGCAGGCGCGCGCAGGTCGCCTCATCCATGGCCAGCATGGGGGGACGCAAGCGCAGCCAACCGGAATGACCCGACTGCAGGGCCATCACGGCCTTCAGAGAAGGGAACAGCGGGTAGCGGCTGAGAACCGCCAGCACGGCCTCGACGCGCGCCAGGTCCGACGCCAGCGTCGGGGCTTCGGGCTCGCAAGCCAGGCGCCGAACCGTGCGCGGCATGAAGTTCGCCAGACCACTGACCGCGCCGCGACTGCCACGACGCGCCATCTCCGGAAGGTGCGGTTCATGACCCACGTGCACGCCCACGGGCGGCATGAAGGCCTGCGCCAGACCGACCGAGTGCTCCAGGTTGCCAGCACTGTCCTTGATGGCCACGATGCGTGACCCATGGCGCTGCAGCATCTCCGCTACCACCCCGTGCGGCACCGGCACTGCCGTGACCTGTGGGATGTGGTAGAGCACCACGCGCAGCGGCCGGTCGGCGCAGGCCTGCAGCACCTGGTCGAAGAATTCGAGCACACCGGCCTCGGGCACGCCCTTGAAATAGAAGGGCGGCATCAGCATCACGCCCCAGGCACCGAGGTCCTGCGCATGGCGGGTGATGGCGATCGCGTCGGTCAGCGCCGCGCAGGCCGTGCTGGCGAGCAGGCTCGAGGCGGGGACGCCGCCCTCCACCAAGGCTTCGAGGGCAGCACAGCGCTCGGCCACCGAGAACGAGGGCCCTTCGCCCGTGCTGCCGAAGGGCGTGAGGCCGGCACAGCCGCGCGCCAGCAGCGACCGCGCGTGGGCGACGAAGACTTCACGATCGATGCGGCCTGCGGCGTCCAACGGGGTCATCAAGGCAGGAAACAGGCCGGGCAAGCCGACCTGCGCGTTCGTCGCAGCGGGGGTGTTCGTGGTCATCCAGTGGTTCCGGAAAGTGACGCTGCGCCGGCGGCTCTCAACACCCCCTTGCGCAGCAATACATTGCCATAGGTGCGGGCTTCCCCGCTGACGAAGATCGCGAAGGCCTGGCGAGTTCGGTCGTAGAAGTCAAACCGCTCAAGCGCGGCTGCGGGCTCCTGCCCGGCCTCGCGCAGCGCCGCCTGGGCCTCGGCAACCGCCGGCGGCACCACCGACGGGTCGCCGACCACCGCCATCGTCCAGGCGGATTCGGGGCCGAAGTCGTCCAGTGGCAACAGCTCCAACACTGCCTGCAGGACACCCGGCATGTCGGCGCCGGGCAGGTACACAAGGCGGGCACCGCCCTCGCGCGCCAGGCGCGCGGCGGGGAAGAACGCGTCGACGATGGCCAGTTCGTCGCCATGCCCCATGCTCGCCAGCGCATGCAAGGCATCCGGGGTCAGCAGGGGGGGAACGTGACGCAGCATCGGCAGGAAAGATAAACCGGGAATCCTAGTTTCGCCGCAGCCGCGGACTCAATGGGGCAAACCCGCGCCGGCGCGAGGCGCTGGCCGCGAGCTCGGCGGCGGCAGGCCGTTTTCCGGCCCTTCGAGCCCGCCAGGGTCGGGCAGACGCTACGCTCGCGTCCATGAACGCTCCCGACACCACCGACCTCACCGCACGCAACTTCCCAAGCGCCGAGCAGGAGGCACGCGCCGCCGCCGCCGGTGCCCGCTACGCCGAGCCCGACAGCGCCTACCGACTGGCCTTCACCGACACCGACTTCCTGCTGCGCGAGGAGCTGCGCCCGGTGCGCATGCAGCTCGAGCTGCTCAAGCCCGAGCTCGTGCAGCAGGAGCACGGCGTGCAATCGACGGTGGTGATCTTCGGCAGCGCCCGCATCGTGCCGCCCGAAGAAGCCGACCGCCGTCTGGCGCAGGCGCAAGCCGAGGGCGACGTCGTGGCGATCGCGAAAGCACGCACCGCGCTGGCGATGAGCCGCTACTACGACGAAGCGCGCCGCTTCGCGGCGATCGTGACCGAGCGCACGCGCGAGCTCGAGACCCCCATCTATGTCTGCACTGGCGGCGGACCCGGGATCATGGAGGCCGGCAACCGCGGCGCGCACGAGGTCGGCGGCAGAAGCATCGGGCTGAACATCGTGCTGCCGCACGAGCAGGCGCCCAACCCCTACATCACACCGCAGCTGTGCTTCCAGTTCCACTACTTCGCGATGCGCAAGATGCACTTCCTGATCCGCAGCGTCGCGCTGGTGTGCTTTCCCGGGGGATTCGGCACGCTCGACGAGTTGTTCGAGGTCATGACGCTGCAGCAGACGGGCAAGATCCGGCGCAGGCCGATCCTGCTGTTCGGGCAGGCCTTCTGGGAACGCCTGATCGACTTCGAGCATCTCGTCGAGACCGGCATGATCGCGCCCGGCGACCGGCAGCTGTTCCATTTCGTCGAAACAGCCGAGCAAGCCTGGCAGCTGCTCGCAGCCGAGTATGACATCGGCCATGGGGCGGCCCGCACCTCCTGACGACGATCCGGTTCAGCGGCCGTTCAGCGTCGCCGCCCTAAGCTGTGCACAAGCCAGGAGGGCCTGGTGTCGCAAGGAAAGGGGCAAGACGATGAACGGGTCGAAGAACAAGATCATGGCGAGGACGGTGGCTTCCCTCGCGCTGATGGGCAGCGCTGGGCTGGCGATGGCCGGCGCGGGGGGCTGGGCGGGCGGCTCGGGAATCGGCTTCGACGACCGCGCCACCGTGCGCGAGGTGCAGCCGCAATACGAACGGGTGAACGTCCCGCGACGGGAATGCCGCACCGAACTCGTGCCCGAGCGCCGCGTCGAACGCGGCGAGCGTAATCTGGCCGGGCCCCTGGTCGGCGGCATCGTCGGCGGGCTGGTCGGTTCACAGCTCGGACGCGGCGAAGGCCGCGTCGCCTCGGCAGCCGTGGGTGCGATAGCCGGCGCGATCACAGGGGACGCTTTGTCCGACCGTGGACCAGCGCGCGAGGAGATCCATCACCGGGAGGTGCAGCGCTGCCGCGACGTCGATCAGTGGGAAAGCCGGTTGAGCGGCTACCGGGTCACGTACGAGTATGCCGGCCGTACCCACACCACCGTTCTTCCCTATGATCCGGGCCACACGCTGGCGGTGCAGGTGTCGGTGACGCCCGACCACGAGCGCGAGCGCCGCGGACGTGTCCCGGGGCGGGGGCTGGACGGAGATGGCTGGCGCTGAGGTCCCCACGCGCGCCGTCAAACGGCGCGCATGGGACACTCCGCGCAGGCACCGACCGCAGCACACCATGAGGCCTCTGCAAAGCCCAGCGATCGCAGGTAACCGGCTCTGGATGGCGGCAGTCCTGTGGGCCGCCGCGACAGTGAACGCCGCCGCCCAGAATTCAGCGCCGCTGCCGTCGCCCGCGGTGCTGCTGAGCCAGGCCGCGCGACTGACCCTTGAGCAAGCCGTGGACCGGGTGCAGCAGGCCACAGGCGGGCGCGTGCTCGACGCGCGCGACGCGGGCGGCGTCTATCGGATCAAGGTGTTGACACCGCGCGGCGAGGTGCGCGTCGTCCTGGTCGACCCACGCACCGGCGCCATGCGTTGACGCGGGCACCGACGTACGCCCAACAGCGCCCGCACCCCAAAGGCTCTGACCCGCGACCATCACCGATGCGCATCCTGGTCGTCGAGGACGAAGCCGTTCTGCGGCAGCAGTTGCATGAAGAGCTTCAGGGTCAGGGCTATGCGGTGGACAGCTGCGGGGATGGAGACGAGGCGCTGTACCTCGCCACCGAGTACCCCTTCGACGCTGCCATCGTCGACCTGGGACTGCCCGGCATGCCCGGGTTGGAGGTGATCGCACGGCTGCGACGGCAGGGCAGCCGCCTGCCCCTGCTGGTGCTGACGGCGCGCGGGCGCTGGCAGGACAAGGTCCAGGGTCTGGAGGCGGGTGCGGACGACTACCTGACCAAACCTTTCCAGCCCGAAGAACTGCTGGCTCGCCTGAAGGCCTTGCTGCGGCGCGCGGCCGGTGCTGTGCGCGAGGTCTTCGAGTTCGGCCCACTGCAACTGGACCCTGCCACGCAGCGGGTCGCCATGCATGGCGACACCGTCGAGCTGACCTCCTTCGAGTACCGCCTGCTCGAGCACCTGGTGCGGCACCGCGACCGCGTGCTCAGCAAGGACGAGCTCGCTGCCCACCTCTACCCGCGTGACGAGGAGCGCGACAGCAATGTCATCGAGGTGCTGATGGGCCGCCTGCGCCGCAAGCTCGATCCCGACGGCGCGCTGCAGCCGCTGCAGACCCTGCGCGGTCGCGGCTACCGCTTCATGCTGGGTGATGGCACCGCCGCTTGAGGTCACTGCAGGCAGGGCAGCGCGCCCCCGTGCGCTCCCCTGCGCCAGGCCGTCGGCCACTATCACCGGGCAACACTCATGCCGCGACGCTCGCTGACCGCACGCATGGCCCTGGCAGCGGGACTCGTCCTCGCCGTCTTCATCGTGGTCGTCGGGATCGCCCTCGAACAAGCCCTGCGCGACGGTGCGCGCAACGCCCGTCAGGAGCGGCTCCAGGCCCAGGTCTACCTGCTGCTGGCCGTGGCCGAGGTCGACGACAGCGGCCGGATGTCGATCGAGAGTCCCC
>CAIRBF010000011.1 GCA_903876715.1 uncultured beta proteobacterium
CCCCCGTTGACGACAGCCTGCTCGGCGACTTGGGGGTGTCCTTCACCGCCAAAGAAGTGCAAGCGCAACAGAACGCCATGCGGGCTGTGCTGAAGCAGCACTTCGAACTCGAGGTGTTGGCGGGCCGCATGGTGCCCACCGACGAAGCCACGCAGCAGGTGAGCCGCCTGGGTGCGCTGTTGGTTGGCTACGAGCCGGAAATCAGCGACGAGGCCAAATCCATGGCCGAGACTGAGCTTGAATTACCCTCCGATGTGCTGGATTTGTATTCGTCTGAATCCAAGGAAATCCGCGTGCAGACGATGGCGAATGCCGTCAACTACATCAGGTACCCCACGCCGAAAAGCGATGAGATTCTTCATATTCGAAGACAGAAGTGGTTATTCGGCTCCGCGGACCGGTTAGGTATGGATTTCGCGTTCTCGCAGGAGAAGGTATCCAGAGGAATCTATATTCTCGTCAGTGCCGATTGGTCTGAAGATGAAATAAGGCATCCACTTGCAGCGAATCACAGTTTCATGGCGGCGCAACCCAGACCTGTGATGGATATTGCTACAGGCTTGGCGCAAACTCTGGCACGCGACGCACTGGCATATCCGGGAAAGCATGCCTTGGAAATCACCATCGTTGCAACGATGGCGGAGCGCAGACGTGAAAAACACTCAAGTATCCCGCGTCTGCGGGTCAAGGCCCAGCGGGCGGATCTTGTTTTTGCAGACCTTACTGTAGATTCGCGTATTGGTGCACAGGCAAGCGATTTTGAAATGGGCATGCTCAGCATGAGCGAAGCCTTCGAACAAAAATCGCTGCTGATGTGCCAGTACGACAGGCGTGGGTCAAATGTTTTCCCTGACGACAAGATCATGCCATTCGGGCCAGATTCATTTT
Organism: uncultured beta proteobacterium; assembly: GCA_903876715.1. Lineage (GTDB taxonomy): Bacteria > Pseudomonadota > Gammaproteobacteria > Burkholderiales > Burkholderiaceae_C > Rubrivivax. The sequence continues at coordinate 889 of CAIRBF010000011.1, forward strand.
TCGAGCCCGAAAGGGCTTTGAGGCCATTCAGGGATGCCTTGATCAAAGGCGATGACGAAAGATTCAAGAAGCTCACTTCCAGCCTTCGTCAGGATAATCCGTTTTTTTGGATATTGCCGATGTATCTGAAGATGCGGATGCTGGCTATTTCCAGAGGCATGATTTCTGGTGATCAATTATCCAGAACTGCGATCAGCAAGCATCTTTCGGCAATGGGTAATCAATCGCTGCCGGATCGTTTGAATGAGGAGCGAATCAACTACTACAGACTTCCCGAAGTGTTGTTCGAAGACTGATGCTCCGGACTGCTTCAAATGCAAACCCTCCCCTTGCACCACCGATATGGCCACCTGCTCTTCGAACTTGCCAACGACCATTGGATTCTCGACACCGGGTCGCCCGGCAGTTTCGGCAGTGGCCTGCTGCCTTCGCTGGCCGGGCAGGCGGTGCAGCGGCAATGCAGTTTTATGGGGCTGGATGCTGCCGCCCTGTCGCAGATGATCGGCACGCCCGTGGCGGGGCTGTTGGGCACCGATGTGCTCAACTGCTTCGACAGCGTGCTGGACGTGGGCGGCGGTCTGGTCCACTTCACCAGCGAGGCTGTGCCGCTTGAGTGTGAATTGGTCACGCCGTCCGATGAGATGGGCGTGCTTGTGGTGCAGGTGCAGGTGGACGGCGACGTTCACGCGATGTCTTGCGACACAGGGGCAGGCGTTTCGTACTTCCAGGAAGAAGGGTTGGAGAAGTACCCGAGCCCTCAGCGCGCGCAAGACTTCTACCCCGGCATCGGTCCGTTTCAGACCCCACATGGCGCTTGGCTGTTCAACTCGGTGGTGCGCGCTTCCTGCTGCGCACCGGCCGCTTGCCTGACCTGTTGACGATGACGCTAGTCATGGCCGGCGTGGACGGCTTCGTCGGCAATGCCATCTGTGGCAACCATCGCATTGGTTACTTTCCGTGCTGCCGTCTGATGGTGATTTCATGACTATGCCACACGATACCCGGGCACATATTCAGTTAATCCGCTTGCGAGGACACACTGCATTCCGATCGGGGCCGGTGGTGTGCATCTCCTTGCCGCGACGCCTGTTCTCCAATCCACGTTGTCGCATCAGGTGCTTAACCGTGAAGCGCGCAAGGTTCGTCCATCTGCAAGCGAGTTGCAGTCGCACTTTGTCGCCGTAGACTACTCGCTCAACTGCTACCATGTGCGTAGACCGCCGTACAAATCAAGGGAGAAGTGTGATGTTCACCTCATCTGAATTCCGGGACTGCGTCTACTACCCCGGTGCCGGGACTGACATCCAGATTATTTTGAGAACATCCCACCGGACTAGTCGCATCATCGCGCCGACCCTGTCGAGCAATCTCACGACTGAGAGCGCACTCGAGATCTTCAAGTCCAAGTGCGCTTTCCTTAATCGCAACTATGGTTGCACGATGCTCGAAGTGCTTGGTGTGGAGCACGTGAAGCTGAGCTTTGACCCTCGGGATCGACCGGCCCCCACGCCGACCTACATGACGCAGCACGAACTTCGGTCCTACTGGGAGGCGTTCGGGATCCACTTCACACCGGGGGTTTCGCGAGAGCCTGCCCTGTCCCGCTTTTTGTTTCGGCGAACGGTGGCCGGAAGATCCCGAATAGTCGAGTGGTATCTTCTGAGAACCGAGGGTCTGGCCACACTTCAAGTGCTCCATCAAGAGCTCAGAACAGTACCCCGTTGGATCGTGACCATTCAGACAGGTGTGCTGGAACGGCCAAGCAGCCTGCTGGTCCGCGCCATGCGTGCCCTTTCGATCTATCCAGACATCTGGGTACGGGGCTATTGGACCTGTTCCGCAGGGAACTCGGACGCGCTCGAGAGGTTCGACCCGTACTCGCACACAGTCCAGGACTTTGGATACTACAACTCAAGGCTTGGAGTCGAGGTGGAGGGAAGTGAAGATTGTCCTTGCTCGCCACCGCTGTCCCGTGTCAAGGCATTCTCGCGGGTTCGAAGTGTTGAGTCTGTCGAACGTACCATTCGATGTGACCATAACCCTCGTCGGCAACTTACGATCCGGTTTGGTCAGATAGAAGAACTTGCCGACGAAGAATGCATCGTGTTCACCGGGAGACGTCTGTGCGCGACAGCTCGAAGAACGCCCGATCACTTGGTGTATTGCTGGGAAGACCTGACGTCCGAACGTGACCCGACACTTGCTCCCTTGACGCTACCCGAGGCCTTGGGTCGTATCGACCAGATTACGCACGATCGCCACCCAGGCAAGCGCATCTTCATGACACCCGTTGGATATGAAGACGAAATAGGTTATCCGGTGGACTTCATCAGGAACGGCAGCGCCGACCTCGACCTTACGGTGGTAGTAAAGCACCCTCTAGACGTGATCGACTCGGCCTTGTACGAACTTTCCTAATGGACGCTAGGTAGATTGCTCACCTGGCTCAGTTTTCGGTCGGCATAACCCTCAAAAGCGGCTCAGTTTTCGGTCCGCGCCAAGCGGCCATCGCCCATCCCACGGATGAGCGGCTGCTGGATGTGGCGGGCCAGCTCGTCTTAGGCTCTATTTGAAATTGAATGCGGAAAAGAATTTTCAAGAGATTCAAATTGATTTACTAGAACCGCCCTCTTCAGATCTCCACCGCGTGCATTGAATCGTGGCGCAAAGCCTTCGATGAGGATTGCTTCGAACGATGCCAGAAGCAAATTGAGATCGCTTTGCTGTTGAGAAAAATTCCACTCAGGTGATAGTCTAAGCTTTTCATTGTTCTCTTTCCGTAGATCGAATTTATCGACCTCCATGAAACCAAACCATGAAAATAGACTCCATCCATTCCGATAAACTCCTTGTCGATGCATGTTGAGGCGGTCGCCAATCGCTTGTCCAAACTTAGAATCTTTGCGGGTCAGTCCTGCTTGGCCTGCATACACGGGATGTAAGCCTTGGTCATATAAGACGTAAACTCCCTTCTGATTCCAGAAGTTCATCTGTAAATTTCGCCGGTCAAAGTTCGCGGCGAGCTTTCCTTGGTTCATCCAACCCCTGGGTTGACCAAGAAGCTGGCGTTTACTCCAATCGATTTGATCTTTTCGCCAATACAGCCCATAAAACTTGATGAAGCCTGATTCATGCGCTGGGGCTTCGCGTTTTAAACTGGCTTCGTTGTTGTCTTGATGGTTCGTACCATCTTCTGTGTTTACGGTCAGTGCGGTTGTGCCAGTTTCTGTGTTCATGATCAGTGACATCCTGTTGATTTCAACACGTACAAAAATCTGGAAAAGTGATATCCAGTCCGCGCCTCGCGCGACAACCTCTGGACCGTACACCTTTCATTGCTGCTTCGACCGCTCTAGGACCGGATCCGTCTGCTGGAGCATCGCTTTCGGCCATCTTGCTCCGGCGTGAGCTCTCTGTCGGCCAGCCCGGACTCGCCCTCGGTGGCGCTGCGGTAGCTCGTACCAGATCCAGTGCGAGACCTTCGAGCCTGCCCGCGGCTCTAAGGCGTCCGGCCAATCCACGCAGGCGCTGGGGCGCGTCCTCACCGGCGTGCCCGGCCCAGCCGGCCAGGGCCCAGGTGTCGCGCCAGTCCAGCAGATGGGCGGCGGTGCCGACATCGTCGGCCGCGAGGGAGCGGTGGTAGAAGCGCTGCGGGCCGTCCGCCTGCCGCAGCGCACCCAGGTAGACGGCCACGCGGCGGGCGTGGCCCACCTCAGGCGCGGCCAGACCCAGCCAGGTCTCGAGCAGCGAGAGCATGCCCAGCCGCCCCACCACCGGGCGGGCGAGGTTATCCTCGGGTGAAGGCCCCTGGCAGGCATCGAGATCCAGGCCGAAGGTGATGTGCACGTGCTGCCCCCTGCAAGCCCCCCGCTGCGCAGGCGTGCCCGGGGCCGCAGCTTCTGCCGGGGCCGTGGCTGCCGTTGCGGTGTCGTGCGCACCGCTTGCGCCTGTCGCGGGGAAGTCGCTGGCTGATTGTGCACCGGCGTGAGGTGCGGTCCGGTTCAATGGTGACGGCATCGGGCTGGGCTCTTGGTGGCGGGTAGGCGGGCTTGTGCGCCTGGGTGTGCGGTGGCGGTCTGGGGTTTGCGGGTATCGAGGGCGGGCACTTCTCGTGGCTGGCTTCTGCTGATGAAGACCGCCTTCACGCAGAAACGTCAGGTGCCATCCACACCGTCGCCCCCCACGTCACCGGCGGCTCGTCGGCGCGGCCGGCCAGCACCCACAGCACGGGCAGCTGCGGGGGGTGCTCGGGAGCGATTCCCATGCCGTCGGTGAAGAAGACCAGGGCCTGGGCGGGGTGTTGCGGGCGGGCGAGGAGTTCGAAAACGGGGCGGAAGTCGGTGCCGCCGCCACCGCGCAGGCCGTCGCGGCGCACGGTCTGGCGCCAGGCCTCGACGTCGCCTTCGGTGAGGTGGGTGACGCGGTGGACGGCGGCGTCGCACTCGACGACGGACAGGTCCACCCGCGCGTGCTCGCGCGCAATGGCGGCGATCTCGTCGACGAAGCTGGCCTGGGCCTGGGCAGTGCTGCCGCTGGTGTCGAGGGCCACCATCAACTCCAGCGCCTGCCCGTGGCGCCCGGGCAGCCAGGCCCCGCGCCAGAGGTGGCGCCGTGCCACCCGCGCGTAGGACCACGTGCCGCCGCTGCCGCTGCGGCGGACGAAGTCGCGCAGCACCTGCTGCCAGGGGACGGCTGGCGCGGCCAGCACCTGCTGCAGCACCTGCGCCAGGCCTGCGGGCATGACGCCGCGCTCGCGCGCAGTGCGCTCGGCGGCGGCGGCGCGCTCCTTCCAGGCGCGGCGCAGCGTCTGGCCGGGCGGGCCGCCGGGGCGGAAGTCGGGGTCTTCGACCCAGTCGCCCGTGCCGGGGGCGGCGAGGGTGGGCTCGTGCACGTCGAAGCTGCGCAGCCCGGGTGGCGGCGCGGCCGGGGCCTGGTCCACCAGCCAGGCGTAGATCTGCTCGGCGCTGGCGCCGTCCATGTCGCGGAAGAACACCGCGCCCTCGGGAAGCGGCAGGCCGTCGCGCACCAGCACGGCGTTGACCTCGCTGTCGATGGCCAGGGCCCAGGGCCCGACGGCGCGTCCGGCGCGGCGGTGGCCGTGGTCGAGCACGCAGTGCCAGACCTCGTGCGCCAGCACGAAAGCGCGCCCGTCGTCGCCCAGCGTCTCGGCGAAGGCGACGTCGAAATAGATGTACCGGCCGTCGGTGGCGGCCGTGCCCACGCGCGAATCGCGCACGGGCACGATCTCCAGGTGCAGCGCCAGGCTGGCGGTGAAGGGGTGCCACAGCAGCAGTCGCGCCAGGTCGGCCTGCAGGCGCTGCTTCAGGCGGTGCTTGCGGGCGGTCTCGTCGGCGGTGGGCGCGCGAGGGGTGGACTGGGTGCGGTGGGCGCAGGCGATGGAGGGCCCTGCGGCTGGCAAGGCGGATGACGTGCCCCGTGACCGGTGGGATGGCGGGCTTGGCGGATCGCCATGCCGCGAGGCCGACGGTAGAGCTGAGACCATGGCGGCGGTGCGCGTGGTCGCGGCTGGCATCACTGGGTGGGTGGCCTGAGTCATGCGGTGGCTTCCTCGGGTTGCTGCGTGGCTGCGGGCGCGGGCGGTGCTGCAGGTTCGCCGCCGTCCCAGGCCGTGCCGTGGCGGGTAGCCCATTCCTCGTACAGCGGGTGCGAGAAGAGGGCGGTGGTGAGCTGGCCGTCGTCGTCGCCGGGCACGTCGCGCGTGGCGTCCAGCATGGCCAGGGTGGCGAAGTCGGAGCCGAGTTTCAAGCCCATGCGCAGGAAGTTCTCCAGCCGCAGCGCCAGCGGGCCGGGCGCGCGCCACAGGTGCCAGGCCAGCGAGGCGCACAGTGCGTAGCGCTGGTCGGCGCGCGGGGGCACGCGCAGCGGTGCGCGGCCAAGCAGCAGGTCCACGGCGTCGGGCAGGTCACGCAGGTGGCGGCGGAATGCGGCGAACTCCACCGCCGCGCCCTGGCCGATCAGGCCTTCGATGACGATCTCCAGCGCCTCGTCGTCCAGCCCATCGCGGGTGGCCAGTGCGTGGGCCACGCGCTCCCAGCTCCGGGGGGAGGGCCAGCCGCGCTCGAGCGGGCCTTCCATGCTGAAGAAGCGCTCGGGCCGGTAGCGCAGGAAGCCCAGCACCTCGGGCGCGAGCCCGCGGGCGCGCGCCCAGGCCACCCACTGCAGCAGGTCGGGCTCGATCTCCACGTGGCAGAAGCGGTTGGCCAGCGCGCTGGAGAGCGGGTAGCTGATGGCGCGGTCCTCGCTGCGATTGCCCGCGGCGCAGACCAGCCAGCCGTCGGAAAGGCGCTGGTCGCCGACGCAGCGGTCCAGCACCAGCTGGTAGGCCGCGGCCTGCACGCTGCGGTCGGCGGAGGTCAGCTCGTCCAGCAGCAGGATGCCGCGCGTGCCGGGCTGCCAGGGCAGCTCGGCCGACGGCAGCCAGGTGGTGAAGCCGTCGCGCGGTACGGGCAGGCCGCGCAGGTCGGTGGGCTCGTACTGCGAAAGCCGCAGGTCGCGGAACCCGACGCCGAGGGCGCGCGCGGCCTGCTCGAAGGCGGCGCTCTTGCCCGTGCCGGGCCCGCCGTGCGCGAAGACCGGCGCGATCAGACGCGCCTGCGACGGGTCCGCCCACAGGCGGCGGGCCTGGTGGCAGACGATCTGGATGAGTTGTTGCGGGTGGGCTTTCATGGGGGGCGGTGGTGGTTGGCTCGAGGGGGGTGATCAGGATGGGCGTGTTCTCAGGCCGCCCGGCGCGCGGCGGCGCGCGGCGGCAGGGTGCCGGTGAGCATCAGCGCGGTGAGGGCGGTGCGGTGGCGTGGGCTGAGGCGGCCCTGCGGGCTGCGCAGGATCAGTGCGATGTGGGTGCGGGTGCCGGGGCGGTCGTGGCGCATCTCGAATGCCAGCCACCCGAGCTGGTCGTCCATCTCGGCGCGCTGCGTGTAGAAGGCTCGGGCCGCGTCGTAGAGCTTGGTGTCGGTGTCGCGCGGATGGGGCGGCGTACCGTCTGGCGAGGCGGCGACGGCTGCAATCGACCCCGACGCTCCATGCGTGCTTTCCTCCGCGAGTGCAGCTGCGCGGTCGCCGACATACGCGCCAGGCTGAGCGCACTGGACGCCTCCCGCGCCCGGGGTGAACAGGCGCTGCAGGGCGCGCAGCAGCGGCTCGCCTGCTCCCGTGATACCGAGGGGCTTGCGGTGGCTCTGCACCGCGCTGCGCAGGGTGCGGACCAGCAGCGGCAGGCTCTGCGGGGTGGGGTTGCGGGTCCACCAGGGCAGGAGCGCGCGGGCGACGGCGGGGTCGCCGTGCACCAGCCCCTGCACCATGCCGGGTGCGTCGGCCGCGGCCTCGGTGTCGCTGCGGCAGGTGGCCCAGAGGCGGAAGTCGCAGCGGAAGCCCTCCTCGAGCCGGTCGCTCGGGAAGATCCACGCCCAGTGCTCGAAATCGCAGCTGTTCACGGCCTGGGTCTGCGCGAGGTAGAGCGCGCAGCGGGCGCGCCAGAGTTCGTCGCGCGAGATCGGCCTGTCGAGAAAGACGCACAGCGCCTGCAGCGCAGTCACGCAGGCATGACGGGTGAGCCGCCACTCCAGCACGCGCACGAAGCGCTGCCAGGCGCCGTCCCGGTCCCGCAGGACGTCGTCGCGCAGGCGTGCGACCAGGCCCTCGTCGACGACGACGTCAGCCGCGATGCCGCCGATGTGGTCCAGCAGCGACCACGGCGGGCTGCCCTCGCAGTGGACCTCCGTGTCGCCGTCCACCCGGGCGCGCACGAGCCGGTGGCAGCGCGCCAGGTGCAGGGCCGTGGGGTGGAAGACGCGCAGGCTCTCGAAGCCGCAGTCCAGCAGCGCCAGTGTGGCGCAGGGCACGTCCACCACCAAGGCGGCGCGCACACGCGGCGCGCCCGGGGCCGGCCGCTGGCCAGTGGAGGCTGCGCGCCCGCCGTCAGCTCGGGCGGCGTCGACCGTGCAGCATTCGCGCAGCGTCACCACACCGGCGGGCTCGCCCTCGGTGGTGACCGCGCGCAGGCGCGGGCAGTGGCTGAGCAGCAGGTGCTCGGCCGGGGCGGGCAGGCGCAGCACCATCAAGCCGCGCGCCGCCTCGACGGAGAACTCGCGCAGGGCGCCGCCGGCCCAGTGCACGGCCAGCAGGGCGTCGTCG
>CAIRBF010000012.1 GCA_903876715.1 uncultured beta proteobacterium
ACGTGGATCACGCCATTGCTGGCCGCGATGTCGGTCGTGACCACATTGGCGCCGTCGACCTTGACACCACCCGTGGTGGTGATGGTCAGCTCGCCGCCCTGGACCGTCTTGACCTTGCCGGCCTTGACGTCCTTGGCCATGACCTTGCCGGGAACGACGTGATAGGTCAGCACCGCGGTCAGCTTGGCCTTGTCGGCCAGCAGCGCGTCGAGCGTCGCCTTGGGGATCTTGGCGAAGGCAGCGTCGGTAGGCGCAAAGACCGTGAACGGGCCCGGGCTCTTCAGCGTGTCGACCAGGCCGGCGGCCTGCACGGCCGCGACCAGGGTCTTGAAATTGCCAGCGCCGACGGCGACGTCGACGATGTCCTTGGCCTGCGCGGCAAAGGCAGAGGCGGCCAGGGCCGCGGCGATGATCAGTTTCTTCATGGGATGACTTCGGGTGTACGGGTTGGAGGAGGTGGGACAACAGCGCCGCCGCCGCTCGAGAACCGAGAATGCAGACAGCCCGCCGACATAATCGGCGATCCACGGCGGCGCGCGCAAAGTAAGGGTATTCACTGATTTCCCGCCGCCGCTGCGAACCACCCGCATCCCAGGCACCCGATGCCAGGTTTCGTGGACGTCTGCAGCGGCCGCGCGCGCCGAGGCCCGGCCCCAGCACTTGCGCGAGAACCCGCAGACCGGTGTCCGACTCCAGGAAGCGACCACGATGAACCACCGAACCCCCTCCTCCCGCCTCCCCGCGACGACCCACGAAGCGCGTCGAGCCTTCGCCCGTGCCGCCACAGCGCTCGCGCTGGCCGCCTGCGGCTTCGGCGCCGCTGCGCAGGCCCCCGGAGCGCCGGCGCCGGCCTTCACGCTGCAGCTGCTGCACTTCGCCGACGTCGACGGCTCGGACACCACCGCGCTGGGCAGCGTGGTCCACTTCTCGGGCCTGGTGCAGCGCTTTCGCGCCGAGCATCCCCAGCACACGCTGCTGGTGAGCAGCGGCGACAACGTGATCCCCGGGCCGCGCTTCAACGCCGCAGACAACCAGGGCACGATGCGGGCCCTGCTCGGGCGCGAGGGCGTGGGCCGCGGCGACATCGCGCTGATGAACGCGCTGGGCGTGCAGGCCTCGGCGCTGGGCAACCACGACCTGGACCTGGGCACGGGCACCTTCCGCGAGATGGTCGCGCCGCAGGTCTCCGGCGGCAACGTGGTCTGGCTGGGGGCGCGCTTTCCCTACCTCTCGCACAACACCGACTTCTCGCGCGACGCCAACACGCGCGGCCTCGTCGCGCCCAACGGCCGCCCGGTGCAGGAGCTGCACGGCAAGGTCGCCGGCTGGGCGCGGGTGACGGTGGGCGGGCAGGTCATCGGCCTGATCGGCGCGAGCTCGCCGGTGTTCAAGGCCATCACCTCGGTGGGCGGGCTCGTGATCGACCCGCCGCTGCGCGGCACCGAGGTCGACATCGACGGCCTGGCCGCGCGCATCCAGGCCGGGGTGGACGAGATGACGGCCGCCGGCATCGACAAGATCGTGCTGCTGGCGCACATGCAGTCCATCGAGGTGGAGAAGGCGCTCGCGCGCAAGCTGCGCGGCGTGGACATCATCGTGGCCGGCGGCTCGAACACGCTGATGGCCGACGCCGACGACGCGCTGCGCCCGGGCGACCGCGCCGCCGAGTCCTACCCCCACCTCACGCGCGACGCCGCGGGCGACCCGGTGGTCGTCGTCAACACCGACGCCGACTACAAGTACCTCGGCCGCTTCATCGCCCCCTTCGACGCGCGCGGCGTGCTGATGCCGCAGCACTTCGACAGCAAGCTCTCGGGCGCCTGGGCGGCGAGCCAGGGCGACGACACCGCGGGCGGCGTGACGCCGATCCCGCAGGTGGTGCAGATCCGCGACGGCCTGCGGCGCGTCATCAACGCGAGCGACGGCGTGTTCTACGGCCGCACCGCGGTCTTCCTCGAGGGCCGGCGCCAGGCCGTGCGCACCGAGGAGACCAACCTCGGAAACCTCTCGGCTGACGCCAACCTCGCCTACGCGCGCGACCTCGACCCGACGGTGCAGGTCTCGCTGAAGAACGGTGGCGGCATCCGCGCCGAGATCGGCGCTGTCGTTGCGCCGCCGGGCTCGACGAGCGAGGCCCGGCTGGAGGCCCCGTCGGCCAACCCCGACGCCGGGCGGCCGGCCGGCGCCGTCTCGCGCCTGATGCTGGAGGCCGCGTTCAAGTTCGACAACAAGCTCTGGGTCTTCGACGTCAGCGCCGCGCGCCTGCACGCGCTGCTGGAGTTCGGCGTGGGCGACGTCGAGAACGTGGGCGGCCGCTTCCCGCAGGTTGCGGGCCTGAGCTTCAGCTTCGACCCGGCGGCGGCCAAGGGCACGCTCGCGGCCGACGGCTCGTCCACCACGCCCGGGCGGGTGCGCTCGGTCAAGGTCGGCAACGACGTGGTCGTGCGCGACGGCGCGGTCCAGGGCGACCCGGCCCGCAGCTTCCGCCTCGTGACGCTGAACTTCCTGGCCACCGGCGGCGACGGCTACCGCTTCGGCGCCAGCAACCCGCAGGGCGATGGCCTGCCGCGGCTGCTGAAGCTCGACGCGCACCCGCGCGCCGGGGCGGCGCTGGGCGGCCAGGTGGGCCTGCCGCCGGGCGGCGAGCAGGACGCGCTGGCCGAGCACCTGATGCAGGCGCACAAGACCGTGCCCTACTCCGAGGCCGACACCCCGCCCGAACAGGATCGCCGCATCCAGAACCTGCGCCGCCGCGCGGACGCGGTGCTGCAGTAGCCGCCAGCGGGCGGCGAAGGGCCGCAGGCCCCTCCCCCCCGGGGGGGAACTCACCACCGGCCGCGCGGGGCGGGAGCGGCCGCGTCGATGGCGCGGCGCAGTTCCTGGTACTCCTCGCAGCCGGTGCCGCACAGGCGCTCCAGCACCTGCAGGTGGTGCAGCGCGCGGTCGCGCCGGCCCAGGATGAGCATCAGCTCACCCAGGTACTCGTGCGCGCCCAGATGCCCGGGGTCGAGCGCCAGCGCGCGCCCGTAGGCGGCCTCGGACTCGGAAAAGCGCTGCAGCTTGCGCAGGCTGTAGCCCAGCAGGTTGTGCGCGTCGGCGTCGTCGGGCTGGGCTTGGGCGTAGGGCTGCAGCAGCGCCAGCGCGCGCTCCCAGGCGCCCTCCTTCACGGCCACACGCGCCTCACGCATCGCCCGGTCCTCGACCGGGGGGTTGCGGTTGGGCACGTCGACGGCCAGGGCCGCCGGGACCAGGCTGGCCAGCAGCGCAGCGCACGCGAGCGCGCGCAGAGGGGGGCGAAAGCTCGGCATGCCAAAGCGTAGGTCCGCCGCGCTGGCGATGCAAGGCGCGCCGCGCATTCCCCGGCCGCGGGCGGGCCCGACACAAGCCTGTCATCTGCGCGCAGTCCACTCATCGGGTTGTCCTCAACCCGATGGGAGCTTCCATGTCTCACCCCGACCACGACATCCCCTGCAACACCTCCGCCAACCCGCACTTCCAGGACGTGCTGGCGGCCTCGCTGGCCAACCCCGGCCGCCGCTCGCTGCTGCGCGGCGGCCTGGGCCTGGCCGGCCTGGCGATGCTGCCCGGCGCCGCCGCGATCGCCTCCACCGCCGCCCCGGGCCAGGCCACGGCCCTGGGCTTCCCGTCGCTGGACAAGCAGCTGCTCGACAACGTCACG
>CAIRBF010000013.1 GCA_903876715.1 uncultured beta proteobacterium
CATCGAGGCCGGTCGCTTCAAGACCTTTGACTCCAAAGCTTCCTTGCGGTCGCACTTGAAGTCGGTAGCCAGCAAGGCGAAGCCTGCACCATGAGTCGGGCTTGGATCCTGCGGTTGGCAGATCAGGTGGAACTTGATCTGCAGGACATCGCTGTGTGGACCGCAGAAAACTTCGGGCCTCTTCAGGCAGCTGACTACGTTGAAACGCTGACCCAGGCGATAGAGGCTTTGTACGACGGACCCGCTGTCTTGGGGGCCCGAGAGCGCCCTGAGATCGCCCCAGGAATCCACACGCTTCACGTGGCGCGGCTGGGCAGACGCGGCCGGCACCTGGTGGTCTTCAAGGTGGCAGACGAGAGGACCATCGATGTCCTTCGCTTGTTGCATGACAGCATGGATCTGGCCAGACATCTGCACGGATGATCAAGCGCGCAGCGCGGCCTCATGCTGAAGGAACCAGCGGTAGGTCTGATCGAGGCCGCGTTCCAGCGGGGTGGTGGCGCGCCAGCCCAGGGCGGCCAGGCGGGAGACGTCGAGCAGCTTGCGCGGGGCGCCGTCGGGTTGGGTGGTGTTCCACACCAGGCGGCCGCTGAAGCCGGTGACGCGGGCGATGGTCTCGGCCAGTTCGCGGATGCTGCAGTCCACGCCGGTGCCCACGTTCACGTGGCTGAGCATGGGCTGGGTGTGGGCGCGGTAGACGTCTGTGGGCAGCTCCAGCACGTGCACGCTGGCGGCGGCCATGTCGTCCACATGCAGGAACTCGCGCATCGGGCGGCCGCTGCCCCAGACCCTGACCTCGGCCGCGCCGGCGCGCGCCGCCTCATGAAAACGCCGCAGCAGCGCCGGGATGACGTGGCGGTTGTCGGGGTGGAAGTTGTCGCCCGGGCCGTAGAGGTTGGTGGGCATGACGCTGCGGTAGTCGCGCCCGTGCTGGCGGTTGTGGCTCTCGCACAGCTTGATGCCGGCGATCTTGGCCACGGCGTAGGGCTCGTTGGTGGGCTCCAGTGGGCCGGTGAGCAGCGCGTCCTCGCGCATGGGCTGCGACGCCAGGCGCGGGTAGATGCAGGACGAGCCCAGGAACAGCAGCCGCTGCACCCCGGCCGCGTGCGCGGCCTGGATGACGTTGCACTGGATGGCCAGGTTGTCGGCGATGAAGTCCGCCGGGTAGGTGTGGTTGGCGTGGATGCCGCCCACCTTGGCCGCGGCCAGCACCACGGCGTCGATGGGCTGGGCGGCGAAGAAGGCGCGCACGGCGGCCTGGTCGGTCAGGTCCAGCTCGGCGCGGGGGGCGGTGACGAGGTGGGCGTAGCCCAGCGCGCGCAGCCGGCGCACGATGGCGCTGCCCACCATGCCGCGGTGGCCGGCGACGTAGATGCGGGCGTTGCGGTCGGGGGGCAGGGCGGGGGGGCTCACGTCTGGGCCTGGACCTGGACCTGGGCCTGGGCCTGGGCCTGGGCCGGTGCCTGTGCCGGTGCCGGTGCCGGTGGCTGCGCCGGCCACTTCGCTGGCGCCGGAGATCGCTCCGGTCATCAAGCCGCCTCCCGCGGCACCGGCGTGGTGTAGCCGTGGCGGCGCAGCAGCGCAGTCTGGCGCGCGGCTTGCAGGTCTTGCGCCACCATCTCGGCGCACATCTGCTGCGCGGTGATCTCGGGCTCCCAGCCGAGTTCAGCCTTGGCCTTGCTCGGGTCGCCCAGCAGGGTTTCCACCTCGGCCGGGCGGAAGTAGCGCGGGTCCACGGCCACCACGCAGTCGCCGGGCTTCACGCCCTGCGCCTTGTCGCCCTGCACGGCGGCCACGTAGGCCTTCTCGTCAGCGCCCGTGCCCTCGAAGCGCAGCGTGATGCCCAGCTCCGCGGCCGTCCAGGTGACGAATTCGCGCACGGAATATTGGCGGCCGGTGGCGATGACGTAGTCTTGCGGGCGCTCCTGCTGCAGCATCATCCACTGCATGCGCACGTAGTCCTTGGCGTGGCCCCAGTCGCGCAGCGCGCCCAGGTTGCCCAGGTACAGGCACTGCTCCAGCCCCTGGGCGATGTGGCACAGGCCGCGCGTGATCTTGCGCGTGACGAAGGTCTCGCCCCGGCGCGGGCTCTCGTGGTTGAAGAGGATGCCGTTGCAGGCGTACATGCCGTAGGCCTCGCGGTAGTTCACCGTGATCCAGTAGGCGTAGAGCTTGGCCACCGCGTAGGGGCTGCGGGGGTGGAAGGGTGTGGTTTCCTTCTGCGGGATCTCCCGCACCAGGCCGTAGAGCTCGGACGTGCTGGCCTGGTAGAAGCGCGTGGTCTTCTCCAGCCCGAGAAAGCGGATCGCCTCCAGCAGGCGCAGCGTGCCCAGGGCGTCGACGTCGGCGGTGTACTCGGGCGCCTCGAAGCTGACCGCCACGTGGCTCTGCGCGCCCAGGTTGTACACCTCGTCGGGCTGCACCTGGCGCAGGATGCGGGTGAGGTTGCTGGCGTCGCTCAAGTCCCCGTAGTGCAGCACGAAGCGCTGCTGCTCCACGTGCGGGTCTTCGTAGATATGGTCCACGCGCTGGGTATTGAACTGCGACGCCCGGCGCTTGATGCCGTGGACCTCGTAGCCCTTTTCCAGCAGGAACTCGGCGAGGTAGCTGCCGTCCTGGCCGGTGATGCCGGTGATGAGGGCTTTCTTCATGCGTTCAGTTCCTGAGCGTCTTGATCGCCGCCGCCCCCAGACCGAACTGGTAGAAGATGGTGGTGAAGTCCTTGGCGCCGCGGATGAAGCGAGTGTAGGGGGTCTCGCGGTCGGCCTTTTCGGGCACGACGACGGTGTCGCCGGGCATCAGACGGGTGTGGCGGATGTCGGTGGGGCGGCTGAAGAAGCCGCCGCCGGCCTGCTCGGCGCTGAGCACGGTGCCGTCGGCGCGCAGCACGTGGGTTTCTTCCAGCTCGGCCAAGGCGGTGGGGCCGGCATGGGCCAGCAACTCGCCCACGGTCATGCCGGGCTTCCACAGCACCACGTTGTCGTTGTTCACCGCGCCGAAGGCGGCCACGAAGGACGGGCGCTCGGGCACGGTGACGGTGTCGCCGTCTTCGAGCGTGATGTCGGGCAGTTGCACGGGCTTGTCGGCGTCCAGCCGCAGGGCGATGCGGCCCGTGGCGCGCAGGCTCTTCAGGGCGGCCAGGCGCATGCGGTCGGCCTGCAGGCCGGCCTGGGCGACGGCCTGCTGCTCGGGCGTGTTGACGTTTTGCAGCCGGGTCTGCGCGTCGCTCTGCGCCTGCAGTTCCAGCCGCTGCACCAGGCGGTCCAGGTTCTGCTGCTGGGCGGTGCGGGTGCTCTCGCGGCGGAAGTCGGTGCCGAAGGTGTAGGCCTGGGGCGTGAAGCCGCCGGCGCGCTGCACCAGTTGGCCCAGCGTTTCGCCCGGGGCGGCCTGGTAGACGCCGGGCACGCGCACCTCGCCGGCCAGCGTGACCATGCGCACGCGCTTGGCCACGGGCACGGGCATCTGCTGCGTGGTGTACAGCGCGATGCGGTCGCCGGGTTGCAGCGGCAGGTTGTCTTCGGCCCGGCCTTGCAGCACGGCGCCGCCGAGGCTGAAGTTCAGCGCCTGGGTCTGCAGCGTGTCGGGCACACGGCGGATGACCTGCGCGTAGTCCCAGTTCAGGTCGTTGCGCAGTTCCTTGCCGCTTTCGCGTTGCCAGTAGTTGTAGCGCGCCACCAGCCAGTCTGCGCTGGGGACGATGTCGCGGATGGCAAAGCCCGGGCGCCACACAAAGCGGCGCTCGGTGCCGATGGCCTCGCCGCGCAGGCTGATGCTGTTCAGGGTCTCGGGGACGGGCTCGCGGGGCCCGTAGACGGTGATTTGGTCGCCGGGTTGCAGCGCCGGGTTTTCCTGCGGGTCGCCTTGCAGAGCGCGGCCGAGGTTGAAGGCGATCAGCTCCGATCGCAGGTTCTGCGCGTCCAGGCGGCGGATGACGGCGTAGTCGAGGTTGATCTCGTCGCTGGCGTAGGTGTCACCCAGCGCACCACCGGTGACGCGCACGGTGCGGGCCACCTGTTCGCGCAGCCACTCCACGCTGGGGATGGCGTCGCGCACGGTGTAGCCGGGCCGCCAGGCGTGGCGCTGCACGCCGCCCAGCAGCGGGGCGTTGAGCGTGACGCTGTTCTGCGCCTCGGCCCCGGCCTGGCGCGCGGCGTACAGGCTGATCTGGTCGCCGGGCTGGAGCTGCAGGTTGTGCTGCGCGTCGCCCTGCAGCGCGCGCGCCAGGTGGAAGGCGGTGGTTTCGGTGCGCAGCGTGACGGGGTTCACGCGCGCAACGACCGCGTACTCGGCGTTGACGTGGTCGGTCAACGCGCCGGTGGCGGGTGCGCCGCCGGTGCGGCGGACCCAGCGCGTGACCTCCTCGCGCAGCCAGTCCACGGAGGGGATGGCGTCGGACACCCGCTGCTGATGACGCCAGGCCAGACGCCGCGTCGTGCTCAGGAACGGCGCGCTCAGGGAGATGCTGTCCAGTGTGACGGGCCCGGATTCCTCGGGCCCGTAGATGCGCACGATGTCCCCGGGCAGCAGGGGCAGGTTCTCGGCGGGCTCGCCGCGCAGCGCCTTGGCCAGGTGGAAGGGGATGAGCGTGGTGCGCAGGCGGTCGGGGTCCAGGCGCTGGATGGTGGCGTAGTCCAGGTTGACCTCGGGGCGGTCCAGGCCGGGGATGTTGCCGCCGGCGTTGACACTGAGCCAGTAGCTCACGGGCACGAGGAAGTTGTTGTCGGCCACCAGGTCGCGCACGCGCATGCCGCGGCGGTGGGTGTAGCGCATGGGCGCGGCCACGTTGCCCTGCAGCGTGACGACGTCGGCGATCTGCGGGCTGATCTGGAACACGGTGAGCACGTCGCCGGCCTGCAGCGGGCGGGCGAGGCCGGAGGCGTCGAGCGCGAAGTCCTCGACGTAGCGGGCCACGGCGCGGGCGGGGTTCACGCGCTCGAGCTGCGCCTTCTGCGGCGCAGCCAGCACCGGCAGGCCGCCGGACAGGGCGAGCACCTGCGCGATGGTCTCGCCGGGCAGCAGTTCGTATACCGCCGGGGCGTTGATGGTGCCCAGCACGGCCGCGCGCGGGCCGGCGGGGGGGATGAAGATCACGTCGCCGGGCTGGAGCTTGTCGTCGCCGCCGCTGTCGCCCTGGGCCAGGAAGCGGTAGAGGTCCACCGTGGCCACGGTGCGGCCGGCGCGGCGCAGTTGCACGGCGCGCAGGCTGCCGTTGGCGCTGGGGCCGCCGGTCTCGAACAGGGCGTTGATGAGGGTGGACAGCCCGCTGACCACGTGCTTGCCGGGGTTGCGCGCCTGGCCGACGACGAACACCTCGGTGCTGCGCACCCGGCCCATCGTGACGGTGAGGTTGAAGTTGCGGTAGATGCGCCGCAGGTGCGCGGTGAGCACCTTCTCGGCCTCGCCCAGGCGCACGCCGCTGAGCGTGAGCGGCCCGGCCTGCGGGATGAGCACGCGGCCTTCGCGGTCGATGGTCAGGCGCTCGGTGAGGTCGACCGCGCCGTACACCTGGACGACGAGTTCGTCACCCGGGCCGAGCACGTAGCTGGCCGGCACCGCGGCGCCCTGGCTGGCGGTGAAGTTGCCGCGGGCGAAGAGTTCGTAGCCGAACAGCGGCAGCGCGCGGCCGGTGGCCTGGAAGACGAAGCGCTGGAAATCGGTCAGATCGGCCGCGGCTTCGCGTACGGGCTGCGCGCGTTGCGCCGCGTCTTCAGTCGGGCGCTGGGCCTGATCGGTGGAGGCTTGCTGCTGGGCGTTGTTGGCGGCTTCGCCGGGGGAGCCTGTCTGGCCGGCGGATGCGGGGTTGGGGCCTGCGGGGTTGGCGGCGGGGCTGGGCTGGCCTATCTGCCCGGCTTGTCCGGTTTGGCCGGGTTGTCCTGGTTGTCCTGGTTGGCCGGGAAGGGCGGTCTGGCCCGCGGCCGCGGTCCGGGCGGGAGCGCCGGCTTGCCCGGGCAGGCCAGGCAGGCCGGTGAGCCCCGCCGCGCCCTGCGTGGGGCCGCCTGCGGCGGCGCGAGC
>CAIRBF010000014.1 GCA_903876715.1 uncultured beta proteobacterium
CTGCTCAGCGACGCGGCCTCGCCCGTCAAGGTCAGCGTGCGCGGGGTGCTGTCGTAGCTCGCGGCCACGCCCACCGCCACGCCGGCGACCTGCGCGGTCGCCGCGAGGCTGGACTGGCCGGTCGCGAAGAATGTGGAGCCCAGGGTGCCCGCGTCTGCCGTCAGCTTCAAGGTGAGCGTGCCGCTGCCCGACACGGAATCGGCCGGGAACTGCAGCGCGCCGCCCGCCGGGCCCACCATGAAGACGCGCGGCACGTCCACCCGTGGTGTCACGCGTGTGGTTTCGGCCGCCGTCTGCGCGGCCACGGCGATGCTGCGCGCGGTGCTGATGCCGTCGGCGTGCAGCGTCACCGCCACGGCGCCGACGCCCGTGGCACCGACTTTCAGCTTGCCGGCAGCGAGGTAGGCACTCAGCTCGGCCGCGCCGCCCTGGAGCGTGACAAGGGCCCCGCTGCCGGCGCTGCGCAACGCAGCCGGGCCGGCGCCATCGGTCAGGGCCTCGCTGGCCTGCCAGTCGAGCAGCGCGTCGCCCGAAGCGGCGAAGCTCAGCGTCAGGCTGCCCGCACCGGTGACCGCCCCCGCCGGGAAGGGAATGGCCAGCAGCGCGCCCGGCGTGGTCGTCACCTGCGCCGGCACGGCCACCTGCGCCGCGGTGCCCGCCACCTGGGCCGGGGCCGCCAGCACCACCGTGGTCGCCACGGTCTCGCCGGTGGCACGCGCCACCGAGACGGCCAGCGGCAGCGCTCCGCCGCCGTCCAGCGTCGCCGGGCCGGTGTAGCTCAGCCGGCCGGCCGCACCCTTCAGGAGGTTCTCGAGCGCGGCGGACGTGCCGGTGAAACTCAGGCTGCGCTGCGCCTGGCGGTCGGTATCGGCCGAACCGTCGACCAGGAAAGAGGCCAGGCCTTCACCGGCGTCCAGGCTCAGCCCGCTCGGGGGCAGGCTCAGCGTCACCGTCAGCGTCTCGCCCGGGACGACCTGGCCGAGACCCACGCCAGTGAAGAGCAGATCCGAGCGCACCGCGGGCGTGACGTGCAGCACCGCGGGCAGGCTGACGAGGGTGGGTGCCTGCACCGGGATGCCGGTGCCCGGTCCCATCACGCCGACGATGGCGGCACTGCGCAGGCCGGAAGCCGCCGCACCGCTGACCGAGGCGACCGGGGTCAGGTCGACCACCGCGGAGGCGCTCTGGCCCAGGTAGGTGGCCGTGAAAGTCAGGGCCGGTGCGCTGCCGGCGGGCGCTGTCACGGCCAGATGGCCGTCCTCGTGGAGGTAGTCGTTGAAGGCTGCGGCCGTGCCTCGCAGCGTGACACTGCCGGCGCCAGTCGCCCCGTTGAACGCCGCGCCAGCCGCATTGAGGATGCCTGCACTGGCGGCCGGGGCTGCGAGCGTGATCGTGGTGCCGGCGGACGCGGCCAGCGTCAGGCTGAACACGGTGCCGGTCGCACCGACCTCGGCCAGGGCATCGGCCGCCAGCACCACGTTGCTGGCGCTGCCCTGCACCACCTGCACCGTGGCCGGCACGCTCAGCGACAGGCTGGGCTCCGAGGTCGAGAAGATGAGGTCCGCACTGCCTGCCGACGTGAAGACGCGGCCGCCGGCCTCGGTGCGGCTCAGGCTGGCCGACAGCGTCGTCGTGGCCGAACCGGTGAAGCTGACCGAGCCGGCCGTCGCCAGGTAGCTGCTGAGGGCCGAGGCCGTGCCGCTGAGCGTCAGCGTGCCGGTGCCCGAGCCGCTGACGCTCACGCCGCCGTCGCCAGCGGCGCTGGACAGCGTGCCGCGCGCGACGGCCAGGGTCAGGGTGATGGCGCCTGTGCCGGCAGCGGTGACGGCGTTCGGCGCGAAGGACAGCGCCGTAGGCTGGCCCGGCGTGACGACAAAAGCCTGCGGCATCGTGATCGACGCCCCGCGGCCGACATCCGCGGCGGGGGAGGGCTTGATCCCGATCGAGCCCTCGCTGCCGGCCAGGCGCAGCGTCAGCGCCGTGCGGTCGGTGGCGTCGAACAGCACCCGGCCCGGGGTGTCGAAGAGCTCGTTGAGCTGCGCCGCCGAGCCGGTGAAGCGCGTCACCGCGACAGCCGCGCCGCCCCCGGCCGGCGTAACGCTCGCCGTCTGCACGCTCACGCCGTAGGCCATGCCCACGCTGGCGCGCGGATCGACCATGCCGTTGATGGCCAGGGCCGAGCGCGGTGCCTCGATCTCCAGCGTGAGCGCGGTGCCCGCCGCGTCAAACGCCGCGCTGCTCAGCGTCAGCGGCAGCAGCGCCCCCGGCGTGGCCACCAGCACCTGGGGCAGCACCATCACACCGCCGAAGGCATTGGTCTGTGCCGACACCTCGGGCGTGCGCAGCTCGACACTGGCGCGCGCAGCGTCCGTCACCCAAGCGCCGCCGACCTGGTGCTCGAGCGCGAGCGAGAGCACCGCGGCCGGGCCCTGGTAGCGCACCTTGTCGGCGGTGCGCAAGTAGTCCTCCAACGCCGAGGCCTCGCCGGCGATCACGATGGCGCTGCCGCCGGCGACCGTCACCGACGCGCCGCCGCTGGGCGCGATCGCGTAGACCCCGTCCGTCGGGCCCGTCAGGCCGGCGAAGGTCAGGTGGCCTGCATCCGCGCCGATGCGCAGCCGCAGCCCGCCCGCGGCGGCATTGCTGTCGAAGTCCACAGTGGCCAGCGTCAGCTGCGAGGACACGCCCGGCGTCACCCAGGCCTGCTGCGACAGGCTGCGGATCGCCGACACGGTGGCGGCCGCGCCGGTGGGTCCGAAGGCGACCAGTTGCGTGCGGGCCTCGGTGTGGACCAGGGCGTTGCCCTGCTGCTCGACGCGCACCGTCAGCCAGGACAGGCTGGGCCCGGTGTAGCTCGCCCGCAGCGGCTCGCCTTCACTGCCGGGCGCACCGAAATAGGCGCTCAGCGCAGCGGCCGTCCCGCTGAAGACCTTGGTCCCGGCGGTCGGCCCACCAGGCCCGTCGCTCACCGTGACGCCCGCCGCATCCACGCCGCCGACCGTGCCGGCGCTGGCGCTCAGCGTCATCTTCAACAGCGCCGTGCCGGTGCCGAAGGCGGCATTCGACAGCGTGATGCCGCTGGCCGCGCCCTCGACGATGCCCACCGTGGCCGGCAACGTCAGCGGCAGCGAAGCCGCGGCCGGCACCGCCTGCAGGCTGACCGTGCCCTCGACCGAGCGCGTGGCCGACGCGAGCTTGATGCTCAGCGCCTCGCCACCTGCGCCGGTGTAGCGCAGCAGCCCGGAGGCCAGGTAGGCGTTCAACGCCGACGCGCTGCCCTGCAGTTGCAAGCGATCGGCTGTGGCGCCGGCGATCCGCGTCACCCCGCCGACCGGCGTGCCGGTCGTGAGCGACGTGGCCGCGAGGGTGCTGCCCGCACCCGGCACGCCCAGGGTCAGCGTGTAGACGGCTGTTGCATCGCCGCCGAGGACGTCGCCCGGCAGCACGAGGGCCGATGCCAGGTAGGTCGTGACGGTGTAGGTCGCGGGCAGCGTCAGCGCCAGCGGCACCGGGCCCGCCTCCTCCACAGGCACCGCGGCCTGCAGCGCCACGCGGGCCGCCGCGCTGCGCAGGCCGTCGGCGTTCGCGAGCTTCAGGTCGAGGGCGGCAAAGCGGCCCGACCCGCTGCCGGTGTACCGCAGCGCGCCGCTTGCCAGGTAGGTGTTCAAGTCCGCAGCGCTGCCCTGCAGTCGCAGCCGGTCGGCGCTGGCGCCCGCCAGCAGCGTCACCCCGTCGACGGCCGTGCCAGCCGTCAGCGTCGCCGCGGCGAGGGCCCCGCTGTCGACCTGCAACTCCAGCGTCAGTGTGCCGGCCCCGACGAGCGGACTGCCCGGCAGCACCACCGGGGAAGACTGGCCGGACTCGACGAGCAGCGCCTGCGGCGCGGCGATCGACGGCGCGGCCGCAAGAGCCGCGGTCAGCTTGGTCGAAGCCCGCAGCGTCTGGTTGACGGCGCCGCCGGCATCGGTGCCGCGCAGGACCAAGTGCAGGTCCGCACCGCTGCCGGTGTAGCGCAGGTCGCCGCTGGCAAGGTAGGTGTTGAGGCTGGCGAGCGTGCCCTGCAGCGTCGTCGCCGTGGCCGTCGTGGCGGGCGACGTGGCCACGCTGACCCCAGCCGTCTGCGGGTGGGTTGCCGACAGGCTCCCCTCGCCCGCGTCCAAGGCAAGCTCCAGCGAGTAGACCGCGTCGCCGCTACCGCCGCTGAAGGGCGCGGCCATGACCACCGGCGAGTCGACGCCGGGGTTGACCGTGACCCGCGCGGGCAGCGTCAACGTCGCCGCCGCCGGCCCCTGGACGGCGGTGGCGCTGGCCGTCACGCCGACCAGCGGAATCGCGCCAAGCGACTCCATCGCGCCGGCGGTGCGGATGCGCAGCACGGCCGTGCCATCCGCGGTGTTGTCGTACCAGACCGCGCCGACGGTGCCGAAGAGCGCGTTCAACGCCGCGGCCGTCCCGGTGAAGCGGGTGGAAGTGCCCGTGCCGCCGCCCGCGCGGACGAAGCCGGCACCCTGGCCGACCTCGACCGTCCCGGCCGCCGTCGCCAGAGTCTGGCCCGCGGCGGCGCCGGTCCAGGCCGCAGCGGCGCTGGCCGGCTTCACGCCACCGACGGTGAGGAACTGGCGCTCGGCCTCGATCTCGATCGAGACCGTGTCCGCACCGGCGAAAGGCGCGCCGCCGAACTGCACCCGCGCCGGCGCGCCCGGCGTCACGTAGATCGCGGTCGGCAGGCTCAAGCGCACAGCCTCGGGCTGCACCGGCTCGGCCAGCTGGATGCCGCTGACCACACTCTGGGCGCCCGAGGCCGCTGCCGCCGCGGGCTGCAGCGTCAGCGTCAACGCGCCGAAGGGCCCGGTGTAGCGCAGCTTGCCCGCCGCCTGCAACACGGTCTCGAGCTGCGTTGCCGTGCCGGTGAGGACGACGGCGCGGCCGCCGTCGGCCACCGCGGCCGTGGCGAGGTCTGTGCCCGCCGCGATGCTGGCGACCGTGAAGCCGGGCAGGCCGCCCAGGTCCGTCGCGCCCGGCAGCGTCAGGGTCAGCGACAGCGTGCCCGCTCCCGCCAGATCGAGTCCGTCGAAACGCAGGTCACTTGTCACGCCCGGGGTGAAGAACACCGCGGCGGGCACGCTCGAGACCGCAGGCGCGGTCACGACCGAGGTGGTCGACCCGAAGGCGAGCACCGTCGCCTCGGAGCGCGAGGCGCTGAGGGCCGGGTCGGCGCCGCGCGCTACCGCCACCTGGATCGTGGACCCGCTGGTGCCGCGGTAGTTGAGCGCCAGCTCGCTGCCGAAGAACTGGCTCAGCCGGTTGGCGGTACCGGTGAAGCTGACGCTGGCGTAGCGGTTGGTCTCGCCCGCCGCCAGCGCCAGCCGACTCACGGCAAGCGCCTGCCCCGCCACCCGGACGGCGGCAATGGCGGGGCTGTAGCCCAGCGAGCCCGTGGCCACCGACACCGTGACGGTCAGCACCTCGCTGCCGGTGCCCAGGGCCGAATTCGGGAACACCACCGGACTGTTCGCGCCGGCGTTGATGGTCACGCTGGCAGGCAGCGAGATCGTCGGCGAGCTGATCGAACCCACCGTGGCGAGCGCGATGGTGCCCGAGACCTTGAAGGCCGCCGTGCCCACCGCCGCCGGCGCGGCGCGCGTGAGCGTGACGGACAAGGCCTCGCCCTGGCCGGTGTAGACCAGCCTGCCCGCCGCAAGCCAGGTGTTCAGCGCCTCGATCGTGCCCGTCAGGCGGACCGAGCCGCCGAAGGGCTCCAGGTCGGAGAGACCGTTGAAAGCCTGGCCCGACAGCGAGCCCATAGACACGCCGAGGTCCAGCGTGTAGACCGTTCCTGCACCGGCATCCGCATCGCCGAACAGAGCGGTGCCGATGGCCAGCGGCGTGGCCACGCCCGCGCCGACGGCCATGGTCGCGGGCAGGCGCAGCTGCATCGCCGCGATGCCGGCCTGTTGGGCCGGCACCGCCGGCACGAGCCGCACGGCCGCGAAGGTCTGGGCGGTCGCCTGCGCGGCATCGGCCGCGTCGCGCAGCGCTAGTGTGAGCACGGCGGCGCCAGGGCTGACCTGCGCAGCCGGCGCCAGGAAGGCGAGCCGGCCCGCCGCCAGATAGGTCGCCAGCGCCGGCGCCGTCCCGGTGAGGACCACGCCGAGGCCGCTGGAGACGACCTGCACACCGTCGGCGTTGCCGGCGCCGTCGTCAAAGGGTCGCAGCGCGCCGTTGGCTGTCGCACCGTCTGTCGCCGAGGCGGCAGACACCGTCAGCGTGAGCAGGCCGCTGCCCGACACCGCCGACGCCGCGCCCACGCCCAGCAGCGGCAGCGGCGTAGCGCTGAGCGAGCCTGGCTCGACGACGATCTGCCCCGGCAATGCCAGCGCCAGCGTGCTCGCCGACAGCGGGGCCGAGACATGCGTGATCGGCGCCTGCGCCGTGCTCACGCGGGCGCCCACCGCCCCCTGGGCTGCGGTCGCGACCGAGACCGTCAGCTGGGCGCCCGCGCTGCCCTGGTAGACCAGCGCACCAGGACGCGAAACGTAGGCGTTGATCTGCGCCGCCGTGCCGCACAACGTCACTGCCGTGCCCGTGCCCGCTGCCAGCGCGCTCGCGCCGTCACCGGCCCGCAGCACCGCGTCCGCCTGCCAGCCCAGCGCCGCGCCCGCGCCGCTGACGCGCACGGTCGCCTCCAGCACCTGCGCGGCATCGGGTGCTCCGCCGGCCGACGCGTTCGGCGCACCCACGAGGTCGGCGGGCAGCAGCAGTTGCCCGCCGGTGGGCAGCGTGTAGCCGGCCGGCAGCGTCAGCCCCGGGCCGAAGCCCAGCGACTCGGCCAGGCGCAGCTCGGTGGCGATCTGCCCGCCGGCCGTCCCGCCCTGCCCCTCGGCCTGCACCGTGATCACGGCGCCGGCATCGGCGACGCCGCGCGCGTAGCGCAGCAGGCCGCCAGGCGCGCTGAGGTAGGCGTTGATCTCGGCGGCCGTGCCGTGCAGCGTCAGCGTGGCCGCGCCCTGCGCCGGCGAGGCCGCCAACAGGGGCCCGCCCGCGGCGGCGCGCAGCGTCGGCGAAGCGGCCCAGTGCAGGCTGCCCGCCGAGGCCGTGACGGTGACCGTGAGCGCCGCGTCGGGCGCGGTCTGAGCGCCCTGCAGCCCCAAGCTGGCCAGCGCGTCGGCCGCGAAGGCGATGGGCGCCAGCGCGCCCGGGCTCACCACCACCGCGGTGGGCAGCGTCAGCCGCACGGCGTGCCGCACGGCGGCATCCGGCGCCGGCGCGCCCAAGGCCACGGCCACGCTCGAGCGACCGGCCGGGTTGGCCAGGGTCAGCGTCAGTTCGGGCGCAGCCGCGGTGTCGGCGCGCAGCGCCGGGCCGGTGTACTCGATGCGGCCGGCGGTGCCCGCCAGCAGCGCCTCGAGCGCGGCGGCCGTGCCCTCCAGGACCAGCGTGCGCGCGCTCTGCGACGGCACCGTGACGGCCGCTGGCGCGCCCGCCGGCAGCGTCGCGGCCAGGCCCTGGCCCGCCTCGAGTGCGAGCACCGAGGCCTCGGGCAGGCTGAGCGTCAGGCGCAGCAGCGCCGTGCCGGCAGCCGTACCGTCGTCCAGATCGACCCCCGTGAAGCGCAGCGCCGAGCTCGCGCCTGCGGTGATCGGCAGCGCCCGCTGCGCCAGCACCACAGTGGGCGTCACCGCCTGGCTCGGCGCCTGCAGGGTGGTGCCCGCCGTGGCCGAGCGCAGGGTCGCACCCGCGCCCTGGCTGATCGTCACTTCCAGCCGGCCGACCGGGCCGCTGGCCAGGGGCGTAGCGCCGGTGTATTCGAGCGCACCGGGCAACCCGAGGAAGGCTTCGAGCGCGGCAGCCGTTCCCCGCAGCGCCAGGGTCTCGGTGCCGTTGCCTTCATCGACGGAGCGCGCGCCCAGACTCACCCCGGCCGGGTAGCTGAGCGTCTCGTCGGCAAAGGCCGTGAGCCGCCCGCCCGCCGGGGTGGTCAGCGTCAGCGTCAGGAGTTCGTCGGCGTCGGCCGTGACGAGCAAGGCATCGGGCAGGACCAGCGCGGTGCGGCCGGCGCTCGAGAGCGCCACGCGCTCCGGCAGGCTCAGGCCCGGAGCGACCAGGCCGCCCGAGGCCGGGCGGATCGTGATCGCGACCTCGCCCTGCGCCCGCAGCGCGGGAGTGTCCACGGCCTGCGCGGTTATCCGCAGGGTGTCGGGCAGCAGGGTCGACACCGCCAGGCCGCCCGCGGCGATCCACTGGTCGATCTGGTCGGCCGTGCCGGTGACGCTGACCGAAGCCACCCGGCCCGCGGACAGCGTGCTCGCGGGCGTCAGGCCGGCCGCCGCGCGCGCCACCAGGCCTGCCTGCGGCGCGTCGACGGTCAGGGTCAACGCCGCGCCTTCGGCGAAGCTGAGGCGGTCCAGCCCGGCCAGCAGCGTGGTGGCCGAGCCGGGCAGCACCTCGACCGCAGCCGGCAGCAGCAGGCCGGGCGCCGCGCGCAGGGCGCTGGCCACGAGCGTGACGCTCGAGGTGGTGCGGGCCGAGCCGGATTCGGCACGGATCTCGAGCGTGCCGGCCGCGCCGGTCGCGCCTTCCGCAGTCCCGTAGAGC
>CAIRBF010000015.1 GCA_903876715.1 uncultured beta proteobacterium
CTCACGAGCGTCACGCCGCCCGATGCGCTGCGGCTGCCCGACGGGTCCAGCACAACCGCGCCTTGACTTGCACCAGGAGACATGGTGCCGAAGCTCAGACCGGTGGTCGACACGATCTGAAGGCTGCGCACCAGTGTGGCTGACGCATTGACGTCGCCACTGGCTGATTGCGCCGACGCACCAGCGCAAGCCAGTACAAGCGGCAAGGCAGCCAGCGCCGTCTGCCAGGCGGGCGCGTTCGTGCGACGTTGAACGAGGGAGGTGGCGATCGTGTTCATCACAGTCCTTTCCGAAGATTAACCGGGAATTGCGGAGTTCATCGCCACGAGATGGTGGGAGATGACCCTCGCAGGACCAATTTCGTCCACTATCGCCGGAACTTGAGGGCTGAACACCCCTTGTTCCCCATATTCACGCTCCATCAAGGTTGCATGGGGCATCGAGCAAGCCCGCAAACCCCGGGCTGCGCAACACAACGCAGACGTGACACTACGCGCGCGCCGAGGCCGGCAGCCCGAAGACTCTGTCAAAGGCCCATGTGAAAACCATCGTGTAGAAAAAGAAGAAGGCCATCAGTCCCAGGTCGGCCAGAAACGCCTGCCAAAGCGACACCTCCAACCACCACGCGATCAGCGGCACCAGCAGCACGACCAGACCGAGTTCGAACCCGGCGCTGTGCACCAGACGGCGCGCCAGCGAGCGTCCCCTTGCGGGCTGCCGCTCCTCCCAGCGTTCGAAGATGGCGTTGTAGAGGTAATTCCAGGACAGGGCCACGGCCGAAGTTGCCAGGGTGAGCGTAAACGCCGTCAGGGGCGGACTGCCGAAGATCCAGGTCAGCGTCGGCGCAACGATGGCCACGGCGATGCCCTCGTAGAGCAGCGCCTGCAGCACGCGACGGCCGCGCGGACTCACGAAATGCCCCGCACCGAGCCGCGCCGCGCCTGGGCACGCCACCAAAGACCACCGCCGCAGGCTCCCAAGCCGATCACGCCGAGCGCGCCCCAAACCCAAGGCGACGCAGGGCTCGGCGCCGTGCGGTGCGCCACCAAGGTCTCGATCAGGAACAGCACACAGATCGCGGCCACGCCGAAGGCGATGCGGGAGCGGCGCAAGAGGTCGGGCTGCATGGGCGGCAGTCTAGTGCCCCGCAGGCCTACTCGTGCCGCAGCGCCTGGATGGGCAGCAGGCGCGAGGCGCGCCGCGCCGGGTACCAGCCGAAGAAGATGCCGACGAAGGCCGAGAAGCCCGCGGCTAGCGCGATCGAAGCCAGCGTCATGCTCACCTGCCAGCCTGCGAAGTAGGCCACGGCCCAGGTGGCGACCGCCCCCAGCACGACCCCGATCGCGCCCCCCACGAGGCTCAAGGTCACGGCCTCGATGAGGAACTGGGCGAGGATGTCGCGCCCGCGCGCTCCCACGGCCATGCGCAGCCCGATCTCGCGCGTGCGCTCAGTCACGCTGAC
Source organism: uncultured beta proteobacterium (assembly GCA_903876715.1). Classification (GTDB taxonomy): domain Bacteria; phylum Pseudomonadota; class Gammaproteobacteria; order Burkholderiales; family Burkholderiaceae_C; genus Rubrivivax. Next base: position 1,463 of record CAIRBF010000015.1, read on the forward strand.
GAGCATGATGTTCATGATGCCGATGCCGCCGATCACCAGACTGATGCCGGCCACGGCCGCCAACAGCAGCGTCATGACGCGGCTGGAGGCCTCCTGCGCCTGCAGGATCTCGGTCAGGTTGCGGATGGAGAACGGATCGTCCGCCCCGGGCTGGACCTTGAAGCGCTGGCGCAGCAGTTCGCGGATGTTGTCCTCCACCGCCTTCATGTCCTCGCCCTCGCGCACCTTGACGCTGATCGTGCCCACGCGCTTGAGCTTGCCACCCACGCCGCCCTGGATGCGATTGCGGTAGGTGCTGATGGGCACGACGACGACGTCGTCCTGGTCCTGCCCCATCGAGTTCTGGCCCTTCTTCTCGAGCAGCCCGATCACCGTCACCGGCACCTTGCGAACGCGGATCACCTGGTCCAGCGGGTCGGCATCACCGAAGAGCTCGCGCGCCACCGTCTGGCCGATGAGCGCGACCTTGGCCGAGCCCTGGATCTCGGCGCCGTCGAAAAGGCGCCCCGATGCGAGCGGCCACTCGCGGGCCTCCAGGTAATCATTCGTGGTGCCGAAGACGCTGGTGCTCCAGTTGGTGTTGCCGACCACGACCTGCGCCCCGGTGCGCAGGCTGGGCGCGGCCACCTGAACCTCGGGAATCTCCAGCGCGATCGCCTGGGCGTCCTCCTCGGTCAGCGCCTGACCGGTCTGGGCGCCCAGCCTCACCCCGCCGGCCGTCACGCCGCCGGGCAAGACGAGCATGATGTTCGAGCCCAGGCCCTTCATCTGCGCCTGCACACGCTCGGTGGCGCCGCGACCCACGGCAATCATCGTGATGACCGCAGCCACGCCGATGATGATGCCCAGCATCGTCAGTGCGCTGCGCAGGGCATTCGCGCCGAGCGCGCGCCAGGCGCTGCGCAGAGCGGCGAGCAGATTCACGCGGTGGCCTCCGACGAGGGCATGCCACTGCCGGCGGCTGGTGGCAAGCCCGCTGCGGCGGCGGCACCGCGCGGCGGCTGGCGTGTGTCCTCGACGACGAGTCCATCGCGAAAGACGATGCGCCGACCGGCCCAGGCGGCAATGTCGTGTTCGTGCGTGACGAGCACGACCGTCAGGCCCTGGACATTCAGCCCGGCCAGCAGGCGCATGATGTCTTCGCTGGTCTGGGTGTCCAACGCGCCCGTGGGCTCGTCGGCGAGGATCAGTTGCGGCTCGTTGACAAGGGCGCGCGCGATGGCCACACGCTGCTGCTGGCCTCCGGAGAGCTCTGCCGGGGTGTGCGAGGCACGCTGGGCCAGGCCGACCTTTTCCAGCGCGGCGAGCGCACGGCGCCGCCGGTCGGCCGCGCGCACGCCGGCGTAGACCATAGGCAATTCGACATTCTCGAGCGCGCTCGTGCGCGGCAGCAGGTTGAACTGCTGGAACACGAAGCCGATGTGCCGATTGCGAATGGCGGCGAGCTGGTCCGGCGCCATCGTCTCCGCCGCCTCGCCAGCCAGCCGGTACTCCCCGCTCGTGGGCTGGTCCAGGCAACCGAGGATGTTCATGAGCGTGGATTTGCCCGACCCCGAAGCCCCCATGATGGCAACGAACTCGCCCGCGGCGATATCGAGCGAGACCCCGCGCAGCGCATGCACGGTCTGGTCGCCCATGGCGTAGACCTTGGTGAGTTCGCGCGCCTCGATCAGAGCCATGGCGTGGCAGGTCCGTTCAGAACGGCAGACGTGGACCGGCGCTCGGGCGTTGCGCCGCCGCCCCGGCGCCGCCGATCACACCGGTGATCACCGTGGCTCCCTCCTTGACGACCTGCGCCCAGGGCGACTCCGATGGCACGATCAGCTCGGTCATCGTGCCGTCGGTGATGCCCAGGCGAACGTTGTAGGCACGCGGCTTGCCATCGTCACCGAGCAGGTGGATGCGCCCGCGGGTGGTCTGCCGCGACGCGCCCTCGGCCAACAGAGTGGCATAGCGCCCCCGCTGCGCCGGGTTCAGAAGCGCAGCGATGCCAGCGCGGATGTCGGCCGAGATGCGCTCGCGCGCCTTGGGGCGCTCCTCGGGCGGCAGGTCGCGCAAGGCCATGAAGCGCGGACGCGACGCCTCGTACAGCGCGTCGAGCTTCGCGGCCTGGGCCGCGTCCATCCTCAACTCGGCCACGAGTCGGTTGCGCGTCTCGACCTGCGGCCCGCTGCCCGCCAGCGGCGGCGCGACGCCGCCTGGGGGAACGGGGATTTCAGTCCCGCCGGACGGGACTGCGGCCATCGCGCCAGCCTGCGCAGCCGCAGCTGCAGTCGCGGCAGTGGCCGCAGGGCTCGTCAGGGCCGACGGATCCGCCCTTGACTTGCCCGGCACATCCCGACTGCCCGAAGCGCCGGCCGGGTTGATGGCAGCGCGAGGCGTCTCGGTCGTGACGCCCGGGCGCGCACCCGCGCCTGCGGCAGCCTCAGGGCGGCCCGGCGCAGGCGCGACGCCGCCCCCGGGCGCCCCTGCATTCGGCGGCGGGGCCATGCCGGCCCCACCCGGGCGCGCCGCGACGGCCTGCGCCTGCAGTTCGGCATAGCGCCGTTGCTGCCCGGCGTCGAGCAGCGCCGAGATGCGCTGCCGCATCTCGGCCTGCAGCCGGTCGCGCGCAGCAGCGCGCTGCTCCTCAGGCAGGTCGCGCAGGACACCGAAGCGCGGGCGCATCTCGGCCAGCACCCCATCGAGGCGCGCCTGCTGATCAGCGTTGAGCTGCAACTCGGCGGTCAGACGCTCGCGCAAGTTGGCCATTCCGCCGCCAGGAGCCGGCTGGGCCTGGGCCTGGGGCAGCCACTGCCAGGACGAGGTGCGCTCCGCTCCCTTCGCGCCCTCGCCAGAGCCGGCCGGCCCGGACGCCGCAGGCGCGGCGGGCTCGACTCCGGCGATCCGCACCCGCAGCGCTGCGTTCGGGACCTTCAACACGCTTTCGCGCTGCTCGGTGACGACGCGCACGTTGGCCGTCATCCCTGGCAGCAGCCGCCCGCCGATGTTGGCGAACTGCACCACCGCCACATAGGTGACGACATTGGCCACCGTCTGCGCGGCCTTGCGCACCTGCGTGACCGCGCCCTCGAAGGTTTGGCCCGGGAAAGCGTCGACCGTGAAACTGGCGCGCATGCCGGCGCGGATACGGCCTACATCGCTCTCGTCGATGCTGGCGTCGACCTGCATGTCGGTCAGGTTCCGGGCAATGACGAAGAGCTCCGGCGCCTGCAGGCTCGCCGCCACCGTCTGGCCGCGCTCGACGGCGCGCTTGATCACGATGCCATCCACCGGCGAGGTGATGCGTGTGCGCGAGAGGTCGACGCGGGCCTGCGACAGCTGGGCCTCGCGCTGCGCCACGATGGCACGCGCACTCTGCACCTGGGCCTCGGAGACACCGACCTGCGCCTGGGCCGACTTCACCAGCTCGGCCGTGGTGTTGACGAGCGCGCGCGCACGGTCGGCCTCGATCTGGGCGATGAACTGGCGCTCGACCAGGCTCTGCTTGCGGTCGAGGTCTCGCTGCGCCTCGGTGGCGTCGACCTGGGAACGCGACAGGGCGGCGCGGCTGGCCAGCAGGCTGGCCTGAGCCGTCAGCACACTGGCGCGCGCTGCATCCACGTCGGCCTGCGCCTGGCGCACGCGGTACTCGAAGGTCTCCGGGTCGATCTGGGCGATCAGCTGGCCGGCACGGACTTCGGAGTTGAAGTCGACAAGGAGATCCCTGATCTGGCCCGAGACTTGGGTGCCCACCGAAATCTGGGTGACCGGGTTGACCGCGCCGCTGGCCGAGACGGTGGCGGCCAGCGGACCGCGCTCGATCTTCGCGGTGCGGTACTGAGCCGCCGCAGTGTCATCGCGCTGCAGCCACCACCACGCCGCGCCGGCCCCGATGAACACAAACAGCAGGAACCACAGCGCCAGGCGACGCCAGTTCGGCCTCAATCGGGCAGGGAAGGTCGGCATCTTCATGGGCAGCGCTTCCGCAGAGGACGGTCACAGGGCCAGCGCAGGCGGCGATCGCCGCCAAACGCTGCGAAGTACGTCCAGTCTATCGACCCGCAACCATGCCGGGAGTGAAGTAATGCAAAGGCGCACGCCCTGATCCTCGCCGCCGCAGGGCGGCCTGCGGGCAGCGCACCTATTCGCCCAGATAGGCTGCGCGCACGCGCGGGTCGCTCAACAAAGCCCTGCCGTCGCCCGCCATCGTGATCTCGCCCGAATCCATCACGTAGCCGCGGTCTGCCAGCACGAGCGCGCGGCTTGCGTTCTGCTCGACCAGCAGCACGGTCGTGCCACGGGCGTGGATATCGGCCACGACTTCGAAGATCTTGTCAACCATGATCGGCGAAAGGCCCATCGAGGGCTCGTCCATCAGCAGCACCTTGGGCCGGGCCATCAGCGCCCGCCCCATGGCCAGCATCTGCTGCTCACCGCCAGACATCGTGCCGGCAAGCTGCCGCGCGCGCTCCTTCAGGCGCGGGAAGATGCCGAAGACCTTGTCGATATCGGCATCGACCTCACCGTCGGAGCGTACGAAAGCACCCATCTGGAGGTTCTCGACGATGGTCATGCGTGTGAAGGTACCGCGTCCCTCGGGCACCATCACCAGGCCCTGGCGCACCAGATCCCAGGCGCCCTGGCCACGGATGCTGCGACCGAGGTAGCGGATCTCCCCCTCGGCCACGGGCTGAACGCCGGTGACGGCCTTGAGCGTGGTCGTCTTGCCCGCGCCGTTGGCCCCGATCAGGCTGACAAGTTCGCCCTCGCCGACGTGAAAGCTCACGCCCTTGACGGCCTGGATGCCGCCATAGGCCACCTTCAAACCCTGCACCTCGAGCAGCGGTGTGGTCATCGTGCTGTCCTTCCGCGCTCTCAATGCGCCTGGTGCCCGGCACCGAGGTAGGCCTCGATCACCTTCGCGTCGCGCTGCACCTCCGCCGGCGTGCCTTCGGCGATCTGCTTGACGTAGTCCAGCACCGTGACGCGGTCGCACAGGCCCATCACGAGCTTGACGTCGTGCTCGATCAGCAGGATGGTGCGGCCATCACGGCGGATGCGGTCGATCAGTTCGCGCAGCACGACCTTCTCGGTCGCGTTCATGCCGGCTGCCGGCTCGTCCAGCGCGATCAGCTTCGGGTCGGTGGCCAGCGCGCGCGCAATCTCCAGGCGGCGCTGGTCGCCATAGCTGAGAGTGCGCGCGCGGTAGTCGGCATAGCGGCCGATGCCCACGTAGTCGAGCAGTTCGCGCGCGCGCTCCGCAATCTCGCGTTCCTCGCGCCGGAAGCCTGCGGTGCGAAAGATCGCGCCGAAGACGCCCGAGCCCGTGCGCACGTGCCGCCCGACCATCACGTTCTCGAGCGCCGTCATCTCGGCGAACAGGCGGATGTTCTGGAATGTGCGGGCGATGCCGGCCTCGGCCACCTGGTGCACCGCCTGCGGCCGGTAGGAAGCGCCGCCGAGCGAGAAACTGCCGGAGTCCGGCGTGTACAAGCCAGTGATGACGTTGAAGAAGGTCGTCTTGCCGGCGCCGTTGGGCCCGATCAAGCCGTAGATCTGCCCGGGCTCGATGCTCACGCCCACATCGCTGAGAGCCTGCAGGCCGCCGAAGCGCTTGGACACGCCGCGGACTTCGAGTACGGAAGTGCTGCTCATGGTCTGCCCTCCTGTGCTCAGCGACCTCTTGCCGGCGCGGCCTTGCCGTGCTCGGGCGAGGGCCACAGCCCGCGCGGGCGCAGCAGCATGATCGAGATCATCGCCAGCGCGATCAGCAGTTGGCGCAGGATCGCGGCGTCCAGCCGCCCACCCGTGAGTTGCTGCAGCGGCCCGGCGACGTAGCGCAGCACCTCGGGCAGCGCGGCCAGCAGCACCGCGCCGAGGATCACGCCGGGAATGTGGCCCAGCCCCCCCAGCACGACCATCGCGACGATCATCACGCTTTCCATCAAGCTGAAGGACTCGGGCGACACGAAGCCCTGGAAGGCCGCGAACATCGAGCCCGAGACACCGCCGAAGGTGGCGCCCATCGCGAAGGCCAGCAACTTCATGTTGCGGGTGTTGATGCCCATGGCCTTGGCGGCGATCTCGTCCTCGCGGATCGCCATCCAGGCCCGGCCGATGCGCGACAGCTCCAGGCGGTGGCAGATGACGACGCTGAAGACGACCAGCACGAGGAACAGGTAGTAGTACAGCGTGACCGAGGGGATGCGAAAGTCACCAATCGTCAGCGCCTTGCCGAAATCGAAGCCGAACAGCCTCATCGAGTCGATGCGGTCCAGGCCCCGCGGGCCATTCGTGATGTTGACCGGGTGCTCGAGGTTGTTCATGAACACACGGATGATCTCGCCGAAGCCCAGCGTCACGATGGCGAGGTAGTCGCCACGCAGCTTCAGCGTCGGCGCGCCCAGCAGCGCGCCTGCCATCGCTGCCAGCAGGGCTGCCAGCGGGACCACCAGCCAGATCGGCGTGTGCAACCCGTTGGGCAAGACGCGGGCGATCGACTCGAAGGTCTCGAACAGGTGTGGCGAGGCCAGCAGGGCGTACATGTAGGCGCCCACCGCGTAGAAGGCGACAAAACCCAGGTCGAGCAGCCCCGCGTAGCCGACGACGATGTTCAGGCCCAGCGCCAGCAGCACGTACAACAACGCCGTCGCCATGATGCGCACCCAGCCCTGGCCGAACTGCTGGGCCACCAGCGGCAGCGCGATCAGCGCCAGCGCCGCCAACAGGAAGACGATGAGCTTGTTCGACTTCATGCAGGCTCCCCTTCCTCAAGCTCGGTCGGCGACGCGTTCGCCCAGCAGGCCGGACGGCCGAAGAGTCAGCACCAGGATCAGCGCGACGAAGGCGAAGATGTCCGCGTAGTGGCTGCCGAGCATGCCGCCGGTCAGGTCACCGAGGTAGCCTGCGCCGATGGCTTCGATCAGGCCGAGCAACACGCCGCCGACCATGGCGCCCGTCAGGTTGCCGATGCCACCGAGCACGGCGGCCGTGAAAGCCTTCAGCCCGGGAAGGAAACCCATCGAATGCTGCACCGTGCCGTAGTTGGCGGCCCACATCACGCCCGCCACGGCAGCAAGCGCGGCACCGATGACGAAGGTGGCCGAGATCACCATGTCGGGACGCACCCCCATCAGCGCTGCCACGCGGGGGTTCTCTGCCGTCGCGCGCATCGCCCGGCCGAGCTTGGTGCGGTTGACCAGCCACAGCAAGCTCAGCAGGATCACGACCGTCGTGACGAGGATCACGATCTGCACCACGCTGATCACGGGCCCGCCGAGGTTGATCGGGTCGCTGGGCAGCAGGATCGGGTAGGGCTTGGGGTTGGGCTTCCAGACGATCATCGCCAGCGTCTGCAGCAGCAGGCTCATGCCCATGGCCGTGATCAGCGGCGCCAACCGCGGCGCGTTGCGAAGGGGCCGGTAGGCGACCTTCTCGATCGTGAAGTTCAGCACGCAGCACACGACGATGGCGCACACCAGCGACACCAGCAGCAGCACCCAACCCGGCAGGCCGCTGCCGGCCATGAACGAGACCACGGTCCAACTCGTCAGCGCCCCCACCATCAGCACCTCGCCGTGGGCGAAGTTGATCAGGTTGATGATGCCGTACACCATCGTGTAGCCCAGGGCCACGAGCGCGTACATGCTGCCCAGCACCAGGCCGTTGATGATCTGCTGGAAGAAGATGTCCATCAGCGTGATGCTCCGAGCTTGCTTGAGGCCTGCCAATTGACGGCCTGCAGCGCTGTGCCGGTGCGCAAGCAATTTGCGCGCCGGATACCGCGAGCCGAGAGGGCACGGATTCTAGGGGGCGCGGAAGGGACCCGGCCCCGCTTATTCCCTTCGGACGGGCCGGGACAAAGCCGCGCCGAGAACGGCCGTAGCTGCGTGGCCCTCAGGGCGCACGACCCGACCTGCGCGGTGGGGACCGCTCCTCAGCCCTGGCGCCGCGTCGCGTTCGTCGCCCGCAACTGGGCCAGGCGCTCGCCGATCCGTATCTCGAGACCGCGCGGCACCGGCTGGTAGAAGGTCTGGTCGGGCAGCTCGTCGGGCAGGTAGCGCTCGCCCGCCGCGAAACCGCCATCCTCGTCGTGCGCGTAGCGGTAGCCCGCGCCGTGGCCAAGGTCCTTCATCAGGCGCGTGGGCGCATTGCGAAGGCGATCGGGCACCGGCCGGGTGCCGTCCTTCCTCACCAACGCCCGAGCCGCGTTCCACGCGGTGTAGATCGCGTTCGACTTCGGCGCCACGGCAAGGTAGACGACGGCTTGGGCCAGCGCAAGCTCGCCCTCGGGCGAGCCCAGGCGCTCATAGACTTCGGCCGCCTGCAATGCCAGTTGCAGCCCACGCGGGTCGGCCAGCCCGATGTCCTCGCTGGCCATCCGCAGCACGCGCCGTGCCACGTAGCGCGGGTCGACGCCGCCGTCGAGCATGCGCGCCAGCCAGTACAGAGCCGCATCCGGGTCGGAGCCGCGCACCGATTTGTGCAACGCCGAAATGGTGTCGAAGAACTGGTCGCCACTCTTGTCGTAGCGTCGCAACTGCTCACCCAAGGCACGCTCGAGCCCCGCCTCGTCGATCGTGGCCACGGCACCGGCGGCCGCAACCACGTTCTCGTAGGCGTTGAGCAGGCGGCGGGCATCGCCGTCGGCGTGCGCGACGAGGCGGTCTCGCGCTGCCGGCGTCAGGGGCGGTGCCTGCAGTTCGGCGCACGCGCGCTCGAGCAGTTGCGCAAGATCCTCTTCCTGCAGCGACTTGAGCACGTGCACGGTCGCGCGCGAAAGAAGCGCCGGGTTGACTTCGAACGACGGGTTCTCGGTCGTCGCACCGATGAAGGTGAACAGTCCGCTCTCGACGTGCGGCAGGAAGGCGTCCTGCTGCGCCTTGTTGAAGCGATGCACCTCGTCGACGAAGACCACTGTGCCACGGCCGCCCGTGCGCATGGCCTGGGCCCGCTCCACCGCCTCGCGGATGTCCTTCACGCCGGCCAGCACCGCCGACAGCACGACGAACTGGGCATCGACCGCACCGGCCACGAGCCGCGCCAGCGTCGTCTTGCCCACCCCGGGTGGACCCCACAGGATCATTGAGTGCAGACGGTGCGTGTCGAACGCCCGTCGCAGCGGCTTGCCGGGCCCCAGCAGGTGGCGCTGGCCGATCACCTCGTCGGGCGTGCGCGGGCGCAAGCGCTCGGCCAGCGGCACCGTCGGTGCGGCAGCGTCGAACAGCGTGGCCTCCACGGCGCGCCGCTCCAGCCTACTGGGAGATCACGTCGGCACCGGGCGGCGGCGTGAAGCGAAAGCGCTCGGCCGGCATCGGCACGTTCAGCCGCAGGTCGCGGAACTCGATCAGCGAGCGCTGACCGAAGCTGTCGGCGATCTCGACCGCGGCCAGCGCCCGGCCCTTGAAGCCGATCCGCAGGGAGCGGATCGTGCTGTCGCTGCGCCGGGGCGTCGCGCGCACCCAATCCAGGCCTGCACTGGCGGTCTCGGCGACAAGTTCGAAATCGCGGTCCGGAGCGCGGCCCGCCAGGATGGCCATCGGCGTGCTGCCCAGGGTGTCGACGACGCGGCGCACCGTGACCTGGTTCAGTTCCGGGTCGTGCAACCACAGCCGCGTGCCGTCCGAGACGATGAGTTGCTCGAAGGGCCGGGCGTAGGCGAAGCGGAAGTGGTCGGGCCGCAGGAACTCGAAGCTGCCGCCGGAGACACGTCGACGCCCTCCGTCCGGAGGGATGACCGTCTGGGTGAAGCTGCCACGGCCGGTGCGGGCGTCGCGCACGAACTCGTGCAGCGCCTCGATCGGATCGCCTGGCTGAGCCCAGGCCAGTGGTCCCGCGGCCGCCGCGGCAGCCAGCGCCAGCGCCACCGCCGCTGTGCGGCCCCACCAACGTCGGCGTTGCAGGATCGTCGTCATTCGGCCCTCGCCGGCACCAGGATGTCGCGGTTGCCGTTGGTCGACAAGGCCGAGACGAGGCCGGCCTTCTCCATGTCCTCGAGCAGCCGCGCGGCACGGTTGTAGCCGCTGCGCAGGTGGCGCTGCACGAGCGAGATCGACGCCTTGCGGTGCTGCAGCACGATGCCCACGGCCTGGTCGTACATCGGGTCGCTCTCGCCGCCGGCGGCGCCGGCCTCGCCAGGCGCGCCCGAGCCCTCGCCGTCGAGGGTTCCACCTTCGAGGATGCCCTCGATATAGTTCGGCTCACCCTGAGACTTCAGGTATTCGACGACGCGGTGCACCTCCTCATCACTGACGAAGGCACCGTGCACGCGCGTGGGCAGGCCCGTGCCCGGCGCCAGATAGAGCATGTCGCCCTGGCCGAGCAAGGCCTCCGCTCCCATCTGGTCGAGGATGGTGCGGCTGTCGATCTTGCTGTTGACCTGGAAGCTCATGCGCGTGGGGATGTTGGCTTTGATCAGCCCGGTGATCACGTCCACGCTCGGGCGCTGAGTGGCCAGCACGAGGTGGATGCCCGCCGCACGCGCCTTCTGTGCCAGACGGGCGATCAGTTCCTCGATCTTCTTGCCCACCACCATCATCAAGTCTGCCAGCTCGTCGATGACGACGACGACGTAGGGCAAACGCTCCAGCGGCTCGGGCAGTTCGGGCGTCAGGCTGAAGGGGTTGGGGATGTGGTTACCCGCCTCGGCGGCCTCCTCGATCTTGCGGTTGTAGCCCGAGAGCTGGCGCACGCCCAGCTTGCTCATGAGCTTGTAGCGCCGCTCCATCTCGCCCACGCACCAGTTCAGCGCGTGTGCGGCCTGCTTCATGTCGGTGACCACCGGGCAAAGCAGATGTGGGATGCCTTCATAGACGCTCATCTCGAGCATCTTCGGGTCGATCAGGATCAGACGCACGTCGCGCGCCTCGGCCTTGTAGAGCAGGCTGAGGATCATCGCGTTGATGCCTACGCTCTTGCCCGAGCCGGTGGTGCCGGCCACCAGGCAGTGCGGCATCTTGGCCAGATCGGCCACCATGGGCGCGCCAACGATATCCTTTCCCAGGCCGATGGTCAGCATCGACGACGCCGCGTGGTAGGCCTGGGAACCCAGGATCTCGGCCAGGCGGATGGTCTGCCGGCGCGCGTTGGGCAGCTCCAGCGCCATCGTCGCCTTGCCCGGGATGGTCTCGACCACGCGCACCCGCGCCAGGCTCAGCGAGCGCGCGAGGTCGGTGGCGAGATTGACGACTTGCGAGCCCTTGACGCCGACGTCAGGCTCGATCTCGTAGCGCGTGATCACCGGCCCCGGGGATGCCGCAACCACGCGCACGACCACGCCGAAATCCGCCAGCTTCTTCTCGATCAGGCGCGAAGTCATCTCCAGCGACTCGGGCGTGACCGTCTCCTGGCGCGCTGGCGCGGCGTCCAGCAGGTCCACCTGCGGCAGCCGCGTGTCGGCGAGTTCCACGAACAGAGGCTTCTGCCGCTCCTTGACCACCCTGACGGAGGGCGGCACCTCGGCCACCGGCGGCTGGATCACGAGTGGCGGGTGCACGGGCTCCAGGCGGTGCTCCTCGGCCACGATCTCGCGCTCGCGCACCGCGGCCTCGCCGATGCGCACGTCCTCTTCGATCTCGCGCTGTTCCTGACGACGCTCACGCAAGGCATCGACGCGCTCGCCGATGCGGTCGGCCAGGTGCAGCCAAGAAAAGCGCAACGCAAGCGACATACCGGCCACCAGCGCCGCGATACACACGACGCCCGAGCCGACGAAGCCCAGCCACTTCATGGACAGCAGCCCGAGCGCATGGCCGATCACGCCCCCAGCGTGCCCCGGCAGATGGGACTCCCAGCGGTACAGGCGTGTCCACTCGAGGGCGCAGCTCGCGCTGATCAGCAGCAGCACGCCAGCCCAGAAGACGCCCCGCTCACGCCAGGGCGAAACAAGCACCGGGGGCTCGGCCCGCAACCAGGCGGCCAGCCGCGCGAGCCCGTCGCGCGCGGCCACGGCCATCAACCACCAAACGGAATAGCCGAAGACGAACAACACGACATCGGCAGCGTAGGCGCCGATCCGGCCGGCAGCATTGCGCAAGCGCTCGCCGTCGCCCGAGGTACTAAAGCCGGGGTCGCGCGCGTCATGCGTCCACAGGGCCAGCGCCAGCAGCAGCCACAACACCGTGCCCAGCACCAAGAAAACCCGACCACGCAGCGAGGCCGGGGGGGCCTGCGGCGCCGTGGCGGCGGCACGCGAACGCGTGTAGGTGCCTTCGGCGCTCAGCGTCCCCAGGGAAAACGTCATGACGCTATTGTTGCCCAACGCGGATGTCATGCAGACGCGTCAGCGCAGCAAGCGCACGCCGCGGGGCCAGAGAGCACCCCGGCGGTCGCGGCAGCCGCGGGCTGGCGCCTCCCGTCCGCCAAGGCAGAATCCCGCTCCCGAGCGATCTCGCCCCGCCCCGACCCACCATGACCGCCACCCCCACACACGCCCGTGTCCTGATCCTGGGATCCGGCCCCGCCGGCTACACCGCCGCCATCTACGCTGCCCGCGCCAACCTCAAGCCGCTGTTGATCACCGGCATGGCGCAAGGCGGGCAGTTGATGACCACCACCGAGGTCGACAACTGGCCTGCGGACGTGAACGGCGTCCTGGGCCCGGACCTGATGCAGCGATTCCTGCAGCACGCCGAGCGCTTCCAGACGCAGATCGTGTTCGACCATATCCACACCGTGGACTTGTCGCGTCGGCCGTTCACGCTCACCGGCGACTCCGGCTCCTATACCGGCGACACGCTCGTGATCGCCACGGGCGCGAGCGCGAAGTACTTGGGCCTGCCGAGCGAGCAGGCCTTCATGGGCCGCGGCGTGAGCGGCTGCGCCACGTGCGACGGTTTTTTCTACCGCAACCAGGAGGTCTGTGTCGTCGGCGGCGGCAACACCGCAGTCGAGGAGGCGCTGTACCTGTCGAACATCGCGACCCGGGTGCACCTGATCCACCGGCGCGACAAGTTTCGTGCCGAGGCGATCATGATCGACAAGGTCATGGCCAAGGTTGAAGCGGGCAAGATTCAACTGCACCTCTGGCACACGCTCGATGAGGTCCTTGGCGACGCGAGCGGCGTCACCGGCGTGCGCATCCGTTCCACCCAGACAGGGACGACGGCGGACATCGCGCTGCATGGCTGCTTCATCGCCATCGGCCACCAGCCCAACACCGACATCTTCAAAGGCCAGTTGGAGATGAAAGATGGCTACATCATCACCCGCACAGGCCTCGAGGGCATGGCGACGATGACCAACGTGCCAGGCGTGTTCGCCGCCGGCGACGTGCAGGACCACGTCTACCGGCAGGCGATCACGAGCGCAGGCACCGGCTGCATGGCCGCCCTGGACGCGCAGCGCTTCCTCGAGCAGCAGGAAACCTGAGGCGCAGGCACGCCGGCCAGCCGCCACGCGCGGGCGACGCGCCCCGCCACAGCGGGTCCGCCACTGCGCGCAAGGGAATGATGAGCGGATCGACTACAATCGTGGGCTTTGCGGCTGTGCCTGCGGGTGCAGCCGCCCTGTTCAGCTTGGCATCATGTCGTCCTCATGGCGGCACGATACCTCGCAGACACAGCGAGATCACCTACCGAATCAACCGCCGGGCCTGACCGCCCGGTCAACCTGGGCAGGCCGCAAGGCCCGCCCTCAGCGGAGCAGCCTCATGGCACGCGTCTGTCAAGTCACGGGCAAGGGCCCGATGGTCGGGAACCACGTGTCCCACGCGAACAACAAGACCAAGCGCCGGTTCCTGCCGAATCTGCAGTACCGCCGCTTCTGGGTCGAGAGCGAGAACCGCTGGGTGCGCCTGCGCATCACCAACGCCGCGCTGCGCCTGATTGACAAGGTCGGCATCGACCAGGTTGTCGCCGACCTGCGTGCCAAGGGTGAAATCTAAGGCGGCACGTCCGCACGGAGTCTGACATGGCCAAAGGCGCTCGCGAAAAAATCAAGCTGGAATCCACGGCCGGGACCGGCCACTTCTACACGACGAACAAGAACAAGAAGACGACGCCCGAAAAGCTCGAATTCCTGAAATTCGACCCGAAGGCGCGAAAGCACGTCCTGTACAAGGAAACCAAGCTGAAGTGAAGTCCGACTGTCGAGGCATCCTTTCGGGTGCCGAGACAGATGACATTGAAGTCTCGCCCGGGGTCTCATCCTTCGGTTGCAGACGAAAAAAATCCCGCAGCTCGCGGGATTTTTTTTGCCCTTTCGGACAGATTCGTGCTCGGGCGGATTCGTGACCCGGTCAGGCCCGTTCAGACCTGGGCAGCCCGCAACTGCATCGAGAACTGGCGCAGCGGCGCAATGCCGCTGTCTTCGGCCTTGCGGCACCAAGCCTGCAGGTCGCTGACCAGTTGCTCAGCCGAAACATTGGTGCGCGTCCACAACTGGCGCAACTCCTCGCGCATGACCACGAGCTTGGCCAGTGCCGGGCTCTCGCCAAGCGCGTCCTCGATCTGAGGCTTGACGCGCTGCGGAATCTTGTCGGCGTCGCGGTGCAGCCAACGCCGCGCCAGGCGCATCTGCGCGAACTTCGGTGTGCCTTGCGCGCCCTGCGCCTTCAGACGCTCGAGTTCGCTCCCAACGGCCTTGCGCATCTCGCGGGCGTAACGGGCCATGACCTCGTAGCGATTGGCGATCACGGCCTCCAAGGTCTTGCCGTCGGCCACCGGTCGGATCTCGCCCAGGCGAAGTTGCGGCGGCGTCTTGCGCACCGTGGCCAAGCCCAGCGACTCGAGGATGCGAATGTAGAGCCAGCCGATGTCGAACTCGTAGGGCTTGACCGACAGCTTGGCCGAGGTCGGGTAGGTATGGTGGTTGTTGTGCAACTCCTCGCCGCCGATCACCACGCCCCAGGGCGAGATGTTGGTCGAAGCGTCGGCCGCCTCGAAGTTGCGGTAGCCCCAGTAATGACCGAAGCCATTGATGATGCCCGCTGCCGTGATGGGGATCCACACCATCTGCACCGCCCACACCGTCGCGCCAACCGCACCGAACAAGGCCAGATTGATGATCAGCATCAACCCGACCCCCTGCCACGAATAGCGTGTATACAGGTGGCGCTCCAGCCAGTCGTCAGGCGTGTTGTGGCCATACTTGGCCATCGTCTCGCGGTTCTTGGCCTCGGCGCGGTACAGCTCCGAGCCTCTCCAGAACACGGTGTCGATGCCGCGCGTGACCGGGCTGTGCGGGTCGTCGACCGTTTCGCACTTGGCGTGGTGCTTGCGGTGGATGGCCACCCACTCCTTGGTCACCATCCCCGTGGTCAGCCAGAGCCAGAAGCGGAAGAAGTGCGACGGGATGGCGTGCAGTTCGAGCGCGCGATGCGCCTGCGCGCGGTGCAGGAAGATCGTCACCGCGGCGATCGTGATGTGCGTGGCGACCAGCGTGAACAGCACGATCTGCCACCAGTTCGCCCCGACCAAGCCATCGGCGAGCCAGGACACCAGCGCGTCGTGAACCGTCCAGAATGCATTCATGTAGTGCGGCCTCTCTCCATGCTCCGCGACCGGAGCTTCAATGGACTCCCCAACAACCGATTGTAGGAGCCGGCTCGTGAAAATGGGACCAGAGCCCCTGTTCTGGCAGGCTCAATGCGAGGAATCATTTCTGGCCTGCACAGCCTGTTGACCTGGGTCAACAGGACAGAGCAAGCCTCAGCGCCGCTGCCACACCGCCGCAAAGAAACCGTCAGTGCCGTGTCGGTGGGGCAACATGCGCAGAAACCCGCCGGCGTCCAGCGCCTCGGGCTGCGCGATGCGCGCCTGCTCGAGCACCTGCGCCGCAGGCACGGGCTCGAAGTTGCCGCGCTCGGCCTGGGTGAAGGCATGCGCGATGTCCTCGTTCTCGGCACGCAGCAGGCTGCAGGTGGCGTAGACGAGCCGACCGCCTGGACGCAGCAGTCGCCCAGCTGCCGACAGGATGGCCTGCTGCCGAACTGCGAGCTCGGCCACGGCCTGGGGCGACTGACGCCACTTCAGGTCGGGGTTGCGCCGCAGCGTTCCCAACCCGGAACAGGGCGCATCCACAAGCACGCGGTCGATCTTGCCGGCGAGCCGCCGGACGCGGTCGTCACGCTCGTGCGCAATGGCAGCGGGATGGACGTTGGACAAACCGCTGCGCGCCAGACGCGGCTTCAAGGCCGCCAGGCGGTGGTCGGAGGTGTCGAAGGCATACAGGCGGCCGGTGTTGCGCATCATCGCGCCCAGCGCCAACGTCTTGCCGCCCGCACCGGCGCAGAAATCCACCACCATCTCGCCGCGCGCTGCGCCGGTCAACATCGCCAGCAACTGGCTGCCCTCGTCCTGGACCTCGACCAGGCCACGCTCGAAGGCAGCCAGGCGGTTCAGTGCCGGCTTGCCCTCGCACCGCAGTCCCCATGGTGACCAGGGCGTGGGCTGGGCCTGCACTGCCTCGTCAGCCAGTGCAGCCTGGGCCGCCTTGCGGTCCCCGAGCAGGGCGTTCGTGCGCAGGTCCAGCGGCGCCGGTTCCAGCAGGCTGGACGCGAGCGCCTCGAACTCGGCGTCGCCGAGCTCGGCAGCCAGGGGCTGCGCCACCCAGTCCGGCAGGTTGTGACGCAGCCGCGGCGGCAGGCTCGCGACATCGACCGCCGCCACACGCGCAAGCCATTCGGCCTCCGGAGGGGGGATCGCGCGCTCCAGCGCAGTCCGCTCCCCCTGCCAGCCCAGCAGGACCAGGCGCCGCGCCAACGGTCCGCTACCGCCCTGTGCCAGGTGCTGCAGCAGCAAACGCCGCCGCAGCACGGCATAGACCGTCTCGGCCAGCGCGTGGCGCTCTCGGGCCCCGAGCATCCGGTGCTTGCGGAAGAAGGCGGAGACCAGCCTATCGGCGGGCTGCTCCAGGCGCAGAACCTCCTGCAACAGTTGCGCCGTCAGGTCGATCAGGGCCGAAGGGTGCATGGGTGTTCGAAGTCGGAGTGCAGGACAGCACGGGTGAGAGCTGACTCAGAAGGAGTGCAGGACAGCACGGGTGAGAGCTGACTCAGAAGCCGAGAGTCTTTCTGCCGCGCCCGAAAAGTGCGGCAAGGCGCCTCGTATGCGGGAGCGAACCGCCGCCATGACCCGGCCCCTGGCATTGATGTGCAACAACGCGCCGGCATGTCTTGACGTACAAGGTGGGCATGGCGACAAAACGCTCTGCGCTTCAGCCGCCCGCGGCTGGGGTGCCCGGCACCATCAAGCACTGCGCCTGCCCGTCGCGCTGCCTGACGCGCCCGGCATTGAGCTCAAGCGCGCCCTCGACGAACCAGCGCACGGCGCGCGGGTAGATCAGGTGCTCGGTGGTCAGCACCCGCGCCGCCAGGGTGTCTTCGGTATCGTCAGGCCGCACCGGCACTGCTGACTGGATGACGATGGGGCCGTGGTCCAGGGCCTCGGTCACGAAATGCACGGTGGCGCCTGCCACCTTGCAGCCGGCATCGAGCGCACGGCGGTGAGTGTGCAGGCCAGGAAAGGCCGGTAGCAGCGAGGGGTGAATGTTCAGCAATCGGCCGGACCAGGCTTGCACGAAGGCCGGACCGAGCACACGCATGAAGCCTGCCAGCGCGACAAGATCCGGCGCGTACGCAGCCACGGCATCGCGCAGCGCCTGGTCGAAGGCCTCGCGCGTGGCATGCGCGCGGTGGTCGACGACCGCGGTGGCGATGCCGAACGCGCGCGCACACTCGAGCCCGGCGGCGTCAGGCCGGTTGCTGATCACGGCGACGACACGCGCCGGCCAGGACTCGGCCGCACAGCAGCGCACCAGCGCTTCCATGTTCGATCCGCGGCCGGAAATCAGGACAACGATGCGCTTCATGCGGCGCGCAGTGTAGGCGCGCCGCAGCCCGGCGCCTGGCGACGGCGGAGCGTCTGCCAGAATCCGGGTTTCCACCAGCCTCGAACATCATGCGCACCCGCGTTCTCTCCGGCATGCGGCCCACCGGCGCCCTGCACCTCGGCCACTACCATGGCGCCCTGAAGAATTGGGTGCGGCTGCAGGACGATCATGACTGCCACTATTTCGTCGCCGACTGGCACGCGCTGACCACGCACTACGAAAGCCGCGAGGTCATCGAGCGCAACGTGTACGAGATGGTCATCGACTGGATCGCCGCCGGACTGGATCCCCAGCGCTCGACGATCTTCCTGCAGAGCCGCCTGCCCGAGCACGCCGAGCTGTTCACGCTGCTGGCCATGGGCACGCCGCTGGGCTGGCTGGAGCGCGTGCCGACCTACAAGGACCAGATCGAAAAGCTCAAGGACAAGGACCTCGCGACCTACGGCTTCCTTGGCTACCCGCTGCTGCAGGCCGCCGACATCTTGATCTACAAGGCCACCTACGTGCCCGTGGGCGAGGACCAGTCCTCGCACGTCGAGCTCACACGCGAGGTGGCGCGCCGCTTCAACCACCTGTACGGCCGCCACCCCGACTTCGATTCCCTGGTGGCTGCGGCCCTGGCCAAGCTGGGCAGGGACGACGCGCGCTATTTCGAAAAGCAGCGCAAAGCCTACGGCGAGACCGGTGCGGCCGACGCGCTGGCCAAGGGTGACGGGGTGTTGCGCAAGGCGTCCGTGGCCCTCTCGGGCTGGGCGCCTGCCGACACCGAATTGCTCAGCGGCCACCTGCGCGGCTCGGGCAAGACGATCCTCGTCGAGCCCCAGGCGCTGCACACGGAGGTCGCCAAGCTGCCGGGCCTGGATGGCGGCAAGATGAGCAAGAGCTACGGCAACACGATTGCGATGCGCGAGGAGCCGGTGCAGGTCGAGGCCAAGATCCGCCGCATGCCCACCGACCCCCAGCGCGTGCGTCGCACCGACCCGGGCGAGCCGGCGCGCTGCCCGGTCTGGCAGTTCCATCAGGTCTACAGCGACGAGTCGACGCGCACGCAACTGGCCGCCGGCTGCCGCAGCGCCGGCATCGGCTGCCTGGAGTGCAAGCAGCCCGTGATCGACGCCATCCTGCGCGAGCAGCAGCCCTGGCGCGAACGCGCCGCCGAGCTCACCGCCGACCGCGCGCGCGTGCGGCGCATCGTCGACGAGGGCACCGAGCGCGCCCGCGCCGTCGCCCGGCAGACCATGGCCGAGGTGCGCGAGGCCATGGGCCTGGACTATTGAGCGCGCCCCGGCAGCGACCGCACCTTGCCCGAGCCGCCGAGCATCGCGCCAGACGGGGGCAGCGCCGCGCCGCTGCTGCAGGCGCGCGGCCTGGCCGGCCGGCGCGGCGAGCGGCTGCTCTTCCAGGGCCTGGACCTGGTCGTCAGGCCTGGAGAAGTGGTCTGGCTGCGCGGACGCAACGGGCGCGGCAAGACCACGCTGCTGCGCCTGCTGTGCGGACTTTCGACACCGGCGCAGGGGCAGATGGAGATGGGTGGCCTGCCGCTGGTGCGTGCGGGCGCCGAAGGGCGTCGCCCTTTCCTCTACATCGCGCATGCCAACGCGCTGAAGGACGACCTCACGGCTGCCGAAGCCTTGGGCTTTCTTGCCCGGCTGAGCTGCCAGTCGCCCGACGAGGCGCAGATCGCGCAGGCGCTGGGGCGTCTGGGCGTGGGCTCACGCGCGACGGCGCCGGTGCGCACGCTCAGCCAGGGCCAGCGACGCCGCGTCGCGCTGGCCCGGCTCGCCCTGCCCGACGCTGCCCCGCTGTGGCTGCTGGACGAGCCCTTCGACGCCCTCGACGACCGGGGGATCGGTGTGCTGAACACACTGCTGTCCGAGCACACCCGCCGCGGGGGCGCGGCGCTGCTGACGAGCCACCAGACGCTGACGCTGGCCGACCCAGTGCCACGCGAGTTGCGGCTCGATGCCGCCCAGGCGTCAGCCGGGGCCAGGTCATGAGGAAGAATTCGTTGCGCCCACCCGCGCCACCGTTCGCACTGAGCCTTTCGAATTGCGCGCAAAGGGCTGCGACAGGTTCAGCCCGAACGGTTTGCCTGCGAACAACGCGCATCGACGGGAGCGTGGGAAGCTCTCAAGAAGACGCCGGGCCGGCCGGCAAACGAAACCCAGAGGCCGGCCGGTGAACTCGGTCTTTGCCGCCGTGCTCCTGCGCGACCTGCGCCTGGCGGCCAGGCGCCGCATCGAGTCGCAGCTGCCGGTGGCCTTCTTCCTGGTTGCGGTCAGCCTGTTCCCGCTGGGCGTCGGGCCCGAGCCGCAGACGCTGCGACAGATCGCCCCGGGCATCGTCTGGGTCTGCGCGCTGCTGGCGGCGATGCTGTCGGTGAACAGCCTGTACGCTGGCGACCTGGCCGACGGCTCGCTTGAGCAGATGCTGCTGGCACCATCGTCGTCGTTTCAGTTGGTGTGGGCCAAGGCGGCGGCGCACTGGTTGTTGTCAGGGCTGCCGTTGATCGTTGCCGCACCGGTCATCGGCCTGCTGTTCGACCTCTCTGCCCCAGCGCTGTTCACGCTGGTGATCGGACTGCTGCTGGGTACTCCCATCCTCAGCCTGCTGGGCAGCCTGGGCGCGGCCTTGACGCTGGGCCTGCGCAGCGCCGGCATGCTGCTGATCCTGATCGTGCTGCCCCTGGCCACGCCGGCGCTGATCTTCGGCGCCGGCGCGGTGGACGCGGTCGGATCAGGGCTATCGGCCTCCGGGCATCATTCGCTGCTTGGTGCCCTGTTGATCGCCACCGCGCTGGGCGTCCCCTGGGCCACCGCGGCTGCACTGAGAATATCGACCGAGTGACCCCCTCCCCGCGCGACGCCTCCACCCGCCCGCCGATGCCCCTGACGCTCTACACCTTCTCGTCGCCGCCGCGCTTCTATGCGCTCACAGGCGCGCTCGTGCCGGTGTGCTGGGCCTTGTGCGTCCTGCTCGCCGCGGCGGGGCTTTGGATCGGATTCTTCGTCGCGCCGACCGACGCGACCCAGGGAGAGGTCTACCGCGTGATCTTCATCCACGTGCCAGCCGCCTGGATGTCGATGCTGCTGTACCTCGTGATGGCCTTCTGGGCCACTGTCGGCTGGGCCTTCAACGCCCGTCTGGCGTCGATGGTGGCGCGCGCGCTCGCGCCCACGGGCGCGATGTTCACCTTCCTGGCGCTGTGGACGGGTGCGCTCTGGGGCCGCCCGACCTGGGGAACCTACTGGGTCTGGGACGCACGGCTGACCTCGGAGCTGATCCTGCTGTTCCTCTACCTCGGCTACATCGCGCTCACCGAGGCCATCGACGACGTGCGCCGGGCCGACCAGGCCGGCGCGCTGCTGGCGGTCGTGGGCTCGGTCAACATCCCGATCATCTATTTCTCGGTCAAGTGGTGGAACACGCTGCACCAGGGTGCAACCGTCAGCCTGACGGCCGCGCCGAAGATGGCGAGCACCATGCTGACGGCCATGCTGCTGATGACCTTCGCCTGCTGGGCCTACGCGTTCGCCGTCGTCTTCACACGCACGCGCGCGCTGATCCTCGAGCGCGAGCACGGTGCGGCCTGGGTACGTGAACTCGGTTTCGGGGGCAAGCGATGAACTGGGAGGGTCCAGCCGCGTTCTTCGCGATGGGAGGCGACGGCTTCTTCGTCTGGGGCTCGTATGCGGTGTGCCTGCTGTGCATGCTGGTCGAGCCCTGGCTGGCGGCACGGCGCCGGCGGCGCGCCCTGGACGCGGCTCGCGACGACCGAGGGAACCAGGGCCCGGCCGATCGGCTCGAAGACGAAGAGGAGGACCCCCGAACATGAAACCCCGTCACAAACGCCTGGCCTTGGTCGGGGTGGGCCTGGCTGGTGTCGGCGCGATCGCGGCGCTGGTGCTCAACGCCTTCGAGAGCAACCTCGTCTTCTTCTACTCACCGACACAGGTGGCTTCGAAGGAGGCGCCGACGCAGCGCGTGTTTCGCATCGGCGGTCTGGTCCAGGAAGGCAGCGTCAAGCGTGAAGGCGTGCAGGTCAGCTTCGTGATCACCGACACCGCCAAGACAGTGCCAGTGCGCTACGAGGGCATCCTTCCCGACCTGTTCAAGGAAGGCAAGGGAGTCGTCGCCCAGGGTCAGATGCAAGGCGAGGTCTTCCTGGCGCGCGAGGTGCTGGCCAAGCATGACGAGAACTACATGCCGCCCGAGGCAGCGGAGGCACTCGACAAGGCCAAACGGGGCGATCAAGCCTACGGGCAGACGGTGCAAGGAATCAAGCCATGACGCCTGAACTCGGCCACTTCGCGCTCTGGCTGGCGCTCGGTCTGTCCCTCGTGCTCGGTGTCGTGCCGCTGGTGGGTGCGCAGCGCGGCCGCCCGGAATGGATGGCGCTGGCGCGTCCCGGCTCGGTCGTGCTGTTCGCGCTGGTCGCGCTGTCCTACGTGTGCCTGACCACGGCCTTCGTCAGCAACGACTTCTCGGTGCTGTACGTGTCTCAGCATTCGAATACGGCGCTACCGGTCTTCTACAAGGTGGCCGGCGTGTGGGGCGGACACGAGGGCTCGCTGCTGCTGTGGATCCTGATGCTGGTGGTGTGGCAGGTGGCCGTTGCCCTGTTCAGCCGCCACCTGCCGCTGCCGGTGCTGGCACGCATCGTCTCGGTGATGGCGCTGGTCAGCGTGGGCTTCCTGCTGTTCACACTGCTGACCTCGAACCCCTTCGAACGTCTGTTCCCCGCCGCGCCCGACGGACGCGACCTGAACCCGCTGCTGCAGGACCCGGGCATGGTCATCCACCCGCCGATGCTCTACATGGGCTACGTGGGCTTCTCGGTCGCCTTCGCCTTCGCCGTGGCGGCGCTGATCGGCGGGCAGCTGGACGCGCAATGGGCGCGCTGGACGCGGCCCTGGACGACGGTGGCCTGGATGTTCCTGACTCTCGGCATCGCGCTGGGCAGCTGGTGGGCCTACTACGAACTCGGCTGGGGCGGCTGGTGGTTCTGGGACCCGGTCGAGAACGCCTCGTTCATGCCCTGGCTGGTGGGCACGGCGCTGATCCACTCGCTGGCCGTGACCGAAAAGCGGGGCAGCTTCAAGAACTGGACTGTGCTCCTGGCCATCCTGGCGTTTTCGCTGTCGCTGCTGGGGACCTTCCTCGTGCGTTCGGGGGTGCTGTCGTCGGTGCACGCCTTCGCCACCGACCCGACACGCGGGCTCTTCATCCTTGGCTTCCTCGTCGTCGTGGTCGGCAGCTCGCTGGCGCTGTACGCCTGGCGCGCACCGAGCGTCGGTCTGGGCGCGCGCTTCGCGCTGCTGTCGCGCGAGACGCTGCTGCTGGGCAACAACGTGCTGCTGCTCGTGGCCTGCGCCGCCGTGCTGCTGGGCACCCTGTACCCGCTGGTCCTCGACGCGCTCGGATTGGGCAAGATCTCCGTCGGCCCCCCCTACTTCGACGCCGTGTTCGCGCCGCTGATGGCTCCGCTCGTCTTCCTGATGGGCGTGGGGCCGATCGCGCGCTGGAAGCAAGCCGAACTGCCCGATCTGGCGCGGCGACTGCGCTGGGCCGCTGGTGTCGCGGTGGCGGCTACCGCGGCCAGCGCCTGGATGGCCGAACGCATCAGCTTGCTGTCGCTGCTGGGCCTGCTGATGGCGTGGTGGGTCGTCGCCAGCGTGGCCACCGACCTGTGGGAGCGCATCCAGCCGCGCGGCGGCGGCCTGGCTGCGCTCGCCACGCGCACACGCCAGCTGCCGCGCGCCGTCGTCGGCATGATGGTCGCCCACTTGGGCGTGGCCGTCTTCATCTTCGGTGTGACCATCGTCAAGACACACGAGGTCGAACGCGACGTGCGGATGAAACCTGGCGACTCGACTTCGATCGGCAACCTTCGGTTCACGCTGAAGGATCTGCGCGACATCGAGGGACCCAATTACCGCGGCGTGCGCGGAAACGTCGAGGTGACGGACACCTCCCGCAATGACCGCCTGGTCGCCTCGATGCGTCCTGAGAAGCGCATCTACCGCGTGCAGCAGATGCCGATGACCGAGGCTGCCATCCGCACCGGTCTGGTCAAGGACCTGTATGTCTCGCTCGGCGAGCCGGTGGATGGCGGCGCCTGGATCGTGCGTCTGTACGTCAAGCCCTTTGTCGACTGGATCTGGGGCGGCTGCGCGCTGATGGCGCTGGGCGGCCTGCTGGCCGCCACCGACCGCCGCTACCGCGCCCGCCGCACGGCCGAACAAGCCCAGCCCGGCGGCGCCGCGGCGACAGCCTGAGCCGCGACACTGAGCGCCGGCCCACACGGAGGATCGACCGCTTGAAGAGCCTGCGCTTCCTGATCCCGATCGCGCTGTTCGGCGTGCTCGTCTGGTTCCTCTTCCGCGGCCTGAGCTTGAACCCGCGCGAAGTGCCGTCACCGCTGATCGGCAAGCCGGCACCTGCCTTTGCGTTGCCGCGCCTGGACGACCCGGACAAGACGATGAAGCGCGAGGACTTCGCCGGCAAGCCCTGGGTGATGAACGTCTGGGCCTCGTGGTGCGCGCCCTGTCGCGAAGAGCACCCGCTGGTCATCGATCTCGCACGCCGCATACCGGTGCCGGTCGTGGGCTTGAACTACAAGGACCGCCCGGGCGACGCGCGCAACTGGCTGCAACGCCTGGGCAACCCCTACGCGGCCACACTGATCGACTTCGACGGCAAGGTCGGCATCGACTTCGGTGTCTACGGCGTGCCGGAAACCTTCGTCATCGACGCCCAGGGGGTCGTGCGCTACAAGCATGTCGGCCCGCTGACGCCCAAGGTGCTGCAGGAAAAGATCGAACCGCTGCTCAAGCAGTTGGGGGCCTGAAAATGACAGGGTGCGGTGCAAGGGTCCTGCGCACAGGCATGGCGGCCTTGTGGATGCTGTGGGCCGGCGCCGTGGCGGCGCAAGGTGGCACTCCCGCCGCGGTCGCTCCAGGCGCCGCAGCGTCCCCCGCGATCGCTGTCGACCCGGAACTGGAAGCACGGGTACTCAAGATCTCCGCCGGGCTTCGCTGCCTGGTGTGTCAGAACCAGACGATCGCCGACTCCAATGCCGACTTGGCAGTCGATCTGCGCAACCAGGTGCGCGAGATGCTCAAGCGCGGCGACTCGCCGACGCAGATCAACGACTACATGACCGCGCGCTACGGCGACTTCGTGCTCTACAAGCCGCCGGTCAAGAGCACGACTGCCTTGCTCTGGTACGGGCCCGCCGCACTGCTGGTGCTGGCTGTCCTGATCCTGGTGTGGATCATCCGGCGGCGCACCAAGCTGCCGGCGGATCGTTTCGAGCCCGACCCTGACGGGACCTGACGGGACCTGCTCGTCGCGGTGCGCTGTCCCGCGTCAATCTGCCTTCGCGCCGCTGTCGCGCACGACCTTGCCCAGGCGCGGCACATCGGCGCGGACGACCGCGCCGAGCTCGGCCGGCGACATGCCGGACAGGTCCAGTCCCAGGTCACCCAGGCGCTTGGCCACGTCGGGCATCTTCAGGATGCGGCCGATCTCGGTGTAGAGGCGCTCGACGACGGCAGGCGGCGTGCCTGCGGGCGCGAACACCGCCTGCCAGGAACTCAGCTCATAGCCCGCAAGCCCGGATTCGGCCATCGTCGGCACGTCGGGCGCGACACCGGAGCGGCGCGCTGTCGTCACTGCAAGCGCGCGCAGCTTGCCCGTCTTCATATGCGGGATGCCGGTGGCGATGTTGTCGAAGGCCACCGGCAGCGTGCCGCCCAGGAGCTCGGGCACCATCTGGCCGCTGCCGCGGTAGGGCACGTGCTGCATCTGCACCCCGGCCATCGCCTTGAACAGCTCGCCCGAGATGTGCTGCGAGGTGCCGTTGCCGGCCGAGCCGTAGACGTACTTGCCCGGGCTGGCCTTCAGCAGCGCGACGAATTCGCGCAGGGTGGTCGCCGGCACGCTCGGGTGCACGAGCAGCACGTTGGGCTGCGTCGCGTACATCGTGATCGGCGCGAAGCTCGACACCGGGTCGTAGGGAAGCTTGTCGTAGAGGGTGGCGTTGATCGCGTGCGAGCTGATCGTGCCGCCGCCGATGGTGTGGCCATCGGGCGCGGCGCGGGCCAGTTCGGCGGCGCCGACCGAGCCGCCCTGGCCGGGCTTGTTCTCGATCACGACGGTCTGGCCGAGGATGGGGCCGAGCTTCTCGCCAACCACGCGGGCGAGGATGTCGGTCGTGCCGCCCGGCGCGAAGGGCACGATGTAGCGGATCGGCCGCACCGGCCAGGCGGGCTGCGCGAGCGCCGGCAGCGCTAGGCCGGCAGCCGACGCGCCCAGCGTCTGCAACACGGTGCGACGGCGCAAGATGCGGGTGTTCATGGTGTCTCCCCCAGGTCGGTTGGCCTGTGCCGCAGTCTAGGATCGGGACCCGCCTGATCGCCACCCTGGCAAACCCGCAGCGCCTTGCGCACTCTCGCTACCAATTCCGCTATCGCTCCAGCACCATGGCCCATAACCACCTCATCCCCCTCGATCGCCTCACCGCCGCCATGCACCTCGTGGTGCGCGGGTTCGGCAGCCACGATGAGGAGGTCCGCCTCGTCGCCGGCAACCTGATCGAGGCCAATCTGACCGGCCACGATTCGCACGGCATCGGCATGTTGCCGCGCTACGCCGAGGCCTATCTCGAGGGTGGCCTGGCGCCGAACCAGCACGTGCAGACCGTCGTCGACGCCGGCGCACTGCTGCGGCTGGACGGGCAGGCCGGCTTCGGCCAGGTCATCGGCCGCGAGGCCATGGCCCTGGGCATCGAGCGCGCGCGACGCCACGGCAGTTGCATCGTCGCGCTCGGCAATTCGCACCACATCGGGCGCATCGGCGCCTGGGCCGAGCAGGCCGCCGCCGCAGGACTGGTGTCCATCCACCTCGTCAACGTGGTCACCCGCAACGTCGTCGCGCCGTTTGGCGGTGGCGACGCGCGCTTCGGCACCAACCCGGTGTGCATCGGCGTGCCGCTGCCGGGGCGTCCGCCGGTGATCCTGGACTTCGCCACCAGCATGATCGCCCAGGGCAAGACCCGGGTCGCGCACAACAAGGGCGAGCCCGTGGCGCCGGGCTGCCTGATCGACGACCAGGGCCGCGACACCCAGGACCCGCGCTACAGCGTGATCCCGCCCTGGGGTGCGCTGTTGACCTTCGGCACGCACAAGGGCTACGGGCTGGCCGTGATGTGCGAGTTGCTCGGCGGCGCGCTCGCGGCCGGCATGACGCAGCGCGACGCCGACGCCAGCAAGCGCCGCGTGCTCAACGGCATGCTCTGCGTGCTGCTGGATCCGGCGGCACTGGGCGGCATCGAGGCCTTCGAACGCGAGGCCGTCGCCTTCGTCGACTGGGTCAAGGCCTCGCCACCGCGGGCCGGCGTCGAAGAGGTGCTCGTGGCCGGTGAGCCCGAGCGCGCTGCGCGCGCACAGCGCACCGCCGAGGGCGTGCCGGTGGATGCCACGACATGGCAGGAGATCCTGGACGCCGCGCGCAAGCTTGGTGTGGACCCGCGGGCGGTGCAGCAGGCCGCAGGCCTGGCCTGAGAGCCCGAAAGCGGTCACGCAGATGCGCGCGCTCCAAGCCTCGTACCTGCGGCTGACCCTCTGCACGCTGGCGGCGCTCGCCGCACCGGCCTTCGCCGCGCGCATCGCCGGGGTCAGCTTGCAGGGCGAGGTCGGCCAGGCCGCGCAGTTGCGCGTCGGGTTCGACGCGCCGGTCGCGCGCCTGGGTGCGGCCACCTCCCTCGCGCCCGTCCGACTGGACTGCGCCGGCGGCGCCCTGGCCGCTGACGGGCGCTGGGCCGACGAGCGCACGTGGATCGTCGATTTCCGCGCGCCCCCACCCCCAGGGCTGCGCTGCGAGGTGCGCGCCGTCGAGGGCTGGCAGGGCCTGGACGGGCCGCTGCAAGGCCAGCGCGTCTTCGCCTTCTCCACCGGCGGTCCTGCCGTGGCTCAGATGCAGCCCTGGCCTGGGGAGTCGGTCGAGGAAGACCAGCACTTCGTGCTCCAACTCAACGGGCCGGTGTCCGACGCGCAGGCCATGGCGCGCGCGCACTGCGAACTCGATGGCGTGGGAGAGCGCGTGCCCGTGCGCATCGTCGGCGGTGCGGCGCGCGAGACGCTGCTGCGCGCGCAGGGCCTGCAGCGCGAGGCTGCGCGCACGGTCGTGCTCGCCTGCGCCCGACCGCTGCCCAACGAGGCCCGGCTGCGGCTCGTGTGGAACAGCGCGCTTGACCTGCCCAGCAGCGCCACCGCGCCGTCCCCCGCCCGCCTGCAGCGCTTCGACTACCGCGTCAGGCCCGCGTTCACGGCCGAGTTCAGCTGCGAGCGCGAGCGCGCTCAATCGCCGTGCATGCCACTGCGCCCGCTGGTGGTGGCCTTCTCCACACGCGTGCCGCGCGCGCAGGCAGCGGCGGTGCGCCTGGAGCCGCTGGGGCCGGCCGGGGCGGCCAAGACACCCGCAGGCGCTGCCCTCGCCCCGGTCTTCGACAAGGACGACCGCTCGACCGAAGTCGAGCAGGTGCGCTTTGCTGCGCCGCTGCCGGAACTCACACGCTACCGGGTCGTGCTGCCGCCGGACCTGCGCGACGCGAGCGGGCGCCCGCTCGCCAACGCGCGCAGCTTCCCGCTCGAGGTGGCCACCGCACAGGCGCCGCCTCTGGCGAAGTTCGCCGCCGCGCCTTTCGGCGTCGTCGAGTGGGACGGGCAGGCCGCCGTGCCGGTCACGCTGCGCCGCGTCCAGGCCGACCTCGGCCCCGGCGCGGCCGGCGGCCAGGTACGCATTCGCCGCGTCGACGGCGAAGCCGAAGTGCTGCGCTGGTTTCACCGCCTGCAGCGCCACCACGAGACACAGCTGAGCGCGCGCGACCTCGGTCGCCCCCAGGCCGAGTGGCAGGTCTGGCAGGAGAGCACCGACGCCCAGGGCCGCAAGCAGCGCCAACGCGTCGAGCGCATGATCGCCACGCGTGAGGTCTCGCTGCTGGCCACGGATGCGCAGGCGCGGCGTCTGGCCCTGCCACCGCCCGCGGCCAGCGACGCGCGCGCGGCGGAGGTCGTCGGCATCCCGATTTCCGAGCCCGGCTTCCACGTGATCGAGATCGAGTCGCGCCGGCTCGGGCAGGCCCTGCTCGCGCAGGCGGCGCCGATGTACGTGCGCACCGGCGTGCTCGTCACCAACCTGGGCGTGCACTTCAAGCACGGCCGCGACGGCAGCGCAGTCTGGGTGACGACGCTGGACCGCGCCCGCCCCGTGGGCGGCGCCGAGGTGGCCGTGCACGACTGCGCCGGCACCCGGCTGTGGCAGGGGCGCACCGACGCCCAGGGGCTGGCGCGCGTCGACGCCACCCTGTCAGCGCGCACCAGCACCTGCGCCGGCGAGGACGGCCTGTTCGTGACCGCACGCCAGCGCGACGCCCAGGGCCACAACGACATGGCCTTCGTCTTCAGCGGCTGGATGCGCGGGATCGAGCCCTGGCGCTTTGCCGTGCCGGCCAGTCCCCCGGCCTGGGCCCCACCCGAACCCGAGGCGCGCGTGCACACCGTCTTCGACCGCACGCTGCTGCGCGCCGGCGAGACGGTGTCGATGAAGCACTTCCTGCGCCTGCAGACGAGCGCCGGTTTCGCGCTGCCCGAGCGGGCGCGCCTGCCGACGCGGCTGAAGATCACCCACGTCGGCAGCGGCGACGAGCACGAACAGCCGCTGGATTGGCCCGTTACGCGCAGCGCGGTGTCGAGCTGGACCATCCCGGCCGGGGCCCGGCTCGGCGCCTGGCGGGTCGAGCTGGAGCGCCCCGGCGCCGGGCCGCAGGAGCCGGCGCGCACCTGGCCCGCCGGCGAGTTCCGGGTCGAGGAATTCCGCGTACCGCTGGTCGACGCCCGCCTGAGCGGCCCGCGCGCGGCGGTCGTCGCGCCGCGCGAACTGGCGCTGGACGCCCAGTTTCGCCACCTGAACGGCGGCGGCGTCGCGCAGGCACCGCTGCGCGCCACCGCCCTGCTGCGCCCGCGCGTGCCACGCTTCGCCGGCCACGAGGACTTCTCCTTTCTGCCGCCGCGCGACACGCAGCCGCGGCGCGACGCCGCCGCAGAGGACGAAGAAGTCCCTGCCGCCGCCGGGCGTCTCGTCGCCGACCGCCTGCGGGCGCAGACCAGCCGCGAAGGCGCGGCGCGCATCGTGCTGAAGGACCTGCCGGCGCTGGACGGTCCCGGAGAGATCGTCACCGAACTCAGCTTCACCGACCCCAATGGCGAGATCCAGACCGTGGCGGCCACGACCCCTGTCTGGCCCGCCGCGGTGGTCGCCGGCATCCAGGCGCAGAAGTGGGTGGCCAGCCGCGGGCGGGCCCAGTTCACCGCGCTCGCGCTCGACACCGAGGGCCGCCCCCTGCCCGGACAGGCGCTCGAGGTGCGAGGCTTGCTGCGCCAGGACATCAGCACGCGCAAGCGCCTGGTCGGCGGGTTCTACGCCTGGGAGAACCACGTCGAGCGGCGCGAGCTCGGCGTGTTGTGCCGCGGCCGTGCCGATGCACGCGGCCGCCTCGACTGCGACGCTGCGCTCGACACCGCTGGCCAGGTCGAGCTGATCGCGAGCGCGCAGGACAAGTCCGGTCATCGCAGCGAAGCCGCGGCCAGCCTGTGGATCACCGGCGCGGGAGAGCTGTGGTTCGCGCAGGACGACGATGACCGCATCGAGCTGCTGCCCGAGAAGAAGCGCTACCAGCCCGGCGAGACCGCGCGGCTGCAGGTGCGCATGCCCTTCCGCCAGGCCACGGCGCTGGTGGCCATCGAGCGCGAGGGCGTGATCCGCACCCAGGTCGTGCGCCTGCGCGGCAGCGACCCGGTCGTCGAGGTCCCGATCGAGGCCGGCTGGGCGCCCAACGTCTATGTGAGCGTGCTCGCGGTGCGTGGCCGCCTGCGCGACATGTCGTGGCGCAATGCCTTCGGCTTCGACGCCAGCGAGCCGCTGGAATGGCTGCGCAGCCTCTGGCACGACCGGCGCGACTACCGCCCGCCTACCGCGATGGTCGACCTCGCCAAGCCGGCCTTCAAGCTCGGCGTGGCGGCGCTCGAAGTCGGCACTGCGCAGCACGAGCTGCAGGTCAGCGTGCAGCCCGACAAGCCGCGCTACGCCGTGCGCGAGACCGCCCAGGTGCGCGTGCGCGTCACCCACGCCGGTCAGCCCGCGCGCGGTGCCGAGGTTGCCTTCGCCGCCGTCGACGAGGGCCTGCTCGCGCTGAGGCCCAACGACTCCTGGGACCTGCTGCAGGCCATGATGCAACCGCGCGACTGGGGCGTGGCCACGAGCACGGCGCAAAGCGAGATCATCGGGCGCCGCCACCACGGCCGCAAGGCCGTGCCGGCCGGCGGCGGAGGAGGACGCAGCGACGCGCGCGAGCTCTTCGACACCTTGCTGCTGTGGCAGCCGCGCGTGCGCCTGGACGAACGCGGTGAGGCTCTGGTCGAAGTTCCTTTGAACGACGCGCTGACCTCCTTCCGCCTGGTGGCCGTGGCCGACGCGGTGGAGCCTCAGAAGTCCGGGCGTACCTCGACGCCGCAGCGCTTCGGCACCGGCAGCGCGAGCATCCGCGTGGCCCAGGACCTGCAGCTCATCGCCGGCCTGCCCCCGGCTGTGCGCGAGGGCGACCGCTTCGAGGCCCTGCTGACGCTGCGCAACACGACCGAGCGCGTGATGACCGTGCGCGCCACGCTCACTGGCCAGGCGCTGGACGCCAGCGGCCGGGCGCAGGCATTGCCGGTCCTGGCGCCACGCGAGCAGCGCATCGAGCCCGGCGCCTCGGCCGAGCTGCGCTGGCCGGTGGAGGTGCCGGGCCGCGCCACGCGCCTGAGCTGGGAGGCCGCCGCCGAGGAGTTGCCCGCCACAGCCCTGGACCGCCCGGTCACGACCCCGGACCGCCCAGCCACCACCGCGCAGCGCTCTGCCACCCCTGCGGAACGCCCTGCCCCACCCGCA
This sequence comes from uncultured beta proteobacterium, assembly GCA_903876715.1. Classification (GTDB taxonomy): domain Bacteria; phylum Pseudomonadota; class Gammaproteobacteria; order Burkholderiales; family Burkholderiaceae_C; genus Rubrivivax. The sequence continues at coordinate 33,263 of CAIRBF010000015.1, forward strand.
ACCGCCCCACGCACCGCGGTACTGGCGCGAGACCGGCTCAAGGTGGGGCAGGAAGTCGGGCCGACCGTGCCTATCCGCACGCTGCAGGCCACACTGCGGCAACTCGACGGCACGCTCACTTGGCCGGTGCAGGTGCCGGACGGCGCGCTGCGCACCCAGGGCGTGGCCGACGGCGGCCTCGCGCTGACGCTGCAGCCGCGCCTGGGGCGCCAGCTCCCCGGCCTGCGCCGCTGGTTCGAGACCTACCCCTACACCTGCCTCGAGCAGCAGGCCTCGCGCGCCGTGGGGCTGGGCGATGCCAAGCTCTGGGCCGCCGTGGTGAACCAACTGCCCGCGCACCTGGACGCTGACGGCCTGGCCACCTGGTTCCCGCCCCGCCCCGACGAAGCGGCGCGCGGCAGCGACCGCCTCACCGCCTACCTGCTGACGCTGGCCGATGAGGCCGGCCTGGCCTGGCCACAGGCGCTGCGCGAGCGCATGCTCGACGGCCTGACCGCCTTCGTCGAAGGCCGCCTCGAGCGCGACACCTGGTCGCCCCGGCCCGACCTGGACGCGCGCCGGCTGGCCGCGATCGAGGCTCTGGCCCGCCATGGCCGCGCCCGGCCGCGCATGCTCGACACCCTGGCCACGGCACCGGCGCAGTGGACGACGGCCTCGCTGCTTGACGCCTGGTCGCTGCTGAAGCGGCTGCAGGGCGTGCCCGAGCGCGAGCCGCGCCTGCAGGAGGTGCAGCGCCTGCTGCGCGCCCGCCTGGCCGGCTCGCCGGCCGCGCTGCGGCTGCAGGCCGGCGACGAGGCCTGGTGGTGGCTGATGGACAGCGCCGACGCCAACGCCGCGCGCCTGCTGCTGGCCGCCGCCGACGAGCCCGCCTGGCGCGAGGACGCGCCGCGCCTGCTGGCCGGGCACCTGGAGCGCCAGCAGCGCGGCGCCTGGTCCACGACCACGGCCAACGCCTGGAGCGCGCTCGCGCTGGAGCGCTTCAGCGCCCGCTTCGAGACGGTAGCGGTGCGCGGCCGCACGGCGGCGACGCTGGCCCCCGGGGTCGCCAAGACCCTCATGCCGAACCCCTTGGACGCCGCGACCGCGGGGGCGACTCCCGGGGTCGCCACGACCCCGGGGACGACTGCCGGGGGCGGCTCGGCCAACCCGCCGGCCGCCACCGTCGGCCCGTCGGCCACCGCGCCGACTTCCGGAGGCCGTACGGCGGCTGCGCTGGACTGGTCGAGCCAGCCCGATGGCGCCACGGTCACCCTGCCCTGGCCGGCCGACGCCGCCACGCTGCGATTGGCGCACGAGGGCCCGGGCCGCCCCTGGGTGCTGCTGCAGGCGCGCGCCGCCGTGCCGCTGAAGACGCCGCTGCGGGCCGGCTACGCCGTCACGCGCAACCTCGTCGCGGTGCAGCGCCAAGACCCGGCGCGTTGGACGCGCGGCGACATCGTGCGCGTGCGGCTGGAGATCGAGGCCGCGAGCGACCGCAACTGGGTCGTCGTCGACGACCCGGTGCCCGCCGGCGCCACGGTGCTCGGCACGGGACTGGCGCGCGACAGCGCGCTGGCCACGCGCGGTGAGCGCCGGGCCGGCAGCGCCTGGCCGGCTTTCGAGGAGCGCGCCACCACGGCCTTCCGCAGCTACTTCGAGTTCATGCCGCGCGGCCGGCACGTGGTCGAGTACACGCTGCGCCTGAACCACGCCGGCCGTTTCGGCCTGCCGCCCACGCGCGTGGAGGCCATGTACGCGCCGGAGATGCAGGGCGAGCAGCCGAACGCGATCTGGGAGGTGGCGCCGTGAGCGACAGCCCGGGGCCGGGTGGCGCCCGGGCTGGGCGCGGCGGGGTCAGCGAATACCTGGCACGGTCGGGCGCCGTGTCCACCACGCCTCGGGCCCGCGCATGAGCCGGCGCACGCTGGCGCCCGCCCCACGCCCAGGCCGCACCCAGTGCGGCGGTGTCCGGATGCGCGCCGGCTCGGCCCCCGTGCGCCTCCTCATGGTCGCGCTCGCGCTGGGCGCCTGCGCCCTCCTCCCCGCCCAGGCCGGCGTGCCCGCATTCGCCGAGGTGCACGCCGCGCACCGTCCCTCGGACGTGACCGTGCTCGACCGCCACGGCGTGCCGGTGCAGACGCTGCGCACCGACCTGCGCGTGCGTCGCCTGGCCTGGGTGCCGCTGGAGGCGATGTCGCCGGTGCTGCTGCAGGCCGTGGTGCTCAGCGAGGACCGCCGCTTCTGGGAGCACAGCGGTGTCGACTGGGGCGCGGCGGCGCGCAGCGCCTTCGCCAACCTGTGGAACACGCGCACGCGCGGCGCCTCGACGCTGACGATGCAGCTCGCCGGTCTGGTCGACGAGGACCTGGCGCGCCCGGCCGGCGGCCGCAGCGTGGGGCAGAAGCTCGGCCAGGTGGTGGTGGCGCGCGAGCTCGAATCGTCCTGGCGCAAGCACGAGATCCTCGAGGCCTACCTGAACCTGGTGCCGCTGCGCGGCGAGATCGTCGGCATCGACGCGCTGGCGCAGACCCTCTTCGGCAAGCACCCGCGCGGCCTGGACGCGCACGAGGCCGCGATCACCGCCGCCCTGGTGCGCGCGCCGCAGGCCGACGTGGAGACCGTGGGCCGCCGCGCCTGCGGCGTGCTGGAACTCATGAAGCGCGATTGCACCGGCGTGCGCGGCTTGGCGGCGCAGGCCCTGGCGCGGCGCGGCGGCATGCCGCTGGGCGAGCAGATCGCGCCGCACTTCGCGCGCCAGGTCGTCGGGCCCGATGCGCCGTCCCAGGTGCGCACGGCACTGGACGCCGGCGTGCAGCGCGTGGCGGTGCGCCTGCTGCGCGCGCAGCTGGCCGAGCTCTCGGGGCGGCACGTCGAGGACGGCGCTGTGGTCGTGCTCGACAACGCCAGCGGCGAGGTGCGGGCCTGGGTCGGCTCGGTCGGGGCCGGCTCCGCGGCGGCAGAGGTGGACGGCGTGCTCGCGCGCCGCCAGCCCGGCTCCACGATCAAGCCCTTCGTCTACGGCCTGGCCTTCGAGCGCCGCCTGCTGACACCGGCCAGCCTGCTGGACGACTCGCCCGCCCAGGTGCCCACCGGCAGCGGCGTGTACCGGCCGCAGAACTACGACCGCAGCTTCAAGGGCTGGGTCAGCGCCCGCACCGCACTGGGCTCGAGCCTGAACGTGCCGGCCCTGCGCGCGAGCCTGATGCTGCCGCCCGACGCGCTGCACGAGCGCCTGAACGCGCTGGGCATGGCGCTGCCGCAGACCGGCGGCTGGTACGGGCACGCGCTCGCGCTCGGCAGCGGCGACGTCACGCTGCTGGCACTGACCAACGCCTACCGTACGCTGGCCCGCGGCGGGCTGCACTCGGCGCCGGTGCTGGTGGCGGGGGGAGGAGCCGCAGCAGTGGCGGGAGCAAGCTCGGGTTCGGGGTCCGGAGGCGGTTCGGGGTTGGGCTCGGAAGCGGGTTCGGGCTCGAGTTCGCGCTCGAGCATGAGTGCCGGGACCGGCCCCGACACGGTGGGCCCGCGCAGGAGCAACGGCAGGGGCAACGCCGGCGGACCGACCAGCCGCGTCCTCGACCCCGCCGCCGCCTATCTCGTGGGTGACATCCTGGCCGACCCCTCGGCGCGCGCCCTGACCTTCGGCCTGGACAGCGCGCTGGCCACGCGCGGCTTCGCCGCCGTCAAGACCGGCACCAGCAAGGACATGCGCGACAACTGGTGCATCGGCTACACCGATCGCTACACCGTGGGCGTCTGGGTGGGCAACGCCAGCGGCGCGCCGATGCGCGCGGTCAGCGGCGTCAGCGGGGCGGCGCCGGTGTGGCAGGCGCTGGTGCGGCACTTGCACGCAGCCCAACCCTCACGCGCGCCGGTCCCGCCCCCGGGCGTGCAGCGGGTGCGGCTGGACCGCGTCGGCGAGCGCGAGCCCGGCCGCGAGGAGCTCTTCATGGCCGGCACCGCCCCCACGCCCGGCCGCCCCGGGGCGGGCGCCATCGTGGCCCCCGCCACGGCCCGGCCGGTGGGCATCAGCAGCCCCGCCGACGGCAGCGTCTACGCCCTCGACCCCGACCTGCCCCCGCAGGCCCAGCGCATCCGCTTCGAGGGCGAGCCCGGCACCTGGGTGCTGGGCGGCCGCCGCCTCGGCCAGGGCGCCACCCTGCGCTGGACCCCGCAGCCAGGCCGCCACGAGCTGAAACTGCTCGACGCCCGCGGGCGCATGCTGCAGGCGGTGCGCTTCGAGGTCCGGGCGGCGGGACCTCACCCAAACCACCCCTGAAGAAACCACCCCGCCTGCGCCCCCTCCGCCGGCAGTCGGCTGCGGTAGATCCAGGCCAGCGCGCCGTCATGGGTCTGGGCGACGAAGTAGTCGCGCGCGGCGAGGGCGTCGTCCCACCAGCCGGACTCGATGCGTTCGGGGCCGGCCAGCAGGCGCAGCGGCTGGCCGCCGAGACAGGGGTGGGGGCCTCGCTCCGGCAGAGGCTGGGGCTCGGGCAGCAGCCAGGCCGGGCGAGTCAGGCGCGCCGCCACCCGCGGGCTGTCGGGGCGGGTAAGCGCGGGGGGACCGGCTGTGGCGCTGGAGGTCCGTCCGCCGGCCGCGGCACTGGCGGCCCGTCCTCGGGTGGGGGCTCGCGAGGCCGCCTGTCCTCGGGCTGGGGCTGGCTCGGCAGCCCGCTCCCGCACCTGAGCAAGCGCGGCGGTCGGGCTGGTCTGCGCCGCGCGCTCGGGCCGGTGGTCGTCGACCGGTTCCAGACGCTGCACGCGGTCTTCGCCCAGGCGGGCCTGCAGACGCTCGAGCAGGCGCGCCAGGCCGGCCTGGCCAGCGGCGCGTGTGGGGAAGAGCTCGCCGCCCGGCGGGGGAGCGTGGACGAGCTCGTCGCAGCTCAGCTCCAGGCTCGTCACCGGCGCGGGCAGTTCCAGGCGCGCCAGGCGCTCGCGCAGCAGGCCCTGCAGGTGATCCGCGTCGGCCGAGGGTTCGGCCAGTGCGATCTCCACGGGGGTGAGTTCGGGCACGGCGTCGGCGGCACGGTGACGCGGCTCGTGACGCAGGCCCAGCACGCAACGCTGTACCCGCCCCTGCCGGGCTCGCGCCCAGGCCACCAGACGCGCCAATAGCAGGCCAGCCGCGTGCTGCAGCTGGGACGTGGTGTCGGCTCGTGCGTGGAGCTCGAGCTGCTCGGCCAGGCGCTCGGGCGCGGTCACCCAGTCCTGCGGGTCGGGCGCGTCGCCGCGGGCGCGGTCCAGCAGGTCCAGCAGGGCCGGCCCAAGGCGGCGCGCCAGCCCATCGCGTGGCAGCGCGCGCAGCTCACCCAGGGTGCACAGGCCCAGGCCCTGCAGCAGCTCCACGGCCGGTGCGCCGGCGGGCCAGAGCAGCGCGGCAGGCGCCGTGTCGAGCAGCGCGCGCAAGGCCGCCAGGCGCGTGGCCTGCGAGCCATTGAGAGCACCCTCGAGGGCCGGGCGGCGTCCGTCTCGGCCCCCTGCGGGGGCGCAAGAATACTGGGGGCTGCCCGGCGTTTTATTGAGAGGAGCCTGCAGGGCCTGATGAGCACCCCCAAGGGCCAGACCTTGCCCATCCCGCCCCTCCGAGGGGGGTGAGAAAACCAGGGAGTGACCCTTCGCTTCCTCCTGCGGGCTGGCGGATGCCCAGCGCGCCAGCAGCGCCGCGCCCAGGGCCGTGGGTGCGCTTGCGGGCACCACGTGGTGGCCCAGCGCCGCGAGCGCGGCGCTCAGGCGCTGCTCGAGCCCGGACGGGCCGCCGAACAGACGCAGCGTCGAGGAGACCTCGAGCAGCACCGTGTCCCTGCTGTGCAGCGCAACCGCAGGGGTGAACTGCAGCGCCGCGTAGGCCACGGCGTACAAGGCCCGGGCGTCACGCGCAGCGTCGGCCTGGCCGAAGCGCAGCGCAGACGCGAGGGCCAGCGCGGTAGCGCGCTGCTGTCCGGGCCGTACCCCGAGCGCCGCAGCAGTGGCATCGACGGCCGCCACGCGCGTTCCGTCCAGCAAGGCCAGCGGCAGCTGGCGTGTCTCGGGGTCCAGCGTGGCCGTCCAGGATTCGAGCGCCAGCGCAGGCAGGTGCAGGGCGATCCAGCGGCGAGAGGCGCGCGCGGGGGAAACAGAAGGTAGCTCGGGCGAGAGAGGGGCGCGTGCCGATGTGCTGGTCTTGGCGCCTGCCCGGGGACCATGCGTCGGGGGCGCGGCTTTCAGTCGCTCTCCCCTGCCGGCGTTGGGCAGGGACGGGGAGGCTGAGGCCTTGGCGTTCATCCCCCTCTCCCCCAGCCCCTCCCCCGCCTGGGGGGAGGGGAGGAAGACCCGCAACCCTCGCAACGGGGCTGCGCGGTAACCAGGCGACTGGGCATGATGGTGTGCAGGTGCAGGTGCACGCGCCAGCGCATGTGCTTGAGCTAGGAGACGGCGACGGGGCTGGTCAGCCTGTGCCGAGGCGGGCGGGGTCCACCCGCCACCGGGGCTCACGTGCAGCCGGCGTGGCGGATGTGGCGTCCTGGCCGCGCTGGGCGCCCTGCGTCACCCTGCCCTGACCTGATGGCCGGGCGGCAGCGACCGGCCGAGGCATGGCCGCCACCAGGCGCTCCAGCGCCCGCGCCTTCGACGGCGCGGACAGCACCGACGGCAGCACCAGGCGCAGCGCTTGCGCCAGCGGCGGGCCGCGCCGCTTGAGCAGGTGCAGCACGATCTCGTCGGGCACGGGGCTGGCGTGCAGCGCCAGGCGCAGCGGCGCCGGGCTGGGCTTGAGCCGGGCTGCGATGCCGCGCAACAGGAAGACCGGGCCGTCGTGCGCCTGCGCCGCCAGTTGCAGCCGGCGCAGCGCGTCGGCGCCCAGGCGCTCGGGCAGCCAGGCCAGCGCCGCGCCGATCTGGGCGCTGCGCAGCGCCTGCTCCAGCGCCCACAGCAGATCGGCACTCGGCAGCAGATGCCGCAGCGCCGACCCGCGCGGCCCCTCGCGCCCGTGCACGACGACGATTTGGCGCGCGTCCACGCCCAGTTGCGTCAGCGCCTGCGCGCAAGGCCGGGCCGGGGGGTCGAACAGCATGACGCTGCGCTCGCCAACGTCCTCGCCCGGCCGCTGGCTCGGCGCCGACACCCGGGCCAGCGCCGGCGCGAGCAGGCGCATCTCGCCCACCCCCGGATGCGCCAACAGCAGCTCCGTCAAGGCCCGGCACGGCCAGCCGCCGCCGGGGAGCTGCGCGTCCAGCGCATCGAAACCGCTGGGGAGTACGGTCTCAACGCTACGGCCGAGCTGGTGCGCGCGCCACAGGGCGGGATGCAGCGTCTCGAGAGCCGGGCGCAGCGTCTCGGGGGCCGGGGCATAGGCAGGATTGAGGGACACGAAGATACTGTATATGCATACAGTCTTCTTTGTCGAGCTTTCGGTCGAGCCCATCCATGACTGGGCTCATGGTCCAGACGCCGAAGAGCGTCCCATGCCCCGCTCGGTGCGCGGTGTTTTGCTGGGAATCCGTTCGGGTTGAAACCTTCGACCGGGCCCAGGTCAGGCTTGTCGAAGCCCTTGACGGCACTCCGACAGGCCTGTCCTGAGCGAAGTCGAAGGGCTCAGTGCGACCGGAGAAATGGGCGGGCCGGACGAGTTGTTTCTCAGGCGCCGCTGTTCGAAGCGACTGACGAGCCCTTGGTCGAAGCCGCTGGCAAGCAGCTTGCCGAAGCTGCTGCCGAGCGTACCGTCGAGGCTCGCCCAGGGCCTCCAGGCTGTGGGCGACGACCCGCCGCTATCGCGTGAAGAACACCGACACCAGCCCCAGGCTCAGCACCGGGAAGAACATCAGCAGCAGCACGCGCAGCACGTCCCAGGCGAGGAAGGGGAAGACCCCGCGGTAGGTCTCGGACATGGGCGTGTCGCGCGCGAGGTTGTTGACGACGTAGACGTTCAGGCCCACCGGCGGCGCGATCAAGCCGATGCCCACCGTCATCAGCACGAGGATGCCAAACCAGATCGCCTTGGCCTCGGCGTTCAGGCCCCAGAGGTCCAGCGCCATCACGGCCGGGAAGATGACCGGGATGGTCAGCAGCAGCATCGACAGCTCGTCCATGACGCAGCCCAGCAGCACGTACAGCAGCAGCACCGCGGCGACGATCGCCAGCGGCGGCACCGCCAGCCCCCCCACCCAAGCCGCCACCGCCGCGGGCATCGCGGTGAGCGCGAGCGAGGCGTTCATCATGTCGGCGCCAAGGAAGATCAGGAACACCATCGCCGTGGTCTCGGCCGTGCCGAGGAAGCTGCTCGCGATCTGCGGGCCGCGCAGCTCGCCCTGGGCCCAGCCGGCGACGAAGGTCGCCACGGCCCCGACCGCCGCGCCCTCGGTGGGTGAGAAGACGCCGCCGTAGATGCCGCCGAAGACGACGACGAAGATCAACAGCAGCGGCCAGATGCCCAGCACCGCGCCCACACGCTCGGCTGCGTCGACGCGCTGCCCGGCGGGTCCCATCTGCGGGTGGAGCCGGCACCAGATGCCGATGACCACGATGTAGCCCAACATCGCCAGAACGCCGGGCAGCATGGCTGCAGCGAAGAGCTTGGCGATGTTCTGCTCGGTCAGGATGGCGTAGACGACCAGCGGCACCGACGGCGGGATCAGGATGCCCAGCGTGCCGCCGGTGGCCAGCGCGGCGGTGGACAGCCGGCCGGCATAGCCATGGCGCTTCATCTCCGGGTAGGCCACCTGGGTGATCGTGGCCGAGGTCGCGACCGAGGAGCCGCACACCGCCCCGAAGGCGCCAGCGGACAACACCGAAGCCATGGCCAGCCCGCCCCGGATGTGGCCGACCAAGGCCGCCGCTGCGCGGAACAGGGCCCGGCTCAGCCCCCCCTGCGTGGCGAACTGCCCCATCAGCAGGAACAGCGGGATGACGCTCAGGTCGTAGACCGTCAGGCGCGCGACCGCGCTGCCCTTGACCTGGTTCAACAGCGCTGCCTCGCCGCTCATGGCCCAGTAGCCCAGCGCGCCGGGGATGAACATCGCGGCGGCGATGGGCACGCGCAGCGCCATCAGCGCCAGCATGCCGGCGAACATGGTCAGGCCGACCGTGGTGGCGGTCGTCATCGGCCGCCTCCCGAGGCCGGAGCGGGCAGCGCAGGCCGCAACAGCAGGCTCCAGGCCTGGCGCAGCGCGATCAGCCCCGCCAGCGCGAGACCGGGCGCGAGCGAGGCATAGACCCACCACATCGGCAGGTCCAGGATCATCGTCGCCTCGAAGGCCTCGCGCACCGAAACCGCCCCGGCGCCGGTGCGCCAGGCCAGCAGCAGGTACATGGCAGCCATCAGCAGTGCACCGATGCCGTCGAGCACGGCGATGCGGCGCACACCCAGGCGCTGGGTGAAGAAGTCGACGATGATGTTGGCGCGCTGCCACTGGCACCAGGGCAGCGCGAGCGAGATGCACAGCGCGACACCGAATTGCGTCAGCTCGACATCGCCCTGGATGGGCCGGGACATCGTCGCCCGCCCGGCGATACTGACGACCACCAGCAGCGCCATCAGCGCCGCAACGACCATGCCCGCCTGAGCGAAGAGGCGGGACAGCGCGGCGAGGAAGCGGTCGATCATCGGTCCCTAGGGCTGCGGCAGGCTGCAGCAGTCCGAGGCACCGGCCACTGCTGCTCAGGCGCGGAGCAGCCCTGAGGGACCGCCCCGGGCGCCGCCACTCACTTGCGGTATTTCTGCAGTAGCGCCTGGGCCTCGCCCAGCATGGTCTTGCCGTCGTAGCCGCGCTTGGTCACATCAGCGATCCAGTCGTCGTACAGGCCGGCACTGGCCTTGACCCAGTTGTCCAGTTCTGCCGGCGGGATCATGTGGAAGGTATTGCCCCGATCACGAGCGGCCTGGCGGCCGGCGGCCTGGGAGTTGTCCCAGATCTTGCCGATCTGCTGCGACAGCGCCGCGCCGCTGTTGTTGTCGATCACCTTCTTCAGGTCGGCCGGCAGGCTGTCGTAGCGCGCCTGGTTCATCGCGAAGACGAAGCCGGCGCTGTACAGCGCCGGGCGCGAGGGATCGGTCTCGGAGTGGAACTTGACCATCTCGTGCAGCTTCAGCGAGGGCATCACCTCCCAGGGCAGCATGAAACCATCGATCGTGCCCTTGCTCACCGCGTCAGGGATGGCCGGCAGCGGCATGCCCACAGGCGTGGCGCCGAGCGCAGCGAGCAGCTTGTTGGTCTGGCGCGTGGGCGCGCGCATCTTCAAGCCCTTGAAGTCGGCCAGGGTCTTGATCTGACGGCCGTTGGTGTGGACGTAACCCTCGTCGTGCACCCAGGTGGCCAGGACCTTGGTGCCCGGGAACTCCTTGAGCGCGTACTTCTGCAGGTAGTCCCAGGCGGCGCGGGCGCCGGCCTCGGCCGAGTTCGTCATGAAGGGCAGCTCGAAGACCTCCATCGCCGGGAAGCGGCCAGCCGTGTAGCCGGGCAGCGTGATGACGAGGTCGTCGACACCGTCCTTGACACGGTCGACCAGCTGCGCCGGCGTGCCGCCACCGCTCATGGCCGGCAGCATCTGGCACTTCAGGCGGTTGTTGGATTCGGCGGCGACCTTGTTGCACCACGGTGTGATCACGTTCACCGGCGCCATGGCCTGCGGCGTCCAGATGTGATGGAACTTCAGCGTGACCTCCTGCGCGGCGGCAGGAAGGACGGCCAGTGCCGCGGCGGCGGCCAGGCTCAGCGAGGCGAGGGACAGCTTCATCGGGAGCTCCTGGGAGAAGCGCAAGGACAGGCGCAAGGGAATGCGAAGAGCACGCGACTGTACGCAGGTCCGCCCGGTCTGTCACCCCGGGGGAATCCTGTGCCCGGCTGGACGAGGCTGGCGCCCGGTGGCGCGCCAGCCGGGGACTCAGCGCCAGACCTCCTGCGCGGTCTCGACCACGAGCGCGAGCTTGCGACGCTGGTCTTCGACGGCGATGTTGTTGCCGTGCACGGTGCTGGAGAAGCCGCACTGCGGGCTGAGGCAGAGCTGGTCCAGCGGCGCGTACTTCGCCGCCTCGTCGATGCGACGCTTGAGGAGGTCCTTGCCCTCGAGCTGGCCGAACTTGGTGGTCACCAGGCCGAGGACGACGATCTTGTCCTTGCCCAGGTAGCGCAGCGGCCGGAAATCGCCAGAGCGGTCGTCGTCGTACTCGAGGAAGAAGGCATCGAGCTTCATCTCCGACAGCAGCGCCTCGGCCACCGGCTCGTAGTTGCCGGCCGCGGCGTGCGTGCTCTTGAAGTTGCCGCGGCACAGGTGCATGGCCAGCGTCATGCCCGCGGGCTTGAGCGCCACGACCTTGTTGATGAAGGCGGCGTAACGGTGCGGCAGCTCGTTCGGGTCGTCCCCGCGCTGGCGCGCGGCCTCGCGCATGCGTTCGTCGCACAGGTAGGCGAGGTTGGTATCGTCCATCTGCACGTAGTCGCAGCCAGCGTCGGCCAGAGACTGCAGCTCCGCGGCGTAGGCGCGCGCGACGTCGTCGTAGAAGACGGGGTCGAGCTCGGGATAGGCCTGGCGGCTGATGCCGGCGCGCCCGCCACGGAAGTGCAGCATCGTCGGCGACGGGATCGTGACCTTGGGCCGCAGCCCCGGGCGGCCCAGCGCCTCGACCCGGGACTTCAGGTACTGGAAGTCGGCGAGCTGGATGTCCTTGACGTGACGCACCTTGTCGATGACGCGGATCGCCGGCGGTGCGAGCTCCTCGGTGCCGTCGGGCTTCTTCACGGTGACGGGGATGTCGGTCTTGACGCCGCCGAGCTGCTCGAGGAAGTCGAGGTGGAAATAGGTGCGCCGGAACTCGCCGTCGGTGATGGACTGCAGGCCGACGTCGGCCTGGAAGCGCACGATCTCGTCGATCGCGCGGTCCTCGACCTCGCGCAGTTGCGCGGGCGTGATCTCGCCGCGGGCCTTCTGCTCACGCGCCTGCAGCAGGTAAGCCGGACGGAGGAAGCTGCCGACGTGGTCGGCGCGGAACGGAGGCGTGGTGCGTGCGGACATGGCGATCGATGGTGCTGGAGTGGAGATCGCACCACGCCACTCGGCGCGGTGCGGGACGAGGAGACGTCGAGCAGCGCTGGGGCCACCCGTCCGGCTGGATCCATTCAGCGCCGATTATGCCCACCGCAGGCGCATAAACTGCACCGGATGGATCCAATCGAGCCGATGCCCCCCGAGACCGGCAGTGTCGTGGCCCGGCTGCGGCAGTTGATCGTCGCCGGTCATTGGAGCGCCGGGATGCGCTTGGCGGAGATCCCGGTGGCGCAGTCGCTGGGCCTGTCGCGGACCCCAGTGCGCTTGGCGCTGCGCACCCTCGAGCAGGAGGGCCTGGTGGAGAAGGCGGGCACGCGCGGCTACGTGGTGCGCGCCGTCTCCGAGGCCGACATCCGCTGCGCGATCGAAGTGCGCGGGGCGCTCGAGGGTCTGGCCGCGCGCCGCCTGGCCGAGCGCGGGCTGACGCCAGTGGTGCGGCAGGTGCTGGCCGACTGCGTGGCCGAAGGCCGGGCGGTGCTGGCGCCAGGGCAACTGAGCGCGGACGCGGTCGGACGTTGGGCACGGCTGAACGACCGCTTCCACCGCGCGATCGTCAGCGCCGACGACAGCCGCGTCATCGCCGACGCGATCGCGCGCAACGACCACCTGCCCTTCGCCTCGGCGGGCTCGATCGTCATCGACACCGCGGCGCTGGACGCGGAGTACCGCAAGCTCGCCCAAGCGCAGTTGCAGCACGAGCTGGTGCTGGAGGCGCTGGAACTGGGTGAGTCAGCGCGCGTGGAGATGCTGATGCGCGAGCACGCCTGGATCGGGCTGCGCTACGGCCGCCTCTTCGGGCTGGCCGGCGCCGGTCAACTCTCGGCGGCCGGCGCCGCCGCGCCGCGCTCGCGCGCCTGACGCCAGCCGATGAGGCGGCGCATGTGGCGCATCGAGATCTGGTGCGCGTGGATCAGACCCAGGACGCCATTGCGGTGGAACTCCACGACCTTGGCGTCGGGCAGCGCGGCGAGCTTCTTCTCGTCGACGGCCATGAACCCCTCGACGGCGATCTTCTGACCGTCGCCGAGCGTGGCGTCGAAGCGCATCGTGGCCAACAGGTCGGCGTCCATCAGCAGCTTGCCGAACAGGCGTGTGCGCTGGATCTCGGCCTCGACGCGCTCGAGCTGATCACGCATGCCCTTCAGGTAGTCCGAGGGCTGGGCCTGCTCGTCGAACAGCGGCGTGCCCTCCGTGGTGGACCAGCCCGTCCAGGATTCGTCCATGACCACGGCCACGCGCGACTCGTCGATGCGGGCGATGCCGAAGGGGTAGGCCTGCAGCAGGGCCGGGATGTAGTTCACGCGCCAGCGGCCGTCCTCGACGTACAGGTTCTCCTTTTCCTGGAGGCCGAACACGGCGATCGGCGCCACCTGCCGGTTGCCTTGGGCGTCCGCGCCCGCCTCGACGAAGACGATGGGGTAGTCCGCGCTGGCGTCGGCGAACTCCGCCGTGGCCAGGAACATCGCGTTCAGCTCGCCAGCGACCGACCAGTCGCGCGAGGCCGGCTTGATGCGCACAGCGCGGTGCGCGCCGGCCTCGATGGCCACGGCCTTCTTGAACAACAGGGGATTGATCACGAGAAGTCTCCAGTCTGCGCGAGTCGACGGACCAGCACCTTGTCGATGCGCTTGCCGTCCAGGTCCACGACCTCGAAGCACCAGCCCTGCCACTCCACGGTGTCGGTGGTCCTGGGCAGGCGTCCGAGCAAAAGCATGATCATGCCAGCCAGCGTGTTGTAGCGTCCCCGGTCTTCGTCCGGAAGATCCCTCAATTCCAGCCTATCCTTCAGTTCGGGAACCGGTATGAGGCCTTCCATGAGCCAGCTGCCGTCGTCGCGGCGCACGGCCCAGGCGTCCTGCCCGGCCTGGGCCGCGAACTCGCCGGTGATGGCCTCGAGCACGTCGCGCTCCGAGATCAGGCCCTGCACCGCGCCGTACTCGTCCACCACCAGCACCAGCTCCGAGGACGAGGCGCGCAAGTGCTCCAGCAGTTCCATGCCGGTGAGCGTCTCGGGCACGAAGACGGGGGCCTGCAGGTGCTCGGTCAGGTCCAGCGGACGGCCTTGGACCACGGAGCCGACGAGCCGGTGCGCCGGCAGCACCCCGATCACGTCGTCCAGGCCGCCACGGCACACCGGGTAGCGCGAATGGCCGCTCTCGGCCATCACGGCCAGCGTCTGCTCCAGGGGCGCCTGCGCGTCGAGCCAGGCAATCTCGGCGCGCGGCACCATCATCGAGCCGATCTGGCGCTCGTCCAGGCGGAACACGTTGCGCACCATCTGGTGCTCCTGGGCCTCGATCACGCCGGCGTCGACACCCTCCTCCAGGCTGGCCGCGATCTCCTCCTCGGTCACGCTGCGGGCGGCGCGGCCGTGCAGGCCGAGCAGCCGCAGCACGGCCTCGGTGCTGGCACCCAGCAGCAGCACGAGCGGACGGGTGGCCGTGGAAAGCCAGTTCATCGGCCGCGCCACCAAGCGCGCCACGGTCTCCGGGAACATCTGCCCCACCCGCTTGGGGACGAGCTCGCCGAAGATGATGGTGAGCACCGTGATGATGAGCACCACCAGACCGGTGGCCATCCACTGCGCGGTCTCGGGCCGGACGGGCAGCGTCGCGTCGATCCACAGCGCCAGCGGGCGCGAGAACGCTGCCTCGCCGACGATGCCGTTGAGCACGCCGATCGAGGTGATGCCGATCTGCACGGTGGAGAGGAACTTCGTCGGGTTCTCGTGCAGGTCGAGCGCTGCCTGGGCCCCCCCCTCGCCCGCCTCCACCAGCACCTGCAGCCGGGCCTTGCGACTGGCGGTCAGCGCCATCTCGGACATCGCGAAGGCGCCGTTAAGGAAGATCAGAAAGAGCAGCAGAACCAGATCCATGCGCGCCGCCGGCGTGGGCGGTGGGCTGTGACGAGGTCGAGCAGGGTAGCAGAATCGGGTCCATGGTCCTGCTGATCGGTGATGTCCAAGGCTGCTGCGACGCGCTCGAGCGCCTGCTCAGCGTGTGCGGTTTCTCGCCGTCACGCGACCGGCTGGTCGCCCTCGGCGACCTGGTCAACCGCGGTCCGGCGTCGTTGCCGGTGCTGCGCCGCCTGAGCGCGCTGGAAGGCTCGGCGCAATGGGTGCTCGGCAACCACGACCTGCACTTGCTGGCCGTGGCGCACGGCGCGCGCAAGCGTCATCCGGGCGACACCTTCGGCGACATCCTCGACGCCCCCGACCGCGACGCCTGGCTCGGGTGGCTGCGCGGGTCTCGCCTGGCCTTGGTCGAGTCGGGTTGGCTGTGCGTTCATGCCGGCCTCGCGCCGAGCTGGTCTTCGACGCAGGCACTGGCGCTCGCCGCCGAGGTCGAAGCCGTGCTCCAGGGCCCGCACATGGCCGACTTCCTGCACCAGATGTACGGCAACGAACCGGCCCGCTGGCGCGACGATCTTCAGGGCGTCGAGCGCTGGCGCTTCGCGGTGAACGCCTTCACGCGCATCCGTTTCTGCGCCGCCGACGGCACGCTGGACCTCGTCACCAAGGAGGGCGCGGCGGCTGCGCCCCCAGGTCATCGGCCATGGTTCGACATGCCCGGCCGGCGCAGCGCGGGCACACCTGTGGCCTTCGGCCACTGGAGCACGCTCGGCCTCATCGACCGCCCCGACCTTCTCGGCCTGGACACCGGCTGCGTCTGGGGCGGCTGTCTCAGCGCCGCCCGCATCGACGGCGGCCGACGAGAGATCGTCCAGGTCCCCTGCCCGCAGGCCCAGGTCCCGGGCTGAAGGCTCGGGGCACCGCACCTCATGCCACCCCGGCCCGCGCGCGGCCTGGCCACAGGAGCGACGTATGATCCTGCCCCTGTGGAAGCGTGGCCGAGCGGTTTAAGGCACCGGTCTTGAAAACCGGCGAGGGTTGATCCCCTCCGTGAGTTCGAATCTCACCGCTTCCGCCGCAGCTACGAGAGCGATTCAGGCCTCGATCCGGGTCGGCCCCATTCCTCGGATGTAAGCCTCGGACGAGGCTTTTGCCGATGCTTGATTCGCGCGCCGGGGCGTAACGGCAGAGCGTTCGTCTGCAAGCAGCGTGAGGCCACCTCGGCAGCTACAGCGCGAAAAATGGAGCCGCTGGCCTGCCTGAGCGAATGCGAGGGCTGCACTCTCGGCAACGCATGACGGATATCGGCACGGAACCGTCGGCCGCCAGGAGACGAAGGTTGCGTCGGCGCGGCGCTCAGCTGCCGGAATCGAGCCTGATGGTCGGATCGTCGATTCGTACCGTGAGAGTCGACACGTGCAGACAGAACAAGGCCCAGGCGAAAGCTAGGTCGCCGGCTACGCTTTCGAGGACGGCAGAGCCTCGCAGCGAGGCGGCGAGGTTTTCAACTGATGCGGGATACGCCTTGGAGGAAGGGATTCAAAAATTCACAGCTGCGAGTCCATCCCGTATTGCGCTTAACTCGCAAAGATATTTACAGTTATTGATTACGTACTTTTAAATCCCAATTCAGCTTCACTGGCACCACAACGGGATCAATCTTCGGCGTCTCTTCAAGCAAGGTCATGGCCTGAAAACGCTGAGCGATACTGCGCAGCAGTGGGCGCTCGCAGCGGCTTGCTGAGAGCCGCACACCCTCCGCCCAGCACGGTCTGTGGATCGACGCCACGCGCTGGAACACGATCCAGCGATTTTCCAGGTGCATGAACGATGGTTTCCCTGCAGCAGCAGATCATTGGCGGCGAAGGTGACGACTCCCTGGTCGGCGGAACGAGTCCTGACACGGTCAAAGGCCTGGTGGGTGACGACGTTCTGGACGGCGGGGGCGGGGACGATTTTCTGGAGGGTGGACCAGGGTCGGATTCGCTGTACGGCGGCGATGGCAACGACACCCTGTCTGGCAACGAGTACTCGACGAACCACTACGAGCCTCCCTCAACGGAACCGGGCGTGGTGGACCGACTGTCTGGCGGGGACGGCGATGACCGCATCTTTGTCCAGGGCCATGCCCACATCGAGGGCGGCTCCGGCAACGACCTGATCTTTCAGTGGAACGGGAATCTGGCCAGCGGCTCCAACTGGCCTGGCTTCAGCCTGGCTGATCCTCGCTACCGAACAGACCGAGGCTTCGTCTCAGGCTACGCGTTCTTGTTCCCGTCGTTCGACGGTGGCCTGCCCGAGATCTTTGGCGGCACGGGTGACGACGCGATCTTTGTCGCCGAGGCCAAGCTGATCGATGCGGGCCCTGGCGACGACATCGTCTTCGCCGAGGACGGTAACCAGCGCAACGGCGGCGGCATCTATGACGGCGGCGAGGGATACGACGTCTTTGTCTTCCCGGCAGGCTGGTCCTACACCGGAGATGGTGGCGGCTTCGATCTGAGCCGCATGCTGAACTTCGAGGAGATCAATCTTCCGGGCTGGCCTCAAGGCACGCTGGCACTGCCGGATGAACTGGCCAGCGGCACGGCCCCCTTCTACATCACGCTCAACACCCGCAGCGACCCGAGCGGGTTGATTCGCATCGATGCCTCACTGGAGACCGGCACAAGCCTGGTGTTCAGGTGGGGGGCTCCCTTGGACAACCCCAACCTGGCGGCCAGGCTGGATCTGCAGGGGGGCCAGGCCGGGGATCTGATCACTGGCTTCAGGCTCAACGACACCTTGTCCGGACACGGGGGCGACGACCAACTGTTCGGCGACGAGGGCAACGACCTCCTCCAAGGCGGCAGCGGCAACGACACGCTGGACGGCGGCAACGGGATCGATACAGCTGTCTACTCTGGCGC
>CAIRBF010000016.1 GCA_903876715.1 uncultured beta proteobacterium
CCGGCCGGCCGTGCGCCGCCGACGCGGCTGCGGTGCCAGCGCGACCAGCCTCGGGGGCGCGGCCGCGCTCGGCGCGCGCCTGCACCGCCAGGCGGGCGAGCAGCCCCGGGGGCATGGCCGCCAGCGCAGCCTCGACCAGACGATCGGCCAGTGGCTGCGCCGGTGCGGGCGGGGCAGAGTCTGGCGGTGTGTCGCTGCTGTCGCCATTCGCTTCGGGAGGCGGGGGCGGGGGGGCGTCGGGCACTGGCGGTTCGGGGACGGGAGGCTCCTGCGCCGGCGCCTCGCTGGCTGGCAGGCGCGTGGCGCGGGGCGCGAGGACCAGCCGAACGGCCAGCGCCGCATCCTCAGCCTCGGCCTGTGCCGCGCCGCGCCAGGCGGCGGCCGCGCGCGCGCAGCGCTGCGCGAACCAGGCCGCGCGCGGCGCATCCACACCGAATGCCAGCGTGGCCGCGCACAGCGCCTCGACGACAGGCGCAGGCACCTCGACGCCGTGGACGCATGCGCGCGCCCGAGCAAGCTCGCCAGCCATGGGCTCGTCCACCGCGACGGTGTCGCGCACCGACAAGGCCTGCAGGTCGATCCATAAGCCGAGCCGGTCGGCCAAGGCCGGCGCGAGCGGCCGGTCCTCGCCCTGAGACTCGTCCAGCGCGACGAGCGCCAGGCGCGCCGGCGCCACGGCCGCGATGCCGTCGCGCTCGACGCGCACCTTCCCGGTGTCCAGCGTCGCGCACAGGTGCGACACGGTCGGCGGAGGCAAGCGCTCGGCCATCGCCGAAACGACGATACCGCCGTCCAGTGCCGCCAACAGACCCGGCTGCGCGACCGGCCGGCCGGTCGCCAGCGTGGCCGGCAAGTCCAGCCCACCGAGCAGGCGGTCGATGCTCGCGTGCACCGGCAGACGCGCCAAAGGCACTCCGTGGGGCGCCAGGGCCTGCAGCAGCGCGAGCCAGGCATCGCGCACCGGCCCGGCCTGGGCATGCAGCACCACGCCACCCAGACCCTGCGGGTCGGTCAGCAGCAGGGCGGCGGCGTGGAAGGCGTCGCCGGCCTGACGCGCGGCGTCAGCAGGATCCGGCCGCTGCGGCGTCACTTCCCGAACCTCGCTGGTCTGCACCGCAGGCGGGCTGCCTCGGCAAGGACCGCCTGCCTGCGCGACGGCGGCATCGTGCCGTCGCGCGCCGGGATGAACGCTACGCAGCGGCCCCGCACCGTCATGCCGCGGCGGTGTCGCCTGGGAACAGGTCGGCCAGCGCGCGGTCCACGCGCACGGTGGAGTCGGATTCGTCCAGCGGGTCGCGCCGCAGGCGGTGGCGCAGGGCCGGCCGCGCGACCTGTTGCAGATGCGCCAGCGTCACTTCCGCGGCGCCTTCGAGCGCTGCGAGCGCGCGTGCCGCGCGCATGAGGGTGAGTTCGCCGCGCAGGCCATCGGTGCCCAGCGCCATGCACAACCGTGCCGCCTGCTCGAGCACCCCATCGGGCACGATCACGCCGCCCAGCCGCTCGCGCCCGGCGACGATACGTCGGCGCGTACGGTCTTCCTCCTTCTTCCACCTGGTGGCGTAGGCCTCGGGGTCACGCTCGTAGGCGTCACGTCGGCGCACCACCTCCACGCGTGTGGCCAGGTCGCCCGGTGTGCGCACGTCCACCGCCAGGCCAAAGCGGTCCTGCAACTGCGGGCGCAATTCGCCCTCCTCGGGGTTGCCGCTGCCCACCAGGACGAAGCGCGCTGGGTGGCGCACGCTCAGGCCCTCGCGCTCGACCACGTTCTGGCCAGAGGCCGCTACGTCGATCAGCAGGTCCACGAGGTGGTCCTCGAGCAGGTTGACCTCGTCGATGTAGAGGAAGCCGCGGTGCGCGCGCGCCAGCAGCCCCGGTTCGAAGGACTTCACGCCCTGGCTGAGCGCGCGCTCGATGTCGAGCGCGCCGACGACGCGATCTTCGGTCGCGCCCAGCGGCAGGTCGACCACGGGCACCACCACGAGCGCGGTCTTGGCCGCACCCGGGCCGCGCCGGGCTTCACAGGGCTCGCCGGCGGCGCACGACGGCGACTTGGGGTCGCAGCCGTAGCGGCAGCCGGCCACGACCCGCATCTTCGGCAGCAGGCCGGCGAGCGCGCGCACCGCGGTGGACTTGCCGGTGCCGCGGTCACCGAAGATGAGCACGCCGCCAACGCCGGGGTCGACGGCGGCGATCAGCACCGCGAGCTTCATCTCGTCCTGGCCTACGATGGCGCTGAAGGGAAACGGGGTCGGCATGGGCAGAGTCGGGCGAAACGGGGTGGCGCGGCTGCCTGGGCGGTCAACGGGGCGCTACAGTGGACTGCCCGGACGACACGCCTGCTTGACGCACCTGAGTGTCAACTCAGTATAGCCACCCACCCCGCCGAGCGCGAGAGTTTTCGGGCGAAGCACGCTACCATTCTCCAAGTTTGTCCCGGTCCGCCCCCAGGGCGAGCCGGGGCGTTCATGCAGCCCCTGGATCCACACCACGGACCGCTGCGCCCGGATCACTGTTGCCGCAGGCCCACAACCCGGGCCCTCGGGGTGCGTTGGTTGGGCGCAGCGGTCCCCGCCGCGCTCGCCGATCATGAACACCGCCACGCCTGCCCCCTGCGCCACCGACCCTGCCGTGCCGACTGAGGAGTCGGTCGCACCGGCCCATGCCTCGACCGCCGCCCACCTCAGCGCCGCGCCGGCGAAGAAGGTCTACGTCCGTACCTTCGGCTGCCAGATGAACGAGTACGACTCCGACAAGATGGTGGACGTCCTGCGCGCCGCCGAGGGCTACGAGCCCACGGCCGACCCCGAGCAGGCGGACCTGATCCTCTTCAACACCTGCTCCGTGCGCGAGAAGGCGCAGGAGAAGGTCTTCAGCGACCTCGGCCGCGTCAAGCACCTGAAGAAGAAGGGCGTGCTCATAGGCGTGGGTGGCTGTGTGGCGAGCCAGGAGGGTGCGGCCATCGTCGAGCGCGCGCCCTATGTCGATCTCGTCTTCGGCCCGCAGACACTGCACCGCCTGCCGCAGATGATCGAGGCTCGGCGCGCACGCGCGCGGCCGCAGGTCGACATCAGCTTCCCCGAGATCGAGAAGTTCGACCACCTGCCGCCGGCGCGGGTGGAGGGCGCGAGCGCCTTCGTCTCCATCATGGAGGGATGCAGCAAGTACTGCAGCTACTGCGTCGTGCCATACACGCGCGGCGAGGAGGTGAGCCGCCCGCTCGACGACGTGCTCGTTGAGGTGGCGGGGCTGGCCGAACAGGGTGTCAAGGAGGTGACGCTGCTGGGGCAGAACGTCAACGCATGGCGCGGCCCGATGGGCGACACGGCAGAAACAGCCGACTTCGCGCTGCTGCTGGAGTACGTGGCCGAGATCCCCGGCATCGAGCGCATCCGCTACACGACGAGCCACCCGAACGAGTTCACGCCGCGCCTGGTGGAGGCCTACGGGCGCATCCCGCAGCTGGTGAACCACCTGCACCTGCCGGTGCAGCACGGCAGCGACCGCATCCTCGCGGCAATGAAGCGCGGCTACACGGCGCTGCAGTACAAGAGCACCATCCGCGCGCTGCGGCGCGTGCGCCCGGGCATCAGCCTGTCGAGCGACTTCATCGTCGGCTTCCCTGGCGAGACCGCGGACGACCACGCCAGGACCATGGCGCTGATCGAGGACATCGGCTTCGACGCGAGCTTCAGCTTCGTCTTCAGCCCGCGCCCGGGCACGCCGGCGGCCAACCTGACCGACGACACCCCGCAGACCGAGAAGCTGCGGCGCCTGCAGCAGCTGCAGGCCGCGGTGGAAGCGAACGTGCGCCGCATCTCCGACAGCCGCGTCGGCAGCGTGCAGCGCATCCTGGTCGAGGGCACGTCGCGCAAGAGCGCGGCCGAGCTGATGGGCCGCACCGAGTGCAACCGCATCGTCAACTTCGACGGCGGCCCGCAGTCGGCCCGCCTGGTGGGGCAGATGATCGAGGTCCGCATCACCCAGGCCCTGCCGCACTCGCTGCGGGGCGAGGTGGTGACGGCAGACACCGTCGCAGGCCTCTAGGCACGAGTCTTCGGGTCCTGGATGGGTTGGCATGCGGGTGGGAGCGACAGCCCGCCCCTCCTTCCCGGGGCGCCGCGGCCGGGCCTGGCTACTGGGGACGGCACTGCTGCTCGGCCTGCCGGCGCAGGCCTTCCTGGGCCGGCTGGAGTTCACGGCCGATGACCACTTCGCCGGCGCCACGCTGCGGCGCGGCATCCAGGCGACCGAGGAGCAGTGCCCCTCCGCCGGGGCGGCGGCGGTCTGGGCGAACGTCAGCCCGCGCCTGGGGGAATGCATCAAGTACTGGTCCGCTGGCTTGTCGGAGTCCACCGGCCGGGTCGTGCTGTTCCTCCACGGTGACTACTACCAGGAACGGCCCGAGAGCCACGAGCGGCTGAGCGGCGAGAAGCTCAGCGCAGATGCCGCTGCCTGGTCGAGGCGGCTGCGAGCCCCGTACATCCACCTCGGCCGTCCAGGCACCCATGGCTCCTCCGGCGACCACCGCCGCCGGCGAACGAGCGACGAGTCGCTGATCGTGTCGAAGGCGCTGGACGCCCTGAAGCAGCGCCATGGCATCACCGAGTTCGTCGTCGCAGGCCAGAGCGGCGGGGGACACCTCACGGCCAGCCTGCTGACCTTGCGCGATGACATCGTCTGCGCAGTGCCGACCTCGGCGCCGAGCTCGCCCCGGATCCGCTACCTGAAACTGGGTCGCACGCGGGACGTCACCAACTTCGATTCGTACGAACCGGTGCAGCACCTGAAGGCGAATCCCGTCCACGAGCGGCTGCGCGTCTTCATCCTCGGGGATCCGGCGGACTCGAACGTGTTCTGGGAATCTCAGGTCGTCCTGGCCGAGCCGCTGAAGGAGCGGGGCATCGAACACGCCATCGTCGAGGGTGCGGCCGTGGGTCCCGAGCGGCACGGCCTGAACAATTCGGCGCGCACCTTGGCCGGGCTGTGCTTCCACGACCGGGGCACGGACGAGATCCGCGAGCACCTGCGGATCCGTAGGATCAAGGGTTAGCAGCGGCCGGCGCGATGCGGGTGCCGGCCGGCTCACCCGGCGTCATCGCCGCCGCCCGAACCCAACCCACCACAGCGCCACCGCCGCCGCCAGCACCAGCAGGGCGTAGGTGGCCATCTTGCCGTCGCGGCCGAAGAACCACAGGCCGGCCAGCAGCGCCAGCACGCCAGCGGTGCCGGCCCAGCCGGCCAGGCGCCGCCAAGGGATGCTGGCAAGCTCGCGCCGCCACAGCAACTTCGCCGCCGCAGCGCCCAGCGCGCCGACGCCCAGGGCCGGCAGCGCAAAGTTGACGAGATGCCAGAAGGCGTCGAGCAGGTCCATCGGTGGCAGGTGCTTGGTCGGCAGACAGTTGACGACCTGAGCAATGTCAAATAAAAATGACAGCCTTAGGTGTCAACCCTGATTGGCTTTCGGGCGTATCTGCGCAATCCTACAATTTCACACGATGACTGTCCTTGCCCTGGGCCTGAACCACACAACCGCGCCGCTGGACCTGCGCGGCCGCCTGGCTTTCGGCCAGGAGCAGTTGGCGCCCGCGCTACGCTCGCTGCGCGAGCGCCTGGCGGCCGCCCTGCCCGAGGCGGCGCTGGTGTCCACCTGCAATCGCACCGAGCTCTACGTGGCCACCACGGCGGCCCGGGCGCACGAGGTGGCGCATCCGGCGATGGAGTTCCTTGCCAACCATGCGGGCGTGCCGGCCAGCCAGCTCCAGCACCATACCTATCTGCGCGAGGACCGCGAGGCTGCTCGACATGCCTTCCGCGTCGCCTGCGGGCTCGATTCCATGGTGCTGGGCGAGCCGCAGATTCTGGGCCAGATGAAGCAGGCGGTACGCGAGGCCGACGTCGCCGGCACGCTGGGTACGACGCTGCACCAGCTGTTCCAGCGCTCGTTCTCGGTCGCCAAGGAAGTGCGCACCTCCACCGAGATCGGCGCGCATTCGGTCAGCATGGCGGCAGCGGCGGTGCGCCTGGCAGCCGAGATCTTCGAGGATCTGGGCGCGATCCGGGTGCTGTTCGTGGGCGCGGGCGAGATGATCGAGCTCGTTGCGACGCACTTTGCCGCGCGCAACCCGCGCGGGATGGCTGTGGCCAACCGCACGCTCGAGCGGGGCGAGGCCTTGGCCGCGCGCTACGGCGCGCAGGCACTGCGCCTGGCCGACCTGCCACAGCGCCTGCACGAGTTCGACGCTGTGATCTCCTGCACCGCAAGCACGCTGCCCATCATCGGCCTGGGCGCAGTCGAGAGCGCGCTCAAGGCGCGTCGCAGACGCCCCATGTTCATGGTCGACCTGGCCGTGCCGCGCGACATCGAGCCGGAGGTGGCGCGTCTGCGCGACGTCTATCTGTACACCGTGGATGACCTCTCGACCGTCGTGCAGATGGCCGGCGAGAAGCGCCACGCCGCAGTCGAGCGGGCCGAAGCCATCGTGGATGCCGGCGTGCAGAGCTTCTCCCACTGGCTGGACCAGCGCGCCACGGTGCCGTTGATCCAGGCCCTGAACCGCCAGGCCGACGACTGGCGAGCCACCGAGCTGGCGCGCGCCCGCAAGATGCTCGCCAAGGGCGAGGACCTTGACGCGGTCCTCGAGGCGCTGTCGCGCGGGCTCGCGCACAAGATGCTGCATGGCACCATGGCCGAGCTGCACGCGGCCGACGGCCCACAGCGTGAGGAACTGGCACAGACGGTCTCGCGCCTGTTCCTGCGCGGTGGCGCTCGCGCGCCCGGCGACGGGCGTTAGCGGCGCCCGCGCCGCCCTCACGCTCGCCCGCCCTCGCCCCCCCGGGGCCCAATTCCCCGTTGCCTTTGCCCCACCGGCCCCGCGCCGGCGCCTCAGCCGCTCACGCCCAAGACACTGCTCTCGATGAAGGACAGCCTGCGCCAGCAACTCGACCGCCTCGCGATGCGCCTGACCGAGCTCGACGCGAGCCTGGCCGACGGCGCGGTGGCCGCGGACATGAAGCGCTGGCGCGCGCTGTCGCGTGAGCAGGCCGAGGTTGCCGCGGTCGTCGCCCTGTACCACCGCCACTGCCAGCGTGAGGCAGACCTCGAGGGCGCGCGCGCCCTGCTGGCTGAGGCCGGCGACGACGGTGAACTCGAGGCCATGGCGCGCGAGGAGATCACTGCCGCCACGGCCGAGCTCGAGACGCTGCAGGGCGAGCTGCAGGCTGCGCTGCTGCCGCGCGACCCGGACGACGAGCGCCCGGCCTTCCTGGAGATCCGCGCCGGCACCGGCGGCGACGAGTCGGCGCTGTTCGCCGGCGACTTGGCACGCATGTACCTGCGCTATTGCGAGCGTCAGGGCTGGCGCACCGAGGTGATGAGCGCAAGCCCGGCCGACCTCGGCGGCTACAAGGAACTCGTGCTGCGCATCGAGGGTGAGGCCGTGTATGGCACGCTGCGCTTCGAGTCCGGCGGCCACCGCGTGCAGCGCGTGCCTGTGACCGAGAGCCAGGGCCGCATCCACACCAGCGCCTGCACCGTGGCCGTGATGCCCGAGCCCGAGGAGGCGCCCGAGATGACGCTGAACCCGGCTGACCTGCGCATCGACACCTTCCGCGCCAGCGGTGCCGGTGGCCAGCACGTGAACAAGACCGACAGCGCGATCCGCATCACCCACCTGCCCACGGGCCTGGTGGCCGAATGCCAGGACGACCGCTCGCAGCACCGCAACAAGGCGCGCGCGATGGCCGTGCTCGCCGCGCGCCTGCGCGAGAAGGAACGCAGCGAGCGCGCCGCGCGCGAAGCCGCCACGCGCAAGGGCCTCGTGGGCAGCGGCGACCGCAGCGACCGCATCCGCACCTACAACTTCCCCCAGGGCCGGATGACCGACCATCGCATCAACCTGACCCTGTACAAGCTCGGCCAGATCCTCGACGGCGACCTCGTCGAGGTCGTCGCGGCGCTGAAGGCCGCGCGCGCGACCGAGCAGATCGCTGCGCTCGAAGGTGCGATGTGAGGACGCCCGACGGCGCCCCCGGGGCCCTGCAGGCGCGCGCCGCGCGGAGCGGGGTGCAGTGAGCGCGTCGGCCCCGCCGTCCGCTGGGGCCCGCGGCCCGGCAGCGACCGTGGCCGCGCTGCTGGTGCAGGCGCGCGCGCAGGGACTGGACCGCCTGGACGCGACGCTGCTGCTGGGCCATGTGCTGGGTGTGGGCCGCGCCTGGCTGCTGGCGCACGACGACGCTGACGTCGATGCCACGGCGGCGGCGCGCTTCATCGGCGCCTGCACCCAGCGCCGCGATGGGGTGCCGCTGGCCTACCTGGTGGGCGAGCGCGAATTCCACGGTCTGAGCCTGCGCCTGACACCGGACGTGCTCGTGCCGCGACCCGACACCGAGACGCTCGTGGACTGGGCGATCGAATGGCTGGAGGGGCCGATGGCCGCGCTGCCGCACCCCGCGGTGGCGGACCTGGGGACCGGCAGCGGCGCCATCGCGCTGGCCGTCGCGCACGCCTGCCCGCGCGCGCACGTCTGCGCCGTGGACTGCAGCGCAGCGGCGCTGGCAGTGGCACGCGCCAACGGCACACGCCTGGGCCTGGGCGTGCACTGGCTGCAGGGCGACTGGTTCACGCCGCTGGCCGGCCAGCGCTTCGACCTCGTGCTGAGCAATCCGCCCTACATCGACGCCGACGACCCGCACCTGGCTGCGCTGCAGGCCGAGCCGCGGCTGGCGCTCACACCCGGCTTGGACGGGCTGGCGGCGCTGCGCCACCTGGCCGGTACGGCGACGGCGCACCTGGCCTCGGGCGGGGTACTCATGCTCGAGCACGGCCACCTGCAGGGGCCCGCCGTACGCGACATGCTCGTCCGGGCCGGCCTCGAGGTGCTCGGCACGCGGCGCGACCTCGCCGGGCACGATCGCTGCACGGCCGGGCGCCGGCGCGGCCCCACAACGGACGCAGGCGGCCCTTTGGCTTATCCTGCTGGCACAGTGAATCACCCCATGAGCGAGGAGAAGAAACGATGAGCGAGGTCCAGCAACGCATCGACGGCATCGTCAAGGGGCACCGCGTGGTGCTGTTCATGAAGGGCACCGCCCAGTTCCCGATGTGCGGCTTCTCGGGCCGCGCAGTGCAGATCCTGAAGGCCTGCGGCGTCTCCGATCTGGCCACGGTCAACGTGCTCGAGGACGAGGACATCCGCCAGGGCGTCAAGGAGTACGCGAACTGGCCGACGATCCCGCAGCTCTACATCGACGGCGAATTCGTCGGCGGCTCGGACATCATGATGGAGATGTACCAGAGCGGTGAGCTGAAACAACTGTTGTCCAGCCAGGCCTGAGCGCGTGCCCGCCGCACGCCTGGTCGTTGGGATCAGCGGCGCCACTGGCGCCGTCTACGGCTTGCGCCTGCTCGACCGAGCACGAGCGCTGGGCATCGAGACGCACCTGGTGGCCACGCCGGCCGGGATGTTGAACGTGCACCACGAGCTCGGTCTGGACCGCAAGGCCCTGGAGGCCCATGCCGACCATGCGTACGCGCCAGGTGACGTCGGCGCCTGTGTGGCCAGCGGCAGCTTCTCGACCGCCGCGATGGTGGTCGCACCGTGCTCGATGCGCACACTGGCCGCCATCGCGCACGGTCTGTCGGACAACCTGCTGACGCGCGCAGCCGACGTCACGCTCAAGGAGCGTCGCCGGCTTGTGCTGCTGGTGCGCGAGACGCCCTTCAACCTCGCCCACCTGCGCAACATGACCGCCGCCACCGAAATGGGGGCCATCGTCTTTCCGCCGCTGCCGGCTTTCTACAACCGCCCCGCCAGCATCGATGAGATGGTCGACGACACCGTCGAGCGCGTGTTGTCGGTCCTGGGCTTCGAGCAGACGGCGGTGCAGGAGTGGCAAGGGCTGTAGCGCCGGACAGGCGGCGTGCAGCCTGAGGCCGGAGTTTCGGTCCGCCGTCGGTCGGAGATCAGACGTCCGCCCACCGCTCGCGTGCGGCGAACACCGCCCGCGGGTACTCGGCACGGCCGCGGCTGCCGTTGTAGCGGCCCAGCGCCAGGAAAAGGTCGCCGCGCTCACGTTCGAGGTAGTGGCGCAGGATGGCGCAACCGTAGCGCAGGTTGGACTGCAGGTGGAACAGCCGGCGCTCGTCGCCATCGCCGATGAGCCGGGCCCAGAAGGGCATCACTTGCATGTAGCCGCGCGCGCCAGCGGGGCTGATCGCGTACTTGCGAAACGCGCTCTCGACCTGGATCAGCCCGAGCACGAGCGCGGTCTGCAGGCCGGCGCGCCGGCTCTCGTACCAGACGGTGTCGAGAAACTCGGCACGCACCTGCGCCAGGGGCTTGTGGCGCGTCAGGAGGGCGCCGGCACGCTCGCGCCAGCGGATGTAGTCCTGGTACTCGATCGCATTGGCAAACTCCAGCCGCGGCGGAGGCGCCTCGGCCACGGCGGCCGAGAGCGCGGAGCGCACCGTGTCCGACAAGGGCTCCTCGATCTGCGCGCCCGCCCTCGCAGTGCGTGGCGTCAGCGCGACGAGCCCCGTGCTGCTGGCCAGTGCCGCGCCGGCCAGACCCGTTGCGAGCAAGGCGCGGCGCCGCAGCGGCGCCCGCAGGCTCACACGGCGCCGAGCCGCTCGCGCAGCAGTCGCGCCGCGTCGGATACCGGCACGCGCGCGGCCTGCGCCTCGCGCCGGCCCTGGAGCTCGACCATGCCGTCCTTCAGGCCGCGGTCGGAGACAACCAGACGCTGCGGCACACCGATCAGCTCCCAGTCGGCGAACATCGCGCCCGGGCGCTCGCCGCGATCGTCGAGCAGCGTGTCCACGCCGAGCGCACGCAGCTCGGCATGAAGTCGATCGGCCGCCGAGCGCACCTCGTCGCTGCGCTCGTAGCCGATCGGACAGATCACGGCCTGGAAAGGGGCGATCGACGCCGGCCAGATGATCCCGCGCTCGTCGTGGTTCTGCTCGATCGCCGCGCCCAGGATGCGGGTGACGCCGATGCCGTAGCAGCCCATCTCCATCAGGCGCGGCTTGCCGGTCTCGTCCAGGTAGCTCGCGCCCATGGCCTGGCTGTACTTGGCGCCGAGGTAGAACACGTGGCCGACCTCGATGCCACGCTGGATCGCAAGCACGCCCTGGCCGTCGGGCGACGGGTCACCTTCGACGACGTTGCGCAGGTCGGCCACGAGGCCGGGCTCGGGCAGATCGCGGCCCCAGTTCACGCCGGTGAGGTGGAAGTCGGCCTCGTTGGCGCCGCAGACGAAGTCGCTCATCACCGCGACTGTGCGGTCGGCGACCACGCGCACCGGCTTTCTTGTACCCACCGGGCCAAGGTAGCCAGGCTTGCAACCGAAGTGGTCCTCGATCTCGGCCACGGTGGCGAAGCGGAAGCCGTTCTTCAGGCCTTCGACCTTGCCGGTCTTGACCTCGTTGAGGCTGTGGTCGCCGCGAATGAGCAACAGCCACACCGTGGTGCCGGTACGCGCGCCGTTGGGGTCGACATCGTCCGTGGCGAGCACCAGGGACTTGATCGTCGCCGTCAGCGACAGGCCGAGATAAGCGGCCACGTCGGCGCAGGTGCTCTTGCCCGGGGTGGGCGTCTTGACCATGGGCTGTACCGGCGCCGCGCGCGGCGCGGCGGGCGCGAGCGCCTCGGCCAGCTCGATGTTGGCCGCGTAGTCGCCCTCGGGGCAGTAGACGATCGCGTCTTCGCCGGTGTCGGCGATGACCTGGAACTCGTGCGAGAGGTCGCCGCCGATGGCGCCGGTGTCAGCGGCCACGGCCCGGTACTGCAGGCCGAAGCGGTCGAAGATCCGCTTGTAAGCCTCGAACATGGCCTCGTAGCTGCGCGCGGCACCTTCCTTGTCACGGTCGAAGGAGTAGGCGTCCTTCATCGTGAACTCGCGCCCGCGCATCACGCCGAAGCGCGGGCGGCGCTCGTCGCGGAACTTGGTCTGGATGTGATAGAAATTCTTCGGCAATTGCTTGTAGCTGCGCAGTTCCTGGCGCGCGATGTCGGTGACGACCTCTTCGCTCGTGGGCTGGATCACGTAGTCGCGCTCGTGGCGGTCCTTCACGCGCAGCAACTCGGGGCCCATCTTCGCGAAGCGCCCGGTCTCCTGCCATAGCTCGGCTGGCTGCACCACCGGCATGAGCAGCTCGACCGCGCCAGCGCGCTCCATCTCCTCGCGGATGATGGCCTCGACCTTGCGGATCACGCGCAGGCCCATGGGCATGTAGTTGTAGATGCCCGCGGCCAGACGCTTGATCATGCCCGCCCGCATCATCAGCCGGTGGCTGACGACCTCGGCGTCGGCGGGCGCTTCCTTCAGCGTGGCGATGAAAAATGAACTGGCTTTCATGGGAAGGGGTGAGGAGCGAGGACGCGGATGGCGCCGAGGTACTGCGGCTTCGTGGCGGGGGGTTCGACCTGCGAGCTGGCCGGGTCCCCCGGGCGCCGCTGCGCGTGAGTTGCATGCAGCCCGACGGTCCCAGGGCCTGCAATAGACGGTGGCTCGGCCAGCACATGCGGGTTAGCGAGGAAGACGCTGTCCGCAGCCCGGTGCACAATCATTTGCAACTGGAAATCGGAGTGAGATTATGCTCGACAGGGATGGGTTCAGGCCCAATGTCGGCATCGTCCTGCTCAATGGGCGCAACCAGGTATTCTGGGGCAAGCGCCTGAAGACACACTCTTGGCAGTTCCCGCAGGGCGGCATCAAGCACGGGGAGACGCCTGAGCAGGCGATGTTCCGCGAGCTCCACGAGGAGGTGGGGCTGATGCCTGACCACGTGCGCATCGTGGGCCGCACGCGCGACTGGCTGCGCTACGAGGTGCCCGAGCACTTCATTCGACGTGATGCGCGTGGCCACTACCGCGGCCAGAAGCAGATCTGGTTCCTGCTGCGGCTGGTCGGCCGCGACAGCGACATGAACCTGCGCGCCACCGCCCACCCCGAGTTCGACGCCTGGCGCTGGAATGACTACTGGGTGCCGTTGGACATGGTCATCGAGTTCAAGCGCGAAGTCTACGAACTGGCGCTGACGGAACTGGCGCGATACCTGCCGCGGGCCCAGCCGCAGAGCCGCTACCTGCGCACCGGGATGCGCGCCATGCGCCGCGAGGGCGAGCCCTCCGGCGATCTGGATGTGGCTCCCGGACCCTGGGTCACGACCTTGGCGGCGGACGACCGCGCAACGAATCCCTCGCGCGGCGGGGCATTCGGGTCCGACCACCCGACTACGGGCGAGACTTTCTGAGCGCGCACCGGGCAAGCGGTGCATCGGGTCCTCAGCCCAGGACGAGATTGTCGCGGTGGATCAGCTCGGGCTCGTTGGCGTAGCCGAGCAGGCCTTCGATCTGTGACGAGGGCTTGCGCGAGATCAGACGAGCCTCGGCCGAGGAATAGTTCGCCAGGCCGCGCGCCACCTCCGAGCCGGACTGCGAACGCACCGCGATCACATCGCCACGCGCAAACTCCCCGCTGACGGCGAGTACGCCGATCGGCAGCAGGCTCTTGCCCTCGTCGCGCAGCTTGCGCATCGCGCCGTCATCGACGACGACTGCACCGCGCAGTTGCAGGTGGTCGGCCATCCACTGCTTGCGCGCGGCCAGCTTGGGCGTGCTGGCCACCAGCAGCGTGCCGATGGACTCGCCGGCAGCCAGGCGCAGGAGCACGTCGGGCTCGCGGCCCCAGGCGATCACGGTGCTCGCACCGCTGCCAGCGGCGCGCTTGGCGGCGAGGATCTTGGTGATCATGCCGCCGCGGCCGATCTGCGAGCCGGCGCCGCCGGCCATGCGCTCGAGCTCGGGATCGCCGGCGACGGCGCGCTCGACGAAGCGCGCCGCGGGGTCCTTGCGCGGATCGGCCGCGTACAGACCGCGCTGATCGGTGAGGATCACGAGCGCGTCGGCATCGACGAGATTGGCCACGAGCGCGCCCAACGTGTCGTTGTCGCCGAACTTGATCTCGTCGTTGACGACCGTGTCGTTCTCGTTGATGACCGGGATGACCTGAAGCTGCAGCAGCGTCAACAGCGTCGAGCGCGCGTTCAGGTAGCGCTCACGATCGGCCAAGTCGGCATGCGTGAGCAGCACCTGCGCGCTGGCCATGCCGTGGCTGCGCAACTGGGTCTCGTACATCTGCACCAGGCCCATCTGGCCCACGGCGGCGGCGGCCTGGAGCTCATGCAGTTCCTTGGGCCGCGTGGTCCAGCCCAGGCGCTTCATGCCCTCGGCGATGGCACCGCTGGAGACCATGAGGACTTCGCGTCCGTCGCGCGCAAGCGTCGCGAGCTGGCGCGACCAGTGGCCGATGGCCTGGGCGTCGATGCCCCGGCCTTCGTCGGTGACCAAGCTCGAGCCGACCTTGACGACAATGCGGCGCGCGCCGGCCAGCGAGTCAGCCATGGGGCGCGGGGCGCGGCTTGCCAGGGCGGCGGCGCGCGGGGGCGGCGGGCATCGCGACGGCAGCGGCATCGGGCTGTGAGGCCGGCGTGTGGGTCTCCTCGAAGCGCACATCGGGCACCTCGACAGCGGCCCGTCGGTGCGCACTCACATGCTCGTAGGTGGCACGCACGAGCGCGTCCAGACCCTCGCGCGCCAGCGCCGAAATGACGAACACCGGCCCCTTCCAGCGCAAGCGGCGCACGAAGTCGCGCACCAGCGCCTCGCGCTCCTCGGCCGGGACCATATCGATCTTGTTCAGCACCAACCAGCGCGGCTTGGCGTGCAAGGCGGCGTCATAGGCCTTGAGTTCCTTGACAATGGCACGCGCCTGCGCGACCGGGTCCACGGACGCGTCGAAGGGTGCGACATCGACGACATGCCACAGCAGCTGAGTGCGCTGCAGGTGGCGCAAAAACTGCAGCCCGAGCCCGGCGCCCTCCGACGCCCCCTCGATCAGGCCCGGCACGTCGGCGACGACGAAGCTCTGGTCCGGCCCGACGCGCACCACGCCCAGATGTGGATGCAGCGTCGTGAAGGGGTAGTCGGCGACCTTGGGCCGCGCCTTGGAGATCGCCGTGATGAGCGTGGACTTGCCGGCATTGGGCATGCCCAGCAGACCCACGTCGGCCAACACACGCAGTTCCAGGCGCAGGTGACGCGCCTCGCCGGGCCAGCCTGGCGTCTTCTGCCGCGGCGAGCGGTTGGTGCTGCTCTTGAAATGCAGATTGCCGAACCCGCCGTCACCGCCCTTGGCCAGCAACACGCGTTCGCCAGGCTCGAGCAATTCGAAAAGACGCTCGCCCGTGTCGGCGTCGATGCCGATGGTGCCCACTGGCATGCGCAGCACGATGTCCGAACCCGCCGCGCCGAATTGGTCGGAGCCGCGCCCGGGCTCACCGTTGTCGGCCTCGAAACGCCGCGTGAAGCGGAAGTCCACCAGCGTGTTCAGGTTCACGTCGCCAAGCGCGTAAACGCTGCCGCCGCGCCCGCCGTCCCCGCCGTTCGGACCGCCGAAGGGGATGAACTTCTCGCGCCGGAAGCTGACGCAGCCGGCCCCGCCGTGGCCTGCGGACACGTCGATCAAGGCTTCGTCAACGAATTTCATCGGAAATACGCCCGGGGATCCTGGAAACGCGAACCCCGGCCGAAGCCGGGGCTCATCAGGTGCTTGCGAGCGCTCAGGCTGCGGTGACCGAGACCACGTGCCGGTTCAGCGAGCCCTTGACGGCGAAGCTGACCGTACCGTCGACGAGCGCGAACAGCGTATGGTCGCGACCCAAACCCACGTTGGGGCCGGCGTGGAAACGCGTGCCGCGCTGGCGCACGATGATCGAACCGGCCGGCACCGTCTGGCCGCCGAAGACCTTGACGCCCAGCATCTTGGGCTGCGAATCACGACCGTTGCGGGTGGAACCGCCGCCTTTTTTCTGTGCCATGGTGGATGACTCCCGGGTTCGTCAGGCGTTGACCGCGCCGATTTGCAGCTCGGTGTAGTGCTGGCGGAGAACGCCGTGCTTCTGGTAGTGCTTGCGGCGACGCATCTTGAAGATGCGCACCTTGTCGTGCTTGCCATGCGCCACCACAGTGGCCGTCACGCTCGCACCCGCGACCCAGGGACTGCCGACCTTCAGATCCGCGCCGTGACCCACGGCGAGCACCTGTTCGATCGTGATGTCCTGGCCCACGTCCGCAGCAATCTGTTCTACCTTGATCTTGTCGCCGGCAGCCACTTTGTATTGCTTGCCACCGGTTTTTATGACCGCGTACATGTGAGACCTTTCACGAAAAAGAGCCCTCATCGCAGCGCACGGAGCCCGGGCCGCAGCTCCGGGACAGCCACAAGACCCCTCGGAGCTGCTCTTCGCTCAGGCGCCATGCTCACCACAAATGAAGCCCGCCAGTATATCCGAGCCGCACGTCGGGCTGCGGCACACCGAACGGCGCAGCACACAGGAGCGGAAGCGCCTTCGACCCCGTTCCTATAATCACCCCGCATTCAAGCCTGACTCGGACCCGATTTGACCGCCGTCGCCGCCCCCCAGAGCGTCCCCGCCGACTTCCTGGACGAGGCCATGCGGCAGGTCGATGAGGTCATCCTGCAGCGCCTGTCGTCCCAGGTGGTGCTGATCGACCAGATCGGCCGCTACATCGTCAGTGCCGGCGGCAAGCGCATCCGTCCACGCCTGCTGCTGATGTTTGCCGATGCCTTCGGCTTCAGCGGCCACGAGCGCCTGGAACTGGCTGCCACGGTGGAGTTCATCCACACCGCCACACTCCTGCACGACGACGTCGTCGACGAGTCCTCGCTGCGCCGTGGCCGACCGACGGCCAACGCGCTGTTCGGCAACGCGCCGAGCGTGCTGGTCGGCGACTTCCTGTACTCGCGCGCCTTCCAGATGATGGTCTCGGTCGAGCGCATGCGGGTGCTGGCAGTGCTGGCCGACGCGACGAACGTGATCGCCGAGGGCGAGGTGCTGCAACTGATGAACATGCACGACCCGGACCTTGCGGTCGAGCAGTACCTGCGTGTGATCCGCTTCAAGACCGCCAAGCTGTTCGAGGCGAGCGCCCGCCTGGGTGCGCTGCTCGGCGGCGCATCCGCCGAGGCCGAGGAGGCCTGCGCCGATTTCGGCCGCCGGCTGGGCACTGCATTCCAACTCGTGGACGACCTGCTCGACTACGAGGGTGACAGCCAGCAACTTGGCAAGAACGTCGGCGACGACCTGCGCGAGGGCAAGCCCACGCTGCCGCTGCTCGTGGCGCTGGAGCGATGCAGCGCCACCGAGCGCGAACTCCTGCGCGCGGCGGTGCGTGACGGCGAGGTCGAGCGCTTGGGGGAGATCATCGAGATCATCCGCCACACGGGGGCGCTGGAGGCCACGCGAGAAGCCGCGCAGCGCGAGGTGGAGCTGGCCCGCAGCAACCTCGATCACCTGCCAGAGGGTCGCGCCCGCGACGCCCTGCTAGAATTGTCGGCTCGGGTCGTGAAGCGCAGTTCTTGACGCCTCATGCCCGAGGCGGGCCCGCCCATTTGGCGCCGGGCCCAAACGGGGTGTAGCTTAGCCTGGTAGAGCGCTACGTTCGGGACGTAGAGGCCGGAGGTTCGAATCCTCTCACCCCGACCAGTCTCTGGTCGACGGAATCCAGTTCACACGCCCGACTGCGCGTCTTCGGTCCTTGACAGATGAGTATTCGTGCGCGCGCCATGCGGCGGGGACCACGGGCACGAAGGATTCCACCTTCGGCACCACAGCTCCGCCGTCGAGTACGGACTGCATAAGTCAGCGAGCGCCCGCCGCTGCTGCTGCCCGCTGGTGGACGTGGACGTGTCGGTCGTCTTCTACGACCTCACCACCGTTGGCGTCGAAGGCGAAGAAGTCGTCGATGACGATGTGCGCCATCGCGGCATGTGCAAGGAGAGCTTCGTCGCCCGCAAGGTGACGCTGTAGCGATTGCAGACGGCCGACTGCCGGCCCATCGCCCACGAGGGGCGCCCGGGAAACGTGGGCGAGGCCGCCACCCTGCTGCCCACTGCGCGCAGCCTGCTCGAGCGCCGGCCACTCAAGCGCGTGGTACTCGCAACTGACCGCGGGCCGCTGAACCTGAACGACCTGCAGGAGATCGAAAAGCTCCAAACCCCACTCGACGCCAAGGGCTCGGGCGTGCAGGTGCTCTACGTGCTGGCGGTGCCGGCGGCGCGGGATGACGAGTTCCACGGCGGCCGGCTGCACGCGACCAAGACGCAGGCAATCGCCGCAAGGGCAGCCCGTTGCCTGACTCAGGCGCGAAGGCGCGTCTGTACCACGCCGTCAAGGACGACCGGCTGGCGCACCACCATCAAGGTGGACGTGCGCAGCGAGCTCGTCCGCATCAGTATCGACGAAAAGCCTCAGCGCAACCTCTAGCGGCTGGACGGCAAGCTGCTGATGGAGACCAACACCGAGGCGGACGCAGCCGCCGCCGTCGCGCGCCACAAGAGCGTGGCCCACATTGAGCAAGGCTTTCGCAGGCTCAAGAGCGACATCGAGATCGCACCGATCTACCACCGCCTGCGGCGGTGCATCCGCGCGCTTGCGCTGGTGTGCTTCCTGGCACTGATTCCGCATCGGCTTCTTCGCATGCAACTCAAGCAGTCGCCCCAAGCGGAGTCCCCGTCCGCCTGGGGAGGCAGCTCAAGTGCGAATATCAAAAGAGTGCCGCAACACCGGATGCCGCGTTTCTCAGGGCGTCGCCAAACTCGGCGCCAAACAGAAATGCTTCTTCACCGCCGTCGGCGTGCCCACCCTCAAGCCACAGGAGCTTGCAGAACCCGCCTCGGTCGCTGTGTTGTAGTGAAAAACTTCTTGGTTGATTCTTCGTGAATCAATCGTTTACGTGGCTGAGCCGTCGAACTCAGGAAGCATGGGGTCGCACCACCACACTGACCTCGAAGCGGTAGCTGCCCAGCGCAACGCTGTTACGCGGTGGAAAATCTCTGCTGCGCACTGGATTCGACCCCATGAGATTGCGTCGACCACCGGCGGGGCACCCCTCACCAAACGCGGGCGGGC
>CAIRBF010000017.1 GCA_903876715.1 uncultured beta proteobacterium
ACGTCGGCGTTGGCCATGATGTCGCCCGTGTTGCTCAGCGTCTGGATCAGGATCACACCCGACCCGTGCGCGCTCACCGCCGTGTTGTCGGCGGTGGCCGTGCCGTCGTTCAGGACAATGTCCCCCGCCGTGCTCCTCAGCACGATCGCGCCGTTGCCCGCCGTCGTCCTCAGGTCGCCCTGCGCCGCATCCGTCACCGCCGCCGTCTGCGCGTTGCTGCCGACCTGGTTCACCGTCGCCGCAACGTCGCCCACCGTCACCCCGTCGCTCTCCAGCACGAAGATCCCGCCGCTCGTGGCGCGCGCGCTCAGCGTGCCCACCGTCGTCTCCAGGTGGTTCACCGTGGCGCCGACAGCCGTGCCTGCGCTCAGCCGCAGGCTCGCCGCCGTCACGTCCTGGTCCGCGTCGTTGTCCACAACCACCAGCGTGTCTGCGTCCAGCACGCTGCCTGCCGTGGCCGTGATGCTCACCTTGCCCAGCGTCAGCTCGATATCGCCCACCACCACGTCGGTAGCCGCCACCAGCCTCGCTTGCGCCGTCAAACCCGTGCTCTGCAGCACGCTCGTCGCGCTCTGCGTGATCGAGCCCGTGCCCGCCTGTACGTCGATGCTGCCGCTGCCCGCTGCAGTGCTTGACGTACGGATATCGGCCTGCACGTTGAACACCACGCTGCGCGCCGCGATCACGCTCACATTGCCGCTGCCGCCGACGATGTCGGCGTTGACCGTCACGTCCGTGTTCGCGCCCAAGGTTTGGATCAGCACGTGGCCCGCGCCGTTGGCGTTGACTGCCGCCTCGTCAGCCGGGTTGGTCGCCGCACCGGGCGCCGTGCCATTGTTCAGCGTGATGTCGCCGGCCGTCGTGCGCAGCACGATGCTGCCGCTGCCGCCGGTCGTGCGCACGTCGCTCTGCGTCGCGTCGGCCGCCGTCGATCCCGTCACCGAGCCTGTGCTCAGCACCCGGTTCACCGTCACTGCCACGTCGCCCACGGTCAGGCCTGTGGCTTCAAGCAGGAAGATGCTGCCGTTGGCGGCGCGGGCGCTCACGGTGTCCACCGCCGTCTCGAGGTGGTTGCCGGACACGCCGATGGCCGTGCCCACGTTCAGCCGCAGGGCGGCGGCGGAGACGTCCGCATCGGCGTCGTTGGCGCCGGCCACCAGGGCGTCGGCGTCGAGGATGCTGCCGCCCGTGGCCGTGAGGCCCACCTGGCCCCCGACCACGATGTCGCCCACGGTGATGTCCTGCCCCGCCAGCAGCCGCGCCTGCGCGGCCGAGCCCGTGCTCTGCAGCGTGCTGCGGTAGTCCTGCGTGATCGAGCCCGTGCCAGCCACGATGTCGATGCTGCCGCTGCTCCCACCGGTGCTGGTGGTCTGGATGCCCGCCGCAGCGAGCAGGGAGGCCTGGTACTCGAAGGAGACGCTGCGCGCGGCCAGCAGGCTGATGTTGCCGCTGCCGCTGGAGATGTCGCCCCTGACGATGATGTCGGTGTTGGCGCCCAGGGTCTGCAGCAGGATGTTGCCGATGCCGTGCGCCCTGACGGCCCCGTCGACGGCATCGCCACCCACCAGCGTGATGTGGCCTGCGGTCGTGCGCAGCACGATGTCGGCGTCGTTGCCCACCCCCGTCGAGATCACCTTGGTGCGCAGGTTGCTCGACACGTTGTCGACCTGGGTTCCTCCGACCAGGCCAGTGCTTGCCACGCGGTTCACCGTGGCGCTGACCCCTTCGACGCTGACGTCATCGGCCTCGAGCAGGTAGATCCCACCCAGGGCGCGAGCCGTCAACTTGGCCACCGTCGTCTCGAGGTGGTTCACCGTGGTGCCGACGGAGCCGAAGGTAGTGACGGTGGAGCCGGCGGCGGCCAGCCTGAGCGAGCCCGCAATGATGTCTTGGTCGGCGTCGTTGGCGTCGCCGACGGTGTCTGCATTGGTGTCGACGAGCGCGTCTGCATCCAGGATGCTGCCTGTGTAGACCCCGATGCTCACCGTGCCCGCGCTCAGCTCGATGTCGCCCACCGTCACGTCGGTGGCCGCCACCAGCCTCGCCTGCGCCGTCGAACCCGTGCTCACCAGCACGCTCGTCGCGCTCTGCGTGATCGAGCCCGCCGTCGCCTCCACATCGATGCTGCCGCTGCCCGCTGCCGTGCTCGTCGTACGAATGTCGGCCGTGCCGGCCAGGCTCACATGCCGTGCCCCGATCACGCTCACGTTGCCGCTGCCGCTGACGATGTCGGCGTTGGCCGTGATGTCCGTGTTCGCACCCAGCGCCTGGATCAGCACGTTGCCCGTGCCGTTCGCGCTCACCGCGATGCCGTCGGCGTCGGCGCCGTCGCCCAGGGTGATGTGCCCGACCGCGGTCACGAGCACGATCGAGCCGTTCCCCGCCGTCACCAGGTCCGACCAGGTCTGGGCCGTTTGCGTCGACACCGTGCGCGCCGTCGTGTCAGCGCGGTTGGCTGCCACCGTCACGGCACCCACGCTGACCGCCGACGCCTCGCTGACGAACGCGCCACCGCTGCCGGCGCTCAGCGCCAGGGTGTCGACGGAGGTGTCCAGCGCATCGCTGCCGCTGCCGATGCCCCCGGCAGAACCCGCCTCGACATAGAGCATCGGCGCAGTGACGTCAATGGTCGCGTCACCGTCCGTCACCGATCCGCCCGAGATCAGCGCCACCGCCGCCGCCGAAGTGATCGATCCGACCGCGAGGTCGCCCCCCGCCTGGAGCCAAACCGCGCCCGTCGCGGAGATGACCCGCTCCGAACGCGAGCCGCCCGTGGTCACCATCGCGAGCGCGCCGCCCGCAACGAGTTCCACCGTGCCGACGATGTTGGTCATCTCGGCATTGGCGCCAATGGTCAGGTCGCCGCCTGCGCGCAGGCCGATCGAGCCCGCCGGCGTGTGCAGGTACCCGGCCAGCGAGGGCGTGACGGTGAGGTGGCCTGGATCGTCGGTGCTGGTCGACAGGGTCTGCACGTAGATGCCGCCGGGCGCCGCGGCGCCCTGCTGCTCGGCGCGCAACAGCGTCAGCGCGCCACCGGCCGCCGTCTCCACCAGACGGATGTCGGCGCTGGCGACGATGCGCCAAGCGGTTCCGGTGCCGCCGCCTGCCGACTCGAACACATCGACGGTCATCGCGCCCGTAACGGCGTCATAACTCGCGATCTTGCCGTACATGCGGTTCGAGGCGTTCGCCGTGCTGACGATCGAGGCCCACTGCCCCACCGCCCACGTGCCGCCACCGCCGTCATTCAAAGCCTTGCTGCCCGTGCTGACCGAGACGCTGCTCGACGACGTGCCCACCAGCGTCGAGCCGGTGCCGGTGTTGACCAGCACCGCCTCCGTGACCTCGGTGGCGAGCAGATCGATACCGTCCCGCGCCTCCACCGTCAGACGCTTGCCCTGGATCGGCTCGCTGGCCACGCCGTCACCGAGCCCGGAGCGCGTGTCGTTGTACTGGGTGACCTTGCCGCCACTCGAATACACCGTGATGTCCTGATAGCCGCTCGACTGGGAAAGATCCGTGCTCGCCACCACGCGGTTGCCGATCTCGATGTTGCCGGTGGCGTCGAGCAGGAGGCTGCCCTTGACGGCGAACTGCGCGGTATTGCTGATGTCCTCGATGCGGATGCTGCCGCCATACACCTCCAGCGGGGCATGGAAGGTGAACTGGTCCAGTGTCTGGTTGCCGCCGATGCGCACCGTGCCCTGGCCCGCCACCGCGTGGCCGCTGGCGTACGCGCCCAGGCGGACGACGGAGAACCCACCCGAGGCGATCCGGCCCAGCTCCAGCCAATCCAGGTCCAGCTTGCCTGACATCGATTGGTTCGACGGGCTGCCTACCTCCATCGTCCGCGCCAGCGTGGTGGTGCGGATGTTGAGCTGCCCGCCCTGCGACTTGAGCGTGGCCCCCGAGGGGATGTCGATGTCATCGGCCTGCAGCACGATGTTGCCGCCCTTGACGTCGACGGCGCCGCCGAAGCTGATCTGCTGCGCGCCGATGATCGTCAGGCCTCCCCCCTGGTTGATCGTCAGTCGCTTGCTGAACGTCACGCCGCCGTCGGCATAGATGGTCAGCGGCCCGTCCAGGGTGACGTCGCTGTCGAAGACGACGTTGCCCGGCACGTCGTTGCCGATGCCGGTGATCGTCAGCCCTTCCAGCGGGTCGCTGGCCCCGATCGTGCTCTTGATCCGTACGTTGCCGGTCGCGACGAGCGTCAGCACATCGGACGTCGTGTCGCCGTTGCCGTTCAACTGGGATGTCGACTCGCTGATGCCCACGATCAGACGGCCGCTCACGTCGGTCGACGTGATGGTCGTGGTGCCGCTGATCAAGGCACCGCTGTCGTCTATGTAGCCATCCGCCTCGTTGACACTCCCAGGGCCGAACGTCGCCCTCTCGACCACGTAGGCGTCCACACCCCAGTGAACGACCCCGCTGTCGTCCTCCAGCGAGATGCGCAGGACCTCCGCGGACGACAGCGACCTGCCCAAGACCGCCGCCGCGAACTGCTCACCCTCGTCGCCTGGGGTGTCATTGCTGCCGTGCAAGGCCGCATCCACCGCGTGGCCGATCTCCTCGACCAGCACCGCGACGAGTTGGTCGTCGCTGCCGGGCAAGGCCAGGCGCTCCCTGTTGATGAAGATCGTCTCCCGGCCGCCGGGACCCTCAGGCGTGTACGCTCCGAGCGCCCCTTGCATCTGCGCGTCGGATGCGCCCAGCCATTGCGGGCGCCAGGTCCCGGCGCCGAACTGCTCGGACACACCCGCCAGCGCCGCATCATCCGCGGCCTCGCCAGCGCCGGCGAAGATGCCCAGCAGTTGCTGCGAGGACCCGCCCGACATGGCATCGGCCACCGCCAGGAGGGCTCGATCCATCGCCTGCTCGACCCGCAGGAAGAAGGCGGCATCCGCCGACCCGCCCCCGGCCTGCGTGTCGATCTCCACGGCGCCCGGCAACGCCTGACCCTGCCAGAACCATGCCGAGGGTGACGCCCCGGCCAGATCCACCACGGACGCGTCGGCCGCGCCCATCTGCGACTGCCCCACACCCGCCAGCAACACCTCCTGCGACGCGAGCGAGCCCTGGTCGAGCCTTTGCGACTCGTCCATCAGGTTGCCCGCGGCGGCCAGGGCCAGCGCGGTGGGCGTGGCCGACAGCAGCCAGCGCGGCTCCAGGGCCTCCACCCGGAATCGACGCCCCGCAAGAGCCTGTGAGGAGGTGAAGCGGTTGCGGTTGCTGCGTTGGCGGAGATTGGGCATCTTCTGCTCTTCAGTTCGAGGCGGCTATCGGGAGGGCGGCGCGGGGAGGGGTTCAGCGCACGGTGCGCACGAGGCGGACGTGCAGCTCGGTGTTGGGCTGAACACTGGGATAGACCTCGCCCGTGTCGAAATGGACGCCCCAGGTGCCTGCCACGTTGGTCGTCGAGGTCCTGAACGCCCGGCCCCAGGGCGCAGTCTGGTCATAGGTCACATAGAAGAGATCCTGCACCAGAGGCCTCTGGAATGCCTCGAGCTTCAGGAGAGACTGCAATTCCTGTTTCGACGGCAGGCGCCAGCCGTCGAAGGTCTCGGACTTGGCCACGTTGGCATCGTCCGCAGCCTGTTGTGCTGCCGCGGCGTTGTAGACCCCCGGGCTGCCCTTGCAGGTGGCGCTCAGGTGGTCCCAGACCGAGCCTTCCGCGCAGCGCTTCCACATCAGTGTCACACCCGCCGACACCACATCAGCGGTCAACACGCCGCGGCTTTGCATCGGGCTGTAAGTCACCGCCACGTTCGTGGTCGTGGCGGGCTCGAGCACGAACCATTCGCTCGTGGGATCGGCCGCCGGCTCAGCGCTGACAGCCCCCCTCACCGCCGAGCCGCCAATGTCCACAGCCCACTGCGCCGCGAAGTCGACGCGGTTTACTTCATAGGCGCGA
The DNA here is from genome assembly GCA_903876715.1 of uncultured beta proteobacterium. GTDB lineage: Bacteria > Pseudomonadota > Gammaproteobacteria > Burkholderiales > Burkholderiaceae_C > Rubrivivax. Next base: position 5,918 of record CAIRBF010000017.1, read on the forward strand.
AATTTGGGAGAGCTCGCTGTGAGCGCAAACCCGAAATACTGCTGCAGGTCGGCCTCGCTCGTCCCCTCGACGAGCCTGAGCATCTCTTCGACCGTGGGATAGCGCGGATTGCGGATCCTGTTGGCGTCCGGGACCCCGAGCGAACGCGCCCAGACCATCTTCGTGCGGTTGTCCCGGACCCCGTCGACGCCATTGACCGAGACGTACTCGAAGGTGGGCACGGAGGTGCCTCCTCCTCCGCCGCCACAGGCTGCGACCAAGGCGGCGGCGGCCCACACGGGCCACAGCGCAGCACGTGCTGAAAACAACTTGCGAGTCTTGCTTTGGTTCATGTCGTCATGCCCTTTCCAGGCTCAGGAAGCGATCAGCCGTGGTCAGCTGGTTGGGATAAGTCAAGGGACAGGCCTCACTGGACGTCGAAGTCGAAGGCCCATTCACGCTGCGCGGCCATCCCCGTGCTCAAGGGCTGCATCGCCGGCAGGCCCAGCACGAAGGAAGGCCTTTCCTGCTCGGCCAGGCCGTAGGCCAGGTCGGACAGCAAGGGGGCCTCGTCAGCGCCATCGTCCTCGAGCAGGACCAGCCCCTGTTCCACCTGTCGGGCCCAGGTCAGACCCGACATGATCTCCTCGGAGACGCGCTGCAGATACGCACGGGTCTGCGCGCCCGGCTCGGCGCTCGGCCGGTACGTGAAGCCCGAATCGGCCTGCTGGACAAAGCGCGTGAACCCGGGTGAGTCCGAAGCGCCGAGGGCGATGACCGAAGCGGTGGCCACCGGAGCCCCTGCGACCTCGGCGCGGGGCAACAGAACCTCCTTCGCCCGCCCGGCGAGCATCTGCGCCTGGCTGTAGACCGCACCCCGGTCCACCAGATCATAGGCCGACCGACCGCCCGCACCGGTGCTCTCGAAGACCGTACCCCGAGGCGCCGACACCTGCAGGCGCTCGGCCTGCACGGCCAGCACCGAGGCCGCGACCGGTGAACCGACACGCGGTCCGTAGCCGTACATCGACACGCTCTGGGCGCGAAGGCCCGCCGAGCCCGGCTCGGTCAGCCTGATCGTGCCGGCCGGCGAATCCAGCGCCACGGCGCCGGCGAGCTGTGTGCCGCCCACCTGCCAGGACGCGTCGATAGTCGTCACCTGGACGCCCTCAGCGGCCTCGATCGAGACCACGCCGCCTTGCGTGCGGATCGACGAGCCCGGCGCCATCCGCACCGCGCCGTCCGGCGTCTCCAGGGCGATGAACGCCCCGTTGCTCGACTGCAGGGCCGCATGCACCTCGAGATCGCCGCCGACCGACCGGATGGTGGTCTGCCCGCCGATCTCCCAGGTGGACGGCGTGGCCGGCGCGCCCAGCCGCGTGGTCTGACCGTGCAGCGTGACCGTGTCGGCACCCTCTGACCAGAGCACGGGCGAGCGCACCGTGGCATCGACGGTCTCGACGCCCACGTGGATCGCCGAGAAGCTGTCGTCGGCCATGTGGCCGGCCAGCGTCTGCAGGTCCAACGCAGGCAGGTCGAAGGAGGTCACCGCCCCAGCCACGGTCGGTCCGACCAGGCGCAGCGTGCCGCTGCCGCCTCCGTCGATGACCATGTCGACGCCGACCGTCACCCGGGTCGTGCCGAGAACGAGCGTCGACCCGGCCTCGAGCGTCAGACGGTCGACGCCTGCCGCTGGATCGCCACTGAGTCGCAACTCGTGCGCCGACAGGGTCAGCGTGACACCAGAGCGCACGACGACCGACCCGCGCAACTCGATCACGCCGTTCGGGGTCGTGACCTCGATCGACGAGTCGCGCTCGACGATCAGCGTGTCACTGATCAGGACATCGCCAGCCTGCCGCAGCGTCGCCTGGTCGAGGTGGGTGGTGGAGCCGGAACCCCACACCGTCAAACCCTCACCGCTGACGTCGCCACGGATGCGAACCTCGCCCGCTGCGAGCTTCTGACCGCCGGCGCCTAGCGCTGAACCCGCCGCCACGAGCACGAGCGGATCGCGGAAGACCACCGGCTCGAAGCGCGTACCGGTCCAGGGCGACTGCAGCCAGATCGTCTGCGTCGGATCCTGGGTGCCGATCACGATGCGCTCGAAGTCACCGCCGATGCGGCCGATTTCGCGGCTGTCGATGAACAGGCCGGGATCCTGGCCTTCGACAGGCACGCCGCCGTTGCCGGCGGTGGTGTCGCCGATGACGATGGGCAGCGCCGGCGTGGCCGGCAGCGCCACCTGCACGCGCTCGGTGCCAGGCGAGGTCAGCAGGGACACCGTCTGACCCGGCGTCGTCAGCTCGAGGCTGCCGCTGCCGCTCATCGGCGCCGCGATGTCCACCGACACCGCCTGCACCCGCACCGGCTGGTCGCCGTAGTCGACGGCGGGTGCGCCCGCCGTCGCCGCAGGCACCTCGAAGCCGCCGTTGGTGGTGCGGACGATGACCTCCCCCGAGTCGGAGCCAACGCGCGCCACGCTGGCGCCGTCGAGCCCGTCGATGGTGACGTCGCCGCTGTCGGTGGACACGCTGCCTGACGCGGTCTGGAGCACCGAGCCTTGCGCAGCCTGCAGGTTCAGGTTGGCGCCACCCGTCAGCGTCAGGTCGGCGTCGAGCGTCAGGTCGGCGTCACGGGTCACGATGGACACGTCGCCGGACGACGTCACGCCGCCACCGACGATGGCGAGGCTGTTGTCGTCGCTGATCGATGCCCCGCCCAGACCGGCGGTGAAGCTCAGGCCCTGGACACGGGTTTCCAGCGGATCGCCAGACTGGCCGATGCCGCCGTTGGAACCGGTGGCCATCCGAAGATTCCGCGCCTCGATGTCGACCGCGGTGTCGCCGTCGATGATCGAGCCGGCCGCCACCAGGGTGACGTCTGCCGGTGTCGAGACGACACCCAGACGGATGTCCTTTGCCGCCGCGCTGCCCGTGTCGGTGCCCGCTTCGATGCGGATGTCCTGGGCAGCGGCCACGCGCGTGCCGATCGCATCCATCGTCACCGTGGTTCCTGCGCGCAAGTCCACAGCGCCGCTGGTGGCCGACACATCACCATAGGCTGTGAGCGTCAGCAAGGTGCCCGCCACCACGTTCACCGCACGGGTGGCTTCGACGCCTGCGTCGAGCACCACCGCGGCGGCTACGCTTTGCAGCAGCGCGCCACCCTGGCCGACCGCGGACCCGGTGACCGCGACACCGCCCGTGCCTGCCGTGCCGGCGCGCACGGTGAGGTCGCCCGTCTTGACCTGCACCACCAGCATGCCGTTCGTCACCGCGAGGTCTTCCAACGCGGCCGCAGGCCGGCTGGTCGATCCATCGGCAGCCAGACGCGCCACGTCGACCTGCACGGTATCGACCACCAGGCCGACAGCCTCACTGATGTAGGCCCCGCCGGCCCCGGCGCTCAGCGTCAGGGTCGACACGGCCACGTCCAAGGTGTCGTCAGTCGCGCCGATGCCGCCCGCCACACCGCTGCGCATGAGCAGTCCGGCCGCTGTGATGTCGTCCTGCGCATCGCCATCGACGATGGAGCCGCCGGCGATCAGCGCCAGATTCCCCGAGGTCGTGACGGACCCGACACGGATGTCGGCACCGGATTCGATGCGGACGTCACCGGCGGCAGTGATTGCGCCTTCGAAACGCAGCACACCCTGGCCGCTGCTCATGACCACCGAGCCCGCGGCTTGCAGATCCACGGTACCGCCCGCGCCCTGCGCCCGGACCTCGCCCAACTGCCCGAAGGCGGCGTCATCGGCGGACGACAAGGTGACCGAGCCGGACACGCTGCGGACCGGCGCTTCGATCACGAGCCTGGCGTCCGTGGACTCGACCCTTTCGCCGGCCTGCAGCAGCACGTGACCGGCCGCATCGACGCCCGACCCGGAAACCCCGTTCCGGACCGTGAGCGCACCGTCCAGCGTCACCAGCACCAAGTTCGCGCCGCTGACCAGGTCCTCCTGGCTCACTGCCGTGCCCGTCGTCGCCGTCACTCCATCCACCGCGACCCGGTTCACCGTGAGGCTTACCGCGTCCACCGTCACCGCATCGGCTTCGGTCACGAAGATCGAACCCGTGGTCGTCTTCGCGCTCAGCACGCCCACGGCCGTCTCCAGGTGGTTGGCGCTCGTGCCCACCGCCGCGCCGGCCGTCACCAGCAGCTTCGCCGCCGTCACGTCCAACGCGTCCGCATCGGCCAGATCGAGCACGCTGCCCGAAGCCAGCAGCGCCACGCTGCCTGCGCCCGCGGCGATCTCGCCCACGGTGACGTCACCACCCAGCGCCTGCACGCGCACCGCGCCGCCCGCACTGGTGATCACCGCCCCATCGACCATCGCCACCCCGGCGTCGGCCTGCACGTCCACCGTGCCGCCCGCCGTCGTGAGGTCGGCCGTCACGTGGTTCAGGCTCACGCCGTCCTTGGCGATCACGCTGAGGTGACCGCCCGTGCTGCGCAGGGCTGCGTTCAGCACGACGTCAGCCACCGTGGCCTCCGCCGTCTCGCCCGCGCTCAGCAGCAGGTCCGCCGCCACCGCGATCTCGCCCGTGCCCAGTGTCGTCGTGATGCCGCCGTTCAGCGTCACCAGCACCAGGTCGGCGCCGCTGGCCAGGTCTTCCTGGCTCACCGCCGTACCGGTCGTCGCCGTGCTGCCGTCGGCCGCCACCCGGTTCACGCTCAGGCTCACCGCGTCCACCGTCACCGCATCGGCCTCGGTCACGAAAACCGAACCCGTCGTGGTCTTGGCGCTCAGCACGCCCACCGCCGTCTCCAGCGCGTTCGTGCCCGTGCCCACCGCCGCGCCGGCCGTCACCAGCAGCTTCGC
>CAIRBF010000018.1 GCA_903876715.1 uncultured beta proteobacterium
CGGGCCGGCGCGCACGCGCGTGGCGTCGATGACGGTGTAGCGGCTGAGGGCGCCGGGGCGCTTGGGCATGTTTCCCATCGCCTCAGGCGGGCTCGAACACCGGCACCGCGTGCCCGCCTTCGCGCGGAGCGAAGACCTCGCGCACGCGTCGGCCCACCGTCCAGGACGCCGGGACGGCGCCGACCAGAGTGCGCATCATCACCGGGCCCTCGTCGAGCTGCACGTAGGCCAGCGTGTAGGCGGCCTCGCCCTGCCCCATGGTGCTGAAGCTGTAGACGGTGCCGGTGCCGGCGGCCTCGCGCCACTCGGTGGCCTCGCTCCAGCAGAAGGGGCAGATGTCGCGCGGGTAGTGGTGGTGCTCGCCGCAGGCGGTGCAACGCTTGACGAGCAGCCGGCCGGCGTCGGCCGCCTGCCAGTAGGCCAGCGTCTCGGGCAGCACCTTCGGCGCGGGGATGCGTCGGCTCATTGCACACGCTCCATGATCAGGGTGCCGGCGACGTGGCGTGAGGCGAGCGCCCCGCCGATGCCGCTGGCCAGGGCCCAGGTGCAGCCGGGCACCTGCACCGCGGGGTGGGCTTCGCCGCGCAGCTGGCGCACGGCCTCGATGACCTTGGTCACGCCGCCACGGTTGGCCGGGTGGTTGTTGCACAGGCCGCCGCCGTCGGTGTTGAAGGGCAGGCGGCCCACGCCCGAGATCAGGTTGCCGTCCATCACGAAGCGCCCGCCCTCGCCCTTGCGGCAGAAGCCCAGGTCCTCGAGCTGCATCAGCACCGTGATCGTGAAGCTGTCGTAGAGCGAGGCGTACTGGATCTGCGCCGGCCCGACCCCCGCCTCGGCGAAGGCCGCGGGCCCCGACTGCGCCGCCGCCGAGACCGTGAGGTCCACCCGCCCGCCCATCGGGTGGCGGATGGCCTCGCCGGTGCCGCGCACCAGCACGAGCGGCCGGCGCAGCGAGCGCGCGATCTCGGGCCGGGTGACGATGAGCGCGCCGCCCCCGTCGCTCATGACGCAGCAGTCCAGCCGGTGCAGCGGGTCGGACACCAGCGGCGAGGCCAGCACCTCGTCGACCGTCACCACCTGGCGCAGCATGGCGCGCGGGTTGTGCTGCGCATGGTGCGAGGCGGCGACCTTGATCCACGCGAGCTGTTCGCTGGTCGTGCCGAACTCGTGCATGTGGCGGCGCGCCACCATGGCGTAGAGGTTCTGCGTCGCCGGGCCGTAGGGCAGCTCGAAGGCCAGCTCGGGGCAGTCCGGGTCGGGCGGGCGCAGCGCGAGCGGGCTGCGCCCGCCGGCGGCGTGGGCCGCCTTGGCCTCCTCCATCTGCGCGCGCGGCCGGCCGGCCAGCGTGATGAGCGCGACGTTGCAGCGCCCGGCGGCAATGGCGGCAGCCGCGTGCGCCACGTGCAGCAGCGGCGCCGAGCCGCCGGACTCGGTGCTGTCCAGGTGGCGCAGCTTCAGGCCCAGGTACTCGGCCACGGTGGCCGTGCCCAGGCCGGGCGCGTCGCCGGCGCAGAAGTAGCCATCGACGTCGTCCTTCGTGAGCCCGGCGTCGGCCAGCGCGCCGCGCGCCACGTCGGCATGCAGGCGCAGCACCGACAGCCCGTCGGCCTTGCGCGTGGGGTGTTCGTAGGCGCCGACGATGGCGGCACGGCCGTTCAGCGACATCGCGACGTCCCGGCTCATGGGGCGGGCTTGAAGCCCGAGGCCTTGATGATCGGGCCCCAGTGCGCGAGCTCGGCGGCGAGCTGCCTGTCCACCTCGCTGCCGGGCTGGTAGTCGGCCACCTGCAGGAAGCGGGTGAGCATCAGCTCCTTCACGTCCGGCTGCGAGAGGATCTGGCGCAGCGCCGCCTGCATGCGCTCGAGCTCGGGCCGCGCCAGCCGCGCCGGGCCCCACATCCCCATCCAGGCATCGTCGCCGCCGGTGTCGTAGCCTTGCTCGGTCATGGTAGGCACGTCCGGCAGCAGCGCCGAGCGCTGGCGCGCGAACACACCCACGAAGTTCAGCTTGCCCGCCTTCACCTGGGCCAGCGCGTCGCCGGCGACCATGTTGCCGGCCAGGATCTGCCCGCCGACCATGTCGATCACAAGCGGACCGTTGCCGCGGTAGGGCACCACCTCCATCGGCATCCCGGCGGCCTTGCCGAACTGCAGACCGTTGAAGTGCGTGTCGCCGCCCAGGCCTGCGGTGCCGAAGGTCGGCTGTCCGGCCGCGGTCTTGCGCCAGGCGAGGTAGTCCTTCGCGTTCTTCACGCCGGTGGAGGCACTGACGACCATCGCCATCGGGTAGGCGTTGATGCGCGCCACCGAGGTGAAGTCCTTGTTCATGTCGTAGCCCAGCACCTCCACCGGGTAGGTCAGGTGCTGGAAGACGAAGGTGGCGTTCGGCGCCACCATGTAGGTCAGGCCGTCGGGCGCCGCGTTCTTGACGGCCTGGGCCGCGAGGCGGCCGCCGATGCCGGGCCGGTTTTCCACCACCACCGGCTGCTTCAGCACCGCGGGCAGGCGATCGGCCAGCACGCGCGCGATTGCGTCCGAGGCCCCGCCCGGCGGGAAGCCGACGAGGATACGGATGGGCTTGTCGCTCTGCGCCTGGGCGCCGAGCGCGAGGGCGCAGCCGAGGGCAAGCAGGCCGCGGCGGGCGATGCGGGTCGGGGTCATCGTCGGTCTCCTAGGGGTGCTGTTCAGGGGGTGGGGAGCGGGGCGTCGCCGCACTGCGCGACGCGTTCGAGGTGGTGCGCGGCATCGCCGAACCAGGCGCCGATGCCAAGAAGGCGACGCGCGTAGCGGCTCGCGACGCACTCGTCGGTCATGCCCATCGCGCCGTGGAGCTGGATCGCGTCGAGCGCGCAGCGGCGCGCCAGCCGGGCCGTGAGCGCCTTCGCGCCCGACAACAAGCGCCGCCGCTCGGTGGCGTCGTCGGCCTGCAGGGCCAGCGCGCCGGCGCAGGCCATGGACTTGAGCTGCTCCACGGCCATGGCCATGTCGGCCACGCGGTGCTGCAGCGCCTGGAACTTGGCCAGCGGCACGCCGAACTGGCGACGCGTGCGCAGGTGCTCGGACGTGAGCTGCAGCAGCGCGTCGAGCGCACCGGCGGCCTCGGCGCACAGCGCGGCCTCGGCCCGGTCGACGGCACGCTGCACCAGCGGCAGCGCGCCACCCGGGGGGCCAATGACGCGGTCGGCGCCGGCCTCGACGCCATCCAGCACGAGCGTGGCCGCGCGCCGGCCGTCCACGGTGTCGTGGCCCAGGCGCTGCAGGCCCGGCGTGGCGGCGTCGAGCGCGAACAGCGTCAGGCCCTCGGCATCGGCCACGTCGCCCGCGGGGCGGGCGACGACGAGCAGCAGGTCGGCGGTGTCGCCACCGAGCACCAGGGCCTTGCGGCCGTCCAGGCGCCAGCCCTCGTGCAGCGGGCAGGCGCTGCAGCGCACCTGCTCCAGCGCCCAGCGCGCACCCGGCTCCTGGCAGGCCAGCGCGGCGCCGAGCCGGCCCTCGGCCAGCGCCGGCAGCCAGCGCGCGCGCTGTGCCGGGCTGCCGGCCTCGGCGAGCAGCGCCGCGGACATCACGGCCGTGGGCAGGAAGCCGGCGTCGCCGAGCACGCGCCCAAGCTCCTGGGCCGCGAGCAGCGCCTCCACCGGGCCCAGGCCCAGGCCGCCGTGTTCCGGGTCCACGTGCAGCCCGAGCAGGCCCAGGCCGGCCAGGCCGGCGCGTCGCCGCGCGGCGGTCTCGGCATCGGGCGCGGCGCCCCGGGCATGCGCCGGGTGCTCGGCCTCGCCCCAGCGCTGCACCGCGTCGCGCAGGGCCAGGTGGTCGTCGTCGAGGCTGAAGTCCATCGGTCCGTCCGTTCGTCAGGCCGCGAGCACGGCGCGCGCGATCAGATTGCGCTGCACCTCGTTGCTGCCGCCATAGATCGAGAGCTTGCGGCTGTCCAGCGCATTGGCTGCGAGCGTCGCGCACTCGGCGGCCACGGGCAGCGGCGGCGCGCCCTCCGCGCCCTCCCCGGCTGCGCCGGCCCAGGCCTCGAGGAACTGCGCCTCGGCGGAGAACGGCAGCGCGTCCGGGCCGCCGATCTCGAGCAGGGTCTCGTACAGGGCCTGGCGCAACTCGGTGCCCAGCACCTTGAGCATCGAGGCCTCGACCTCGGGCGTGCGGCTGCGCTGGCCGCGGCTGAGCAGGCGCAGCGCCGTCATCTCGAGCGCCATCAGCTCGGTCTCGAACTGCGCCAGCCGCGCGCGCAGCAGCGGGTCGCCCGAGAGCCCCTGGCGCGTGGCCAGGGCGCGCGCCCGCGCGAGCTGCTGCTTGCACGAGCCGATGCCGGCGATGCCGGTGCGCTCGTGCCCGAGCAGGAACTTGCCGTAGCTCCAGCCCTGGTGCAGCTCGCCCACCAGGTTCTCGCGCGGCACCCGCACCTGGTCGAGGTAGACCTCGTTCAGGTCGGTGCCGCCCTCGAGCATGCGGATCGGGCGCACGGTCACGCCGGGCGAGGCCATGTCGATCAGCAGGAAGCTGATGCCTTCCTGCGGCTTGGCGGCGCCGGGGTCGGTGCGCACCAGCGCGAACATCATCGAGCACCAGGTCGCGTAGGACGTCCAGACCTTGTGGCCGTTGACGACGAAGTGCTGCCCGTCAGGCTCGAGCACGGCGGTGGTGCGCAAGGCGGCGAGGTCGGAGCCGGCGCCCGGCTCGCTGAAGCCCTGCGCCCACCAGGTGCGGCTGGCGCGGATGTCGGGCAGGTACTTCGCCTTCTGCTGCGGCGTGCCGTAGGCGATCAGCACCGGGCCCAGCATCTGGATGCCGCTGGCGACGATGCGCGGCGCGCCGCCGAGGAGCGTCTCCTCGTCGAAGATGTGGCGCTGCAACGGGCCCCAGCCCGGCCCGCCGTGCTCCACCGGCCAGCCCGGCGTGAGCCAGCCGCGCGACTCGAGGATGCGGAACCAGGTGACGTAGTCGGCATGCTCGAGCCGCAGGCCGAGCTCGACCTTGCGCCGGATGTCGGCCGGCAGGCGCTCGCGCACGAAGGCGCGCACCTCCTGGCGGAAGGCTTCGTCGGCAGGGGAGTAGGCGAGTCTCATGACGGTCTTCAGGCCGAAGCCGTGCCCGCCCCGCCGCTCACGCATAGCAGGGCATCGAGCGCGAGCACGCCGTCGGGCCGGCCGACGAGCGGGTTGATGTCGATCTCGGCCAGCGCAGGGTTGGCGCGCATCTGCGCGCCGATGGCGGCGACCACGCGCGCGACCGCGCCGAGGTCCACCCCGGCGGCGCCGCGGATGCCGTCCAGCAGCGGCGCGGCCTTGAGCTGGCGCAGCTCGTCGACGATGTCGGCCTCGGCCAGGTCGGCCGGCAGCACGCGCACGTCCTTCAAGGCCTCGATCCACACGCCGCCCAGGCCGACCAGGACCACCGGGCCCCACTGCGGGTCGCGGCGCGCACCGACGACGAGCTCGACGCCGCGCGCGCCCATGGCCTCGACCAGCACGCCGTCGAGCACCAGCTCGGAGCGGTGCCGCGCCACGCTCTCGTGCAGCCGCGCCCAGCCCGCGCGCAGCGCGGCGGCGTCGGCCAGGCCGACGACGACGCCGCCGACATCGCTCTTGTGCGGCAGCTCGCTGGCCTGCGCCTTCAGCACCACCGGGTAGCCGATGCGCCCGGCTGCGGCCAGGGCAGCGTCCAGGTCGCGCGCCAGCGCCCCCGGCGGCACCGGGATGCCGGCCGCCGCCAGCCAGGCCTTGCCCTGGTGCTCGGCATACAGGCGGTTGGCCGGCACCGGACCCGGCAGCGGCAGGGCCTGCGGCGCCGGCGTGGCGGCCCGGGTGGCGCGCGCCAACGCTTCGCCGTAGGCCGCGACGCGCCGCAGCGCGCGCAGCGCGCGGTCAGGCGAGCGGAACAGCGGCACGCCGCTGGTGCGGATGGCCTCGGTGAAGAAGGGCTCCATCGGCGCGGCGTCGCCGGTCAGCACCAGCAGCGTGGGCTTGGCCGCGCGTGCCAGCGCCGGCACGATGTGCTCGGCCTTGTCGCGCTGCGCGATCACCGGGCCGACGGGGATGCTGAGCACGCCGCTGCCGATGGCCGGGTCGGCGAGCATGGTGTGGATCAGCTCGCCGATCAGGCCGGGCTGGCGCACACCGATCGTGGTGTAGTCGAGCGGGTTCTCGGCCACCGCGTAGCCCGGCAGCAGGGACGTGAGCGCGGCGGTCGTCGGCGCCGACAGCGACGGCAGCGGCAGGCCGATGTCGTCGGCGAAGTCCAGCGCGAGGTTCTTCATCGCGCCGGAGCCCGTGACAAAGGCCGTGCCGCCCGCGGGCGGCACCGGGTGGCGCAGCAGCACGACGCTGGTGTCGAAGAGTTCGTCCAGCGTGTCCACCAGCACTACGGCCTCGCGCTTGAGCAGGGCGCTGGCGCTCGCGTGGTCGCCGGCCAGCGCGCCGGTGTGCGAGGCCGCGGCGTCGCGCGCCCGGGCGCTGCGCCCCGGCATCAGCAGCACGATGGGCTTGCCGGCCACCCGCGCCTGCCGCGCGAGCGCGAGGAAGAGCTGCGGCCGGCGGATCTGCTCGGCGTAGAGCGCGACGACACGAACCTGCGCGTCGGCCAAGTAATGCGCCAGCACGTCCTCCACCGTGACCGAGGCCTCGTTGCCGGTGGAGCAGACGCAGGGCACGACCAGGCCGCGGCCGAGGAAGGCGTCGCGCAGGTTGGCCGCCATCGCCCCGCTCTGCGCGAGCACGCCGATGCCGGGCCGGCCCTCGGCGCGCTCCAGCGGCAGCGTCTCGAAGGTCAAGGGCACGGCGTCCTGGTAGTTCGTGTAGCCCATGCAGTTGGGCCCGAGCAGCAGCATGCCGGTCTCGCGCGCCAGGTCGGCCAGCTGCTGCTGGCGCGCGCGACCCTCTTCGCCCGCCTCGGCATAGCCCGAGGCGAAGATCACCGCGCTGCGGCAGCCCCGCGCGGCCAGGCTGCGCAGCGCCTCCAGCACCCCAGCCTCGGGGATGGCGAGCACGGCCAGGTCCAACCCCTCGGGCAGTTCGTCGACCGTCTTCACGCAATCGCGGCCCTCGATCTGCGCGCTGCTGCGGCTGACCAGGTGCAGCGCCCCTGGATAGCCGAAGCGCAGCAGGTTGCCGAGCACGAAGCCGCCGAAGGAGCGCAGGTCGGCCGAGGCGCCGACGAGCGCGATCGAGCGGGGACGCAGCAGGGCGTCCAGGGGGCGGGGAGCGTCGTCGGCGGGGGCGGTATTCAGTGTGTCCACAACCGAAGTCTGGCATACCAGAACATCTTGTCAATACGCCAGAAACACAAATCAGGATGCCAATTAGGAAGAGGCGACTGCCCGGAAGATGGCAAAGGTATCAAGGCAATCAGAGAAAAGCTTATACAAGACAATTATTTATCTCTCATGTACGGAAAGCTTCCTGGTGCAAAAATGGCCGACCCTGGGACTTTCCCTAATGTATGCCACATCTGCTTCGTGGCATTCTTTATGCCGTGAACCTCGACCCCCCCCTGCTCCAAGACATCCCTTCCGCCGACGACGAGCCGGCCGCGGCCCGCACCCGCCCGGGCCGTGCAGCCGACATCCGCGCGGTCCTCCAGGAAGAGATCGAATCCGGCCAGTTGCCCCCCGGCGCGCCGCTGGACGAGCGCGCGCTGGCCGCGCGCTTCGAGGTCAGCCGCACGCCCGTGCGTGAGGCCCTGCAGCAGCTCGCGGCCGTGGGCCTGGTGCGCATCGCGCCGCGCCAGGGCGTCACCGTCGCGCGCCTGTCGATCACCAAGCTGCGCGAGACGCTGGAGTTCATCGCCGAGCTGGAGTCGCTGGCGGCCAAGCTCGCCGCCCGCCGGGTGGACGCCGAGCTCACGCGCAGGCTCGACGAGGCGCTGGCGCGCTGCCAGGAAGCCGCTGTCACCGGCGGCGCCGCCGAGTACGCGCTGGCCAACGCGGTATTCCACGAGGCGCTGTACGCCGGCTGCCGCAACGCCGTCATCGCCGAGCAGATCCGCCAGGCGCGGCGCCTGATCCAGCGCTACCGCGTGCGCGACTTCCAGACCCGGGCGCAGCTCGCGCGCTCGCTGCAGGAACACCTGCGCATCGCGCGCGCGGTCCAGGCCGGCGACGAGACCGCCGCCGCCCAGGCCATGCTGCTGCACGTGCCCGCAGGCACGACCGGCTTCTCCGAGTTCCTGGCCACCGTGCCGGCGAGCTTCTTCGAGCGCGACAGTCCCGAGCACGGATGACGCGCCCGTCCCGCGTCGCCAGCGGCGCGGCACCCCGAAGCCCATCGGCTCCTACCCAAGAGGCCCCACGTGATCATCGACTCCCATGCCCACGTCGTGATGCCGCCGCAGAGCTTCCGCTTCATGGCCGAACTCGTCGGCGGCCGCGGCAACCCGTCCGTCCCGCCCAAGATCCCCGACGAAGCGGTGCGCAAGGTGGCCGAGGAGATCCTCGCCATCATGGACCGCGTCGGCACCGACGTGCAGTTCATCTCGCCCCGGCCCTACCTGCAGATGCACTCGGTGAAGCCGGCGCGCGTGACCGAGATCTGGACGCGCCACTGCAACGACCTGATCGCGCGCGTCGTGCAGATGTTCCCCGACCGCTTCCGCGGCGTCGCGGGCCTGCCGCAGCACATGCACGACTCGCCGGCCGAGCTTTGCGTGGCCGAGCTCGAGCGCTGCGTCGAGCAGCTCGGCTTCGTCGGTTGCCTGATCAACCCCGACCCCACCGAGGGCTCGGCGCTGCCGCCGCCCGGCCTGGGCGACCCCTTCTGGCACCCGCTGTACGAGGCGATGACGCGTCTGGACGTGCCGGGGCTGATCCATTCCGCCGGCAGCTGCAGCCCGCGCGAGTCCTACACGCTGAAGTTCATCAACGAGGAGAGCATCGCCGTTGTCTCGCTGCTGGGCTCGGACGTCTTCCGCCGCTTCCCCGGGCTGAAGATCGTCGTCGCGCACGGCGGCGGCGCCATCCCTTACCAGATGGGGCGCTTTCGCAGCTGGAGCGTGCGCAAGGGCGAGGAGCGCAGCTTCGACGAGCAGCTGCGGCAGCTGCACTTCGACACCTGCAACTACTCGAAGGAGTCGATCGAGCTGCTGCTGAAGGTGGTGGGCGTGCCCAACGTCGTCTTCGGGACCGAGAAGCCCGGCACCGGCAGCGCGCGCGACCCACTGAGCAGACGCGACTACGACGACATGAAGCCGGTGATCGAGAGCATCGAGTGGCTGAGCGCGCAGGACCGCGCCGACATCTTCGAGTGCAACTGCCGACGCCTGTACAGCCGCGCCTTCCGTTCCGACCGCACCGACTGAGAGCCGCCCATGCCCCTGTCCCGCGAAGACAACGACCTGCTGACGCGCGTCGAGAACGGCGCGCCCATGGGCGCGATGCTGCGCCAGCACTACTGGCTGCCCGCCATCCCGTCGAGCAAGCTCGAGGCCGGTGGCAGGCCCTACCGCGTGCGCCTGCTGGGCATCGACCTCGTGGCCTTCCGCGGCCCGGACGGCGAGGTCGGCGTGCTGGACGAGCGCTGCCCGCACCGTAAGGCCTCGCTCGCGCTCGCGCGCAACGAGCCTGGCGGCCTGCGCTGCATCTACCACGGCTGGAAGCTCGCCGCCAGCGGCGCCGTGGTCGAGGCGCCCAACCACACCGGCGACCAGGAGCGCTTCTGCGCCCACGTGCGCACCCGGCGCTACCGCGCCGTCGACCGCGGCGGCATCGTCTGGGCCTGGCTCGGCGAGGGCGAGACGCCCGCGCGCTTCCCGGAGCTGCCCTTCGTCGACCTGCCCGAGTCGCAGCGCGCGGTCACGAGCGTGCAGGTGCCCGCCAACTGGGTGCAGGGGGTCGAGGCCTCGATGGACTCCTCGCACGTGAGCGTGCTGCACGAGTCGTCGACGCAGGTGACGGCCGGCGCCGGCAACCAGCGCCTGCTGATGAACAAGGCCATCGCGCCCAGGCTCGAGTTCGAGGAGCGGCCCTACGGCTACCGCTACGCCGCGCTGCGCCCGGCCGGCGACGAGCAGGTCTACGCGCGCGTCAACAACTTCGTCATGCCCTGGTACGGCCTGATCTGCGCACCGAACCCCGGCGGGCCGAGCACGGTCTTCTTCAGCGTGCCCGTGGACGACGTCACGCACCGCGCCTGGTTCGTGCACTTCAACCCCGGCGCACCGCTGGGCATGACCAACATGTCGGCATCGCCCGACGTGTGGAACTTCCCGCCGCTGCCGCCCGGCGGTCCCGAGGACAACTGGGGCCAGAACCGCGACCTGATGAAACGCGGCCACGCCACGGGCTTCCCCCAGCACCTGGGCACCGAGGACTTCGCGATGTTCATCAGCCAGGGCCCGATCGTCGACCGCACCGACGAGCAGCTGTGCTCGGCCGATGGCGCGGTGCTGCGCGTGCGCCAGGCGCTGCTGCGCTCCGTGCGCGAGTTCCAGGCCGGCCAGGTGCCGACGCTGTCCGACAGCCCGGAGCTCGACTACCGCCGTATCCGCTCGGTGGGTGGCGTCATTCCCGCCGGCAGCGACTGGCGCGCGTTGTGCGAGACCGCTTGAACATTCCCCCTTGCACCGGAGACCCCTCATGAACCACCCTGCCCTGCGCCGCCGCCACCTGCTGCTCGGGACTGCCGCCACCCTGGCCCTGCCCGGCCTCGCGCGCGCGCAGGCGGGCGCCGGCCCGGTGCGCGTGCTGATCGGCTTTCCGCCCGGCGGCGCCACCGACGCGATCGCGCGCACCGTCACCGAGCGCCTGGGCGCCGAGCTGGGCCAGCCGGTGGTGGTGGAGAACCGGCCCGGGGCCGGCGGGAGGCTCGCCGCCGACGCCGTGCTCGCGGCACCGGCCGACGGGCGCACCTACATGGTCGCGCCCAACGCCACGCCCACCTTCCAGATGCTGATCTTCGGCCACCAGGTCAAGTGGAACATCGAGCGCGACTTCGCCCCCGTGGCCACGCTGGCCTCATACCCGCTGGGCATGGGCGTCGCGCTCGCCACCGGCGCGACGAACGCGCGCGAGTTCGTCGCCTGGGCGCGCGCCAACCCCCAGCGCGCCAGCTTCGGCACGCCGGGGTTGGGCGGGCAGAACCACTTCCTCGGCGTGGCCTTCGCCCGGGCCGCGGGCATCGAGCTGCCGGTGACGCCGTACAAGGGCTCGCCGCCGATGGTGACCGACCTGCTCGGCGGCCACGTGCCGGCGGCCGTCAGCCTGATGGACGGCATGATGGCACACCACAAGGCCGGGAAGATCCGCGTCATCGGCCTGTTCACGAAGGAGCGCTCGCCGCTGATGCCCGATATCCCTACCTTCGTCGAGCAAGGCTTTGCCGTCACCGGCGGCGACGCCTGGACCGGCCTGTGGGCGCGCGCCGGTACGCCCACGGCAGAGATCGAGCGTGTGCAGCGCGCGGTGCAGAAGATCCTCGCCCTGCCCGAGGTGCGGCAGGTGCTGACGAACAACCTGCAGGTCTTCCCGCACTTCCGCGACGGCAGGGCCATGGCGGCGCTGCAGCGCGAGGACCTCGAGCTCTGGGAGCCGATGATCAAGGCCTCGGGCTTCAAGCCGGAGTCCTGAGACATGACGACAGCCCCCACCCCCTCCGCGCTGCCCGAGGCTCCCGCCGTCAACACCGCCCCACTCGTCAGCTACGAGCTCGACGGCCCGGTCGCCCTGATCGGCCTGAACCGGCCCGACAAGCGCAACGCGATCAACGACGCCGTCATCGACGCGCTGAAGGCGGCCGTGCTGCGCGCCCACGAGGAGGCGAACGTGGCCGTCCTCTTCGGCAACGGGCCCAACTTCTGCGCCGGCCTGGACCTCGCCGAGGCGCTGGCGCGTGCCACCGGCCGCATCGTGCCGCCGCGCAAGCGCAAGCGCCACAACTGGCACGTGGTGTTCGACGAGATCGAGCGCGGGCCCATCCCCTTCGTCGGCGCGCTGCACGGCGCGGTCGTCGGCGGCGGCCTCGAACTGGCCATGGCCACGCACGTGCGCGTGTGCGACGAGAGCGCCTTCTTCGGCCTGCCCGAGGGGCAGCGCGGCATCTTCGTCGGCGGCGGCGGCACGGTGCGCATTCAGCGCGTGGTCGGCACCACGGTCATGACCGACCTGATGCTCACCGGCCGGCTGCTGAACCCCGCCGAGGCGCTGACCGAGCACGTGGTGCGCTACGTCACCCCGCCCGGCGGCGCACTGGCCAAGGCGCGCGAGCTGGCCGCGCGCATCGCGCAGAACACGATCGAGACGAACTGGAAGATCGTCAACGTGCTGCCGCGCGTGCAGGACCTCTCGCACGACGACGGCCTCTTCGTCGAGCAGCTCAACTCAGCGATGGCGCGCCCGCCCGAGGTCGAGCAGCGCCTGCGCGAGTTCGTCGAGGGCAAGGCGCGGCCGCTGGTGGCACCCACGAAGGACAGCCCATGACCGGCATGTTCGAGCTGACCGACGCCGACCGCGAACGCGCGGCCGCGCACATCGAGCAGGCGCGCGCCGAAGCCGCGGACATCAGCCTGCCGGCCGGCGTGGCGCCGCGCCCCGTGCACACCGTGGCCGTGGTGGGCGCCGGCACCATGGGCGGCGGCATCGCGATGGCCTGCGCCAATGCCGGGCTCGAGGTCTGGCTGGTCGATGCCGAGGCCGCCGGCCTGGCGCGCGGCCTGGCCCGCGTGCGCGAGCAGTACGCCGCCAGCGTGCAGCGCGGCCGACTGACGGCGCAGGCCATGGACGAGCGCCTGGCGCGGATCCGCGGCACCCTGGTGCTGGCCGACGCCGCCGCAGCCGACCTCTGGGTCGAGGCCGTGTTCGAGGACCTGGTGCTCAAGCAGTCGCTGTTCCGGCAGATCGACGCCGTGGCGCGGCCCGGGGCCGTGCTCGCCACCAACACCTCGGGCCTGGACATCGACGCCATTGCTGCGGCCACCTCGCGGCCGCAGGACGTGGCCGGCGCGCATTTCTTCAGCCCGGCGCACGTGATGAAACTGCTCGAGGTGGTGCGCGCGGCGCAGACCGCGCCCGACGTGCTCGCCACGCTGATGGCGCTGGGCGCGCGCCTGGGCAAGACGGCGGTGCTGGCGCGCGTCTACCCCGGCTTCATCGGCAACGCGCTGTTCCGGCAGTACAACCGCGAGGCGCACTTCCTGGTCGAGGACGGCGCGCTGCCGCACGAGGTGGACGCCGCGCTCACGGGCTTCGGCTATGCCATGGGCATCTTCGCCGTGCACGACATGGCCGGCAACGACGTGGGCTACCCCACGCGCAAGGCGCAGATGGCCACGCGCGACCCGGCGCGGCGCTGGAACGACCTGATCATGAAGCTGGTCGAGCAGGGCCGCCTGGGCCAGAAGAGCGGCCGCGGCTGGTACCGCTACGACAGCGGCCGGCGCGAGCCGCAGCGCGACCCGGAGTTCGAGGCCTGGCTCGTCGCCGAATCGCAGCGCCTGGGCCGGCAACGCCGCCCCATCGGCACCGAGGAGATCCTCGAGCGCTGCCTCTACGGCATGGTCAACGAGGGCGCGCGCCTGCTCGAGCAGGGCATCGCGCTGCGCCCGGGCGACATCGACCTCGTCTACCTCACGGGCTACGGCTTCCCCGCCGCCCAGGGCGGCCCGATGTTCATGGCCGACCGCATCGGTCTGCCGCGCGTGCTGGCCGCCGTGGAGCGCCTGCACGCCGAGCACGGCGTGTGGTGGGAACCGGCGCCGCTGCTGAGGCGGCTCGCGCAAGCGGGGAGCAGCTTCGGGCAGTGGGCGCGGGAGCGGGGCTGAGGGGCGCGCAGCCCTCGCCTCACCCCCCACCCCCCATGGCCGGCAGCAGCACGCGCCGGATCTGCAGGATGGCGGGGCCGAGCAGCACCACCATCAGCGCCGGGAAGATGAAGAAGATCAGCGGGAACAGCAGCTTCAGCGCGATCTTGGCCGCGGCCTCCTCGGCGCGCTGACGGCGCAGCGTACGCAGCGTGTCGGCGTGCACGCGCAGGGCCTGCGCGACGCGCGTGCCGAAGCGCTCGGCCTGGACGATGGTGGTGACGAAGGCCTCCACCTCCTCGACCCCGGTCCGCAGCGCCAGGTTGCGCAGGGCGCGTTCGCGCGTCGCGCCGGCGCGCAGCTCCAGGTTCACCAGGCGCAGCTCCTCGGCCAGCGTCGGGCTCTGGGGCGCGAGGTCGGCAGCCACGCGCAGCAGCGCGGCTTCGGTACCGAGCCCGGCCTCGACGCACACCGTCATCAGGTCCAGCGCATCGGGAAAGGCTTCGAAGATGGCGCGCTGGCGCACACGCACGCGTTGCGCCAACACCAGGTTCGGCCCCCAGTAGCCCAGCGAGGCGGGCAGCAGCAGCGCCAGGGCCAGCGCCGGCCCGCGCGGCAGCACGCCGGCCAGCGTGCAGGCGACGAAGGTCAGCACCGGCAGGACCAGGGTGAGCAGGGCCTTGATGCCAAAGAAGGCGGGCACCGCCTGCGGGTGGCGGATGCCCGCGTGCAGGAAGCGCTGACGCACCAGACCCACCTCGTCGGCGGCCGCCGGCGACGCCGACGCGGCGGCCGATGGCGAGGTGCCCGACACGGGCGGCGCAGGCGACGCGGACGCCGCGGCCGGTGCCGCAAGGTGATGCAGCGGCCTCGTCCACGCGGCCCACGCCGCCCAGAGACGGCTCTTGCCCGCCGGGCCTTCGACGGGGGCAGCCCCTGCGACATCGGGGACCAGCCGTCGCAGGCGGCGGCGCGCCGCCTCGCCAAGCCAGAGCGCCGCTGCCTCAGCGACGAGCAGCACGCCGGCCAGGAAGGCCAGCGCCAGGATCAGGACTTCGGTCACCCCGCCCTCCTTGTGCATCCATTGGCTGAGCATCTTCCGCCGTGCCCGAAAGGCGCATGCCACCGCGCCGGTTCCAGGTGCAAAGCACGGCCACGGCGCGGGCCAGGGCAGGCCTCTGCGGCGACGGGTCGAGGTGTCCGCCTGGAGAAGGCGCTGATGGTGGGAACGGCTTTCATACCCTCAGACCCGAATGCGGATGATGACCCGCATCCACAACACGCCCACCGCAATGCCTGTCAGCGCCGCTGCGACCAAGGTGTGCCCGGCCGGGTCGGTCCAGAGCACGGCCAGGAACTTCGGATGCACGAGGTGCACGACCAGGGCCATGACAAAGGGCAGCAAGGTCAGGATCCATGCCGACAGCCGGCCTTCGGCCGACATCGTGCGGACTTCGCCGAACAGCCGCAGCCGCGCGCGCACGATGCCCGAGATCTTGTCCAGCACCTCGGCCAGGTTGCCGCCAGCCTCGCGCTGCACCGTGACCGCCACCGCAAAGTAGCCCGCGTCAGCCAGCGGCACGCGGCGGGCGAAGCGGTCCAGCGCCTCCGGTACGGGCAGGCCGTAGTTCATCTCCTCGAACAGCAGACGAAAATCACGCACCAGGGGGTCGGGTAGTTCCTGCGCCGCCATGCGCACCGCCGCGGAGAAGGCGTGGCCAGCGCGCAGGGCGCGCGCGAGCAGGTCCAGGGCTTGCGGGAATTGACGCTCGACGAGCACGCGCCGCCGGGCGCGGCAGCGCGCTACCCACCACCATGGCGCGCCTGCCGCCAGCGCGCCGAGCAACACCGCCTGCAGGTCGGGCAGGTCGGTGGCGAGTGCGGCGCCCGCGCCAACCGCCAGCCCGAGCAGCATCGAACCTGCGAGCAGGTCGGCCGCCCGCCACGACAGTCCCGCGAGCTCGACCCAGCGCTCCAGCGCCAGTCCCGCCGCGTGGCGCGCCAGCGCCGCCTGCAGCGCCGGGAACGCGCCCGCGGCGCGGACCCGTGCCGCATCGCCAGCGGCGGCCGGGGGCTCGAGCGTGAGGGCCTGCAGGCGCTGCGCCAGCCGACGCGCCTGCGGGCCATGCCGCGAGGACCACACCAACCACGAGCCTTCCAACAGCAACACCACGGCCAGGAAGGCCACCGCCACGAACAACACGAAGGAGAGGTCGAAGCCAAAGACCATGGTCAAGCTCCCTGCAATGCTTCCGTCAGGACCGGCCGTTGCGCGCGCCCGTGGCCGGCGACCGCTCCCGCGCGCGGCAACACCGCCGTCGGCTCGAACACCTCCAGCGGCAAGCCGGCGCCGCGCGTCACGAGCTGCTCCCAGTGGCGCGGCCGGATGCCGCTGGCGACGAAGTGGCCCTGGACGCCGCCATCACTGCCGACCCCGGTCTGGCGAAAGGAGAAGATCTCCTGCATCGAAACGACCTCGCCCTCGCTGCCAGTGAGCTCCTGGATGCTGACGATCTTGCGCGTGCCGTCGGACAGCCGGCTGGCCTGGACCACGACCCCGATGGCCGAGGCCACCTGGGCGCGCGCGGCGCGCGCCGGCAGGTCCACGCCGGCCATTGCGATCATGCTCTCCAGCCGCGCGAGCGCGTCGCGCGGAGTGTTGGCGTGGATCGTCGTCATCGAGCCCTCGTGGCCGGTGTTCATGGCCTGCAGCATGTCCAGCGCCTCGGCGCCACGCGTCTCGCCGACGATGATGCGGTCGGGCCGCATCCGCAGGGCATTGCGCACGAGCAGGCGTTGCGCCACTTCGCCGCGGCCCTCCACATTCGGCGGGCGGGTCTCCAGGCGCACCACGTGCGGCTGCTGCAACTGCAGCTCGGCCGCGTCCTCGATCGTGACCACGCGTTCGCCGGCGGGGATCGAGGCGCCGAGCACGTTCAGCAGCGTGGTCTTGCCCGATCCGGTACCGCCCGAGACCAGAAGGTTGACGCGTGCCCGTACCAGCGCGTCGAGGAAGGCCGCCATCGGCGCCGACAGCGAGCCCAGCGCCAGCAGGTCGTCCATGCGCAGCGGGTCGGCGGCAAAGCGGCGGATCGACAGGATGGGCCCGTCGATGGCCAGCGGCGGGATGATGGCGTTCACGCGCGAGCCGTCGGCCAGGCGGGCGTCGACCATCGGGCTGGACTCGTCGACGCGCCGGCCCACGCGCGAGACGATGCGGTCGATGACCTTCATCAGATGCGTGTCGTCGTTGAAGCGCACCGGGGTCAGTTCGAGCCGGCCGCGGCGCTCGACGTAGACCTGGCGGTGCGTGTTGACGAGGATGTCGGAGACGGTGGCATCGGCCAGCAGCGGCTCCAGCGGGCCCAAGCCGAGCATCTCGTCCTGCATCTCGGTCACGATGCGGCGGCGCTCGGCCGCGTTCAGGGCCAGTCGCTCGTCCTCGAACAGGCGCTCGACGGCGGTTTTCAGCGCCTGTCGCATCTGCGGCGGCGACAGTTGCCCGAGTGCCTCGAGGTCCAGCCGCTCCAGCAGCAGCGCATGCACCTGGGACCGGACTTCGGCCCAGCGGTCGGGCAGCCCGTCCGGAGCGGGCGCCTCGTGGACGGTGTCGAGCGTGGGCTCCACCCGCTGGGCCTCGCCCAGGCCCAGCCGGTCACGCAGGTTCGTGTTCATGGTCGATCTCGGTTCGCATGCACGTCAAGGAAAGCAGGTCGAGGGGCTGAAGGCGCACGCAAGACGCCGCGGGCACTGCTGCGGGCCGACATGGTCCTTGCCTCAGCGCGCAACCGGTGCAGCCTGCAGCCACCGGCCCCACCACGACGGGGTACGGTCCGCCTGCGGCGCCTGGGGCGCCGCCTCGGTCAACGCCTGCAGGCCGCGCTGCAAGGCGCTGCGCGGCGCCACCTCGGCCACCGGCCGACCCTGGTTGATGGCGGCCGTGGCCACCTCGTACTGGTTGGGCAGGGTCGCGATGCGCTCGGTGCCCAGGGCGCGCTGGAGGTCGCGCAAGGTCAGCGTCGTTCCCGGCTGGTGTCTGTTGACGACCCACCGGATCTTGTCCGTCGGGTAGCCCAGCCCTTCGAACACGCGCTTCAGGCGCTGGGCATCGCGCAGGAAGGGCAAGGTCAGCTGCAGCACCGGGTAGACACGATCGGCCAGGTCCAAGGCCTGCAGCGTCACCGGGTTCAGCAGCCGGCCGACGTCGAGCACCACGTGGTCGTGCAGACCCCGCGCGACCTGGACGATGCGACGCACATGCGCCGGTGTGACCTCGGCCGACAGGGTCGGATCTTCGGGCGCCGCGAGCACCCACAGGCCCGGGCCCGCCTCGACCAGGCTGGAGCGCAGCAGTTCAGCGTCAAGCCGGCCGATGTCGCGCGCGAGGTCGGCGATGTGGCGCGGCGCCGGCCGCGTCGTGAGGCACAGCGCGGCGTCGCCGAACTGCAGGTTCAGGTCGATCAGCAACACACGCCGCCGGCCCTGGCGCGCGAGCAGGTGCGCGAGGTTGGCCGCCACCAGCGTCGTGCCCGCACCACCCTTGCAGGACACGACCCCGAGGACCTCGCCCGTGGCGCCGCGCGGATCGGCTGCCGCGGGGAAGCGCTTGCGCAGTTGGCGGCGCAGCGCGGCCAGCACGGCGTCGGGAGCGGCCGGCGCGGGCAGCACCTCGCGCACTCCGGCGCGCATCGCGCGCAGCAGCGTCTCGGGACCGGTCTCGGCGCTGACGGCCAGGAAGTCGGTGCGCGGGTGCGTGGCAGCCCAGTGCTCGACCTGGGCCAGCGACGTGCCCGCCGACAACTCCACGAGCGCCAGGTCGGGCGGCTCGACATCGAGCAGGGGCGTGACCGCGTCGGCCTCGCCCGCGACGGCCTCGATCTCGAGCTCGGACTCCAGGTCGAGCGCCTGCGACCAGGCCCGCAGGGTGCGCGCCTGAGGGGACAACAAAAGGATCTTCGTCGGCATGGTGGGCGTCGGCGTGGGTTGGGGAAACGGCGGTGAGCCTCAGGAACAGGCCGCGTTGTCGGCGCTGCGCATGGCCTCGCGGCGCAGCGTCGTCGCGAACGAGGGCATGGCCAGCGACTGCAAGGCCGGCACGGGCAGGAAGGCCTCGTGCACCACGCCGCTGAGTTCGACCCGAACGGCCGCGCAATCGGCGACCGTGCAGCCGCTGTCCTGGCCCGAGGCGTCGAGCCAGGTTACGCGGACCTGGGCTGCGCGCACCCCTGACACGCGTGCGAGCACGGCCCTGATGACGGCATCGTCGTCGCGATCGCAGACCACAGCCAGCCGGGCGCCGTGGCGCGTGGCATCGACGGCCGCGTTCCAGGTCCACAACAGCCGGCCGACCTCCACGCCAGCCAGCAGCAGCACGCACACGAGGCCGGTGACGAGCGCGAACTCCACCGCCGCCGCGCCACGCTGGAGCCGGGAACGCAAGGGTACTCTCGAGAACATGCCGGGCCGTCCCAAGTCCTGCTGACTGCCACGGGGGGCGGGCTGGACGCGGCACGGTCCTGGGGCGCCACTCACAGCGGTGCCCTCATGGTGGCGCTGATCGTCGGGAAGCGGCGGTTGGTCAGCGCGACGCCGCTTCCAGGCAGCGTGATGCCCAGTACGCTGGTGAAGACGTAGCCCTCGATCGTCACGGTGGCGAGGTTCATCACGCCACGCCCGGTAGGCTGGTTCGCGTGGGTCGCCGGGCAGGTCAAGGCGTCACAGACCAGGACCGTTGCTGGCGTCAAGCCCACCGCCAGCGGGGATCCGGTGCAATCGGCGCGACCGTAGACCGCGAGGCAGCGTGCCTCGCCCTGCACGGCGCTGTCACCCGGCCCGTACTGCGCGAGGTGGCGCGCTGCGTCCCGCACACTCTTGCCCAGCGTGTTGAAGGTGTGGATCGCGCGCCCGAATTCGGCCACACCGAGGACGATCAGCAGCAGGGGCACGAGCAGGAGCGCGAGTTCCACCGCGGCGACGCCGCGCGTGCGGCCCAACTGGCCAGCAGCAAACGAGTTCCGGTTCAAGCGACACATCGGATCGGCCCTCATTGCACCAACGCCGGAACCAGCGGGCCGACGCTGCCTTGGTCACCCGGCACGCCCCCGCTCGCGCACGGACTGCCCGGCTGGTCGGAGCGGCCCAGGTATTCGATCTGGCTGCGAACCGACTGACCCTGCTTGCGATAGGGGTCGAGCAGCAGCACGCAGGCATAGGCGCGGATGGGCGCGTGCTGGCTGCCCACGAAGCTGCCACAGTCGACGATGGGCACGGTCACGAGCCGGCGTGCCGCACCGCTGTCGCGGTGCTGCGCCGTCGTCGAGGGCGAATACGGGTTCGTGTAGAAGGGCGGCTGCAGCCCGGCGACGTTGGAGGTCGGGGTGTTGGCGGCGCGCGCGGCCTGATAGTTGGGCACCCCGGCCACGCTGCCGCCCCAGGCATTGCGGCCGAGCGGCCAGTTGCCCTGGCTGCCGCTCCAGCCATAGGCCATGCCGGTGTGGTCCGGCGGCGCCGTGTCGACCTGCGGGTTGCCGTTACCGTTGCGGTACAGGCCGAAGCGCGAGTTGTAGGCGGTCTCGAGCGAACTGATGTTCCCGGTCTGGCCGACGCAGCCGGGCGCGGGCTTGCCGGTCCCGGCGCTCGAGCACGAGCCGCTGGTCCGGGGCGGCGGCACGGTGCACTGGCCGGAGCCGGCGAGGATGCAGGCCAGCTCCTGCGCGCCGCCGCCGCTGCAGCCCGGCGTAGAGGCCGAGGGATCGAAGTCCACCCAGCGGAAGTTGCCGGTGTAGTTGTTCCTGTTGCCCTCGGAGAAGTTCACGCCGTACCAGTTGTTGCGCACATACCCGAGGTCGGCGCCCGTGCCGAGCGCGCACATCCCCATCGGGATCGCGCACGCTGTCTGCGCCGGCGCCAGCGTGGCCGTCGCCTGGGCCGTCACGGTCTGCTCGCCGAAGCCCCAGAGCTGCATGAACCAGGGGGCGATGCGGTCGCGGCTGACCGTGCAGCGCGCGTACCGGGCCGTGGCCGCAGCGACGTCGGCGGCCGCCCAGGCCGAGGAAGCGCCTTGCAGGTTGTCGGAAAAGCGGACGGCGACCTGCGTCGCCGCAATGGGCGCCCCCTGGAAGTCCGCGCGGTGGCGCACCGCCACGGCCAGGCCCGCGGCTTCGGCGCGCTGGAAAGCCTGCAGCGGGATGGCGGGCGCACCGGCCAGCTCCTGGCTGGCCGCGAGCGCACAGGCGTCGGCTGCGTTCTGCAGCTCGGTCTTCGCAAGGTACAGGCGCCCGCCGTCGACGGCCAGACCGGCGAAGCCCAGCACGACGGCCAGCACCACCGCCACGAGCACGGTCATGGCAGCGGCGTCTCCCGCATGCGGCCGCCCGTCGGGGACCCGCCGGCGTCTGGCACGCGCTGTCCCGGCAGCGGCAGCTGGCGGACGCCCACCGGTGCCACGGTCTGGCCCTGACGCTGGCTGGCCTCGGGGTCGTTGCGCTGGGTGCGCTGCAGTTCGCGCGCCGCATCCTCGACCCGGCGCCCGCCCTCGAGCCGGCCCTCGAGCATCAGCTCCTGGCGTGTCGGCGGCACGTAGCCGTCGGTCGGCAGGCGGTACTCGGCCGGCAGCGGCCGCACCAGGCGCGGGGTGATCACGAACACGAGCTCCGAGCGGTCGTTCTGGAACTGCGTGCTGCGGAACAAGGCGCCGATGATCGGCAGCTCGCCGAGGAAGGGGAAGGCCTTGATGCTGGCTGTGTCGTTGTTGCGGATCAGGCCGCCGATGGCGAAGCTCTGCCCATCCATCAGCTGCACGGTGGTCTCGGCGCGGCGCGCGGTGAACGAGGGCAGCACCGCCGTGCCGGCCGTGCCGCTGGCGACGATGCCGATGCCCTCGCGGTTCAGCTCCGAGACCTCGGGCCGCACCCGCAGGTGGATACGACCGTTGCCCAGCACCGTGGGCGTGAAGCGCAGCGAGACGCCGAACTCCTTCTCCTCCAGCGTCACGGTGCGGTTGCCCGTGGTGCCGTTGTCCTGCGCGACCGGGATGAAGACCTTGCCACCCGCCAGGAAGCTGCCGGTCTGGCCGCTGAGCGCCATCACCGTGGGCTCGGCCAGTACCTTGACCAGGGCCTGGTCCTTCTGGCCGTCGATCTTCAGGCCGAAGGCGCCGCCGGCCTTGGCCGCGCCGAGCACGCCATTGCCGCCGGACAGGAAGTCCGCCAGCAGCGTGTAGGTCCACTGCCCGCGGGTGCGCGAGCCGCTGACCTGGACGCCGATCTGGTCGATCAGCGCCTTCGAGACCTCGGCCACCTTGACCTCGAGCATCACCTGCTGCGGCGCGCCGACCTCGAGCAGGTTCACCAGGCGCGGGTTCTGGGCGATGCCGTCGTGGCTGCGCAGGAAGGCCTGGGCGAGCTCGGTCACGCGCGCCAGCGCCTCGCTGTCGGTGACGGTACCGCTGAGCACGACGCCGTCGAAGGCCGGCGTGACGCGCACCTCCTTCTCCGCCGGCAGCAGGCGCTCCAGCAGCGCCTGCAGCGCACTGGTGTCGAGACCGACAACGACGTCCAGCGCGGTGCAGTGCCCCAGGCCATCCGCGAGCACCAGGTTCGTCGCCCCGAGCGTGCGTGCCTGCAGCACGATCTCGCGCGGCGACAGCAGCAGCACATCGACATCGGCCACCCCCGGGCGCAGTTCGCTGCCCGTGCGGGCCACGGCCTCACGGCGCGGGGTGCGGTCAGCGCTGGATTCCGACGGCCCGCTGCGCGCGGCTGGCGCCTGCTCGGGGTTGCCGAGAACCACGCGGCGCACGGGTGCGGCCGGCCGCCAGACGGTGGACTTGCCCACCGACAGGTGCACCGGCGGCGCGGCCTCCACCTGCAGGCAGGGACTGCCGGGAAGAACCGCCGGACCGGCTGGCGCCGGCGCGGCAGGCTGTGCCCACGCGGCAGTGACGCCCCAGGCGAGGACGGCGCCCAGGGTCAAGCCCAGCGCCCGGCCGCGAACGGAAGTCGGAGCGCGCTTGCGCATCGCGGTGAGGAGGATCTCAGGGGCGGGACGGGCATGGGGCAATCTGGGCTTCATGGTGTCGGAGGCAGGCAGTGGCACAACGGCCCCACGGACAGGCCGCGAGCGTCGACGGTGGATCGGGTGGCGCGAAGGAGGCGCAGGGGACGGCAAGCCGCCGTGCGTCGCCGTTAGAAGCACTCGGTGCGGCGCACCGGACCGGCAACGATCTCGACGCACGACTTGGGTGGGGTCGCCGGCTCGGCCGCAGGCGCGGGCCGGGCAGGCGGTACGGGTGGCGGCGCAGTGGCGAGGGCACGCGCCGGCGCGGTCTGGACCGGCTTGCGCGCGGGCGCCGCGGGCGCCGGCGACGACACGGTCGTCAGGCCCAGCAACTCGGCCTTCGTGGCGCCGCCGGTGGCCGCGGCCTGCGGGTCGGTCTGGTTGCGCAGCACGAGCGAGAGCGTGCCGACGCTGCGCGCGAGGTCCAGCCTCTCGGCCTGCGCGGGCGTGACCTCCAGCGTCACCGCGCTGACCACCTTGGGCCGGCTCGCGTCGCGGTCGGCCTCCTGCGCCACCGCGAGCACGAGGATGCGCTCCAGCACGATCTTGGAGATCGAGCGGTCGGCATCGCCGCGCCGACCACCCTCGTCCTGGGTATTGACGAGCACGTCGACGTAGGTGCCAGGCAGCGCGAAGCCAGCGACGCCGACGACGTCGTTGACCCGCACGGTCATCGCGCGCTTGCCCTCCGGCACCACGGCCGACAGTCCGGCGCGCGCGCCCACCGGCGCCAGCCGTGCCTCGGTCAGCGGCTCGCCACGCTGCACCGCGACGGTGA
>CAIRBF010000019.1 GCA_903876715.1 uncultured beta proteobacterium
CGGCGCCGACGAGCAGCACGGGGTGGGGGCGGGCGCTCACGACTTCGCCGCCCGGACAGCCCGCTGCACGGCGGACACCCCTCAGACCGCCACCGCCTCGCGCCGGAAGCGCGGGCGGGGGTCGAGCACGTCGCCCTGGTAGTGGTCGGCGAAGAAGCGCAGCGCGCGCTCGGCCGAGTCCAGGCGCTGGTCGGGGCGCAGTTGCACCGCGTCGAAGCCGGTCCGCTGCAGCAGCGGCAGCATGTCCACCAGCACCTGGCCGGCGGCGCGCAGCTCGCCGCGCCAGCCCAGGCGGGCGCGCAGCGTGCGCGCCTGGCTGTAGGCGCGCCCGTCCGTCCACTTCGGGAAGTCGAGCACGAGCAGCGTCAGGCGCGGCAGGTCGGCGCGCAGGGCCTCGACGTCGGCGTCGTTGGGCACGCGCACGCCCAGGCGCGCGCCGGCAGGCAGGCGGTCGGCGCCGCGGGCGCGCAGTGCCTCCCACTGCGCCAGGCTCAGCAGCGTCAGGTCGCCGGGCTCGGCGCCTTCGGCAACTGCTTCACCCTCGGGCAGGGCGCGCCAGGGGTCCAGGGTGGGATCGACGAACTTCATCAAAGACTCCAGGCGTCGGGTCGGCAAAGGGGCCATGTCTCAAGAGAACGTTGTTGCGATACGCGCGTACCCGTTCGTACCGAGCCCGAACGGATCTTTTGCGAACGCCGGGAGCGGACATGAGCCTCGGAAGATCTCAATGCGCCGCCGTCTCGCGCCGTACCGCGTCGGCCGCGGCGCGGAAGGGAGCGACACCGAGGCGGCGCACGGTGTCGATGAAACGCTCGGCCGCGGCGCGCTCGCGCCGGTAGGTGTCGATCACGGCCTCCACCGCGTCGGCCACCTCGTCGGCCGAGAACGAGGGCCCGATCACCTTGCCCGGCGCCGCCGCGCCCGACAGCGTCGAGCCGTCGGAGCCGCCGAGCGTGAGCTGGTACCACTCGCTGCCGTCCTTGTCGACGCCGAGGATGCCGAGGTGGCCGCTGTGGTGGTGGCCGCAGCTGTTGATGCAGCCGCTGATGTGCAGGTCGATCTCGCCGATGTCGTGCTGCAGGTCCAGGTCCAGGTAGCGCTCGGTGATCTCGGCGGCCACCGGGATGGAGCGCGCGTTCGCCAGCGCGCACAGGTCGCCCCCGGGGCAGGCGATCATGTCGGTCAGCAGGCCGACGTTGGGCGTGGCCAGGCCGAGCGCCCGCGCCTCGCGCCACAGCGCCGGCAGGTCGGCCGCGCGCACCCAGGGCAGCAGCAGGTTCTGGTCGTGCGAGACGCGCAGCTCGCCGGCGCTGTAGCGCTCGGCCAGCGCGGCCGCGCGCTCCATCTGCTCGGCCGTCACGTCGCCCGGCGGCAGGCCGGCGCGCTTGAGCGACAGCGTCACCGCGCGCAGCCCCGGCACAAGGTGCGCGCCGACGTTGCGCTGCAGCCACCGCTCATAGCCCGCGGGCGAGGGGCTGGTGCTGGCGCCTTCGGTATCGGCGGGCGCATCGCCGGCTACCGCCGTGCCTGCGCCGGCACCGGCGCCCGCGTCCGCGCCGTGACCGGCGCCAGCCCCCGCCACAACCCTGCGACCGGCGGCGCGGTCGGTGTCGTCGGCCTCCACACCCGCCGGCACGACGAAGCAGGCCGCCACGCGGTCGAACTCGGCCTGCGGGATCAGGTGCTCGCGCCCTCCGTCCTCGGCCAGCAGTTGCTCGTACTCCTGGCGCACCGCCTCGAAGTATCGCTCGCCCTCGGCCCGCACCAGGATCTTGATGCGCGCCTTGTAGGCGTTGTCGCGCCGCCCATACAGGTTGTAGACGCGCACCACGGCCTCGAGGTAGACGAGGATGTGCTGCCAGGGCACGAAGGGGTGGGCCCGCGGCGCGATCGTCGGCGTGCGGCCCATGCCGCCGCCCACGTAGACCTCGAAGCCCACCTGCCCGGTCTCGTCGCGCCTGAGCTGCAGGCCGACGTCGTGCCAGCGGATGGCGGCGCGGTCCTCGCGCGCCCCGCTGACGGCGACCTTGAACTTGCGCGGCAGGAAGGCGAACTCCGGGTGCAGCGTGCTCCACTGGCGCAGCACCTCGCAGTACGGGCGCGGGTCGACGATCTCGTCGGGCGCGATGCCGGCCAGCGCGTCGGTGGTGATGTTGCGGATGCAGTTGCCGCTGGTCTGGATGCCGTGCATGTCCACCTCGGCCAGCAGGTCCATGACGTCGGCGCTGCGCGCCAGCGGGATCCAGTTGAACTGCAGGTTGTGGCGCGTCGTGAAGTGGCCGAAGCCGCCGCGCTCGCGCGGGGTGCCGGCGTCCTGCAGGTCGAACTCGCGCGCGATGCGGGCGAGCTGGCGCAGTTGCGGCGCGGACAGCACGCCGTAGGGCACGGCCACGCGCAGCATCGGCGCGTGGCGTTGCACGTACCAGCCGTTCTGCAGCCGCAGCGGGCGGAACTCCTCCTCGCCGAGCTCGCCGCGCAGGTGGCGCTCGAGCTGGTCACGGTACTGCGCGGCGCGGGCGCGGACGAAGCGGCGGTCGAAGTCGGTGTAGGCGTACATAGTGTGCGCGGGACTGTAGGAGCCGCCTGCCGCTGCCGGAACGAAGGAACTCGCCTATGCTCATGCGGGGAACAGATGAGCCTGCGGCCGCGCCTGGCCGTGCGCCGGACGCTCCACCGCAGTCGCAGTCCCCGGCCGCCCTGATGCGCGCAGCGCATCAGCACAGACGACTTCCTTCCTTGGACCCCGGTCCCCGCGTGCGGAGAATCCGATGGCTCAACTGCCCGCCATGAACTTCCAGCAGCTGCGATCCGTGCGCGAGACCGTGCGCCAGGGCTACAACCTGACGCAGGTGGCCGAGGTGCTGCACACCTCGCAGCCCGGGGTCAGCCGGCAGATCAAGGAGCTCGAGGACGAGCTCGGCGTCGAGCTCTTCGTGCGCGCCGGCCGGCGGCTGCTGGGGCTGACGCCGCCGGGGCAGGCCATGCTGCCCATCGTCGAGCGGCTGCTGCAGGAGGCCGAGAACCTCAAGCGCGCCGGCGCGGAGTTCGCCGACCGCGAGCACGGGCTGCTGACGGTGGCGGCCACGCACACCCAGGCGCGCTACGCGCTGCCCACCGCGGTGCGGGACTTCCGCCTCGCCCACCCCGGCGTCACGCTGCACCTGCAGCAGGGTTCGCCCACGCAGATCGCGCAGCAGATCCTCGAGGGCCAGGCCGACATCGGCATCGCCACCGAGACCCTGGCCGAGGTACCCGGCCTCGTGACGCTGCCCTGCTACCGCTGGACCCACGTCGTCGTCGTGCCCGCCGGCCACGCGCTGGCCCAGGAGGCCGCCGCGGGCCGGGCGCTGACGCTCGCGCGCCTGGCGCAGTTGCCCCTCGTCACCTACGAGCCCGGCTACGCGGGGCGGCGCAAGATCGACGCCGCCTTCGCCCGCGAGGGCCTGGCGCCCGAGATCGCGCTCGCCGCGATGGACACCGACGTCATCAAGACCTATGTCGAGCTCGGCATCGGCGTGGGCATCATCGCCTCGGTCGGCTACGACGAGCAGCGCGACGGCGGCCTCGTCGCCCTGGACGCGCGCCACCTGTTCGCCGTCAACACCACGCGCGTGGCGGTCAAGCGCAACGCCTGGCTGCGCGGCTACGCCTTCGACTTCATCCGCACCTTCGCGCCCACGCTGACGCGCGAGGTCGTCGAGCGCGCGCTTGCGGCGGAGCCGGGGCAGGAGGGGGGCCCTGAGAGCCTGAGACCATAGGGTCAGGGCGGCCGCAGGCCGGAGAAAGCCTGTCCCGGGCCTCGAAAAGTCGCGACTGCGCGCGAAGCAGGCGCCGAGCGGTTTTGCCAGCGGGATCCCGGAGCCTCCCGGACATCAGGCCAGCAGTTCCGCAGGGGGCGCCAGCGCGAGTGCGCGAGCCCTCTTCGCCAGCCGCCGGTCGAACGTGGCGAACGCGGCAGCCCGGGTACTGCGCGCCCAATGCAAGGCGTCTGCGAAGTCGAGGCCCTTGTCGAAGGCGTCGATCGCCGCCAGCACCGCGTCGCGGTCCTCGAGCGTGACGTGCCTGATGCCCGCCAGGGCCCTCAGGACCCTGGAGATGTCCTTGGCGGGCAGTTCGTAGACCCGCGCATGACCCATTCCAGCTCCGGCAGGACCGTGATCGAGACGAAACAGCGCTCGCTGAGCGCAGCGAGCGCCGCAGGCCGCTGCCTGGCGGCCTGCGTGTCCTCGGGATCGTCGATGAAGAACCGGGCGAGGAGGTGGGCGTCAAGGGCCGTCATGCCGCGCCGCCGCGCGACCGCTTCAGCAGCGACGCGGCGTCGAAGTCCGCCAGGCGGCGCGGAGCACCCTTGGCAGGCGCCGTGACCATGCCCGCGAGGGCCTCCACCTCGGTCGTCACCACCGGCCGAACGACCCGCAGCTCCAGCCCGTCTGGCTCCTCGAGCACCTCGAGCCTGGCGCCCGCCCCCAAGCCCAGCCGGTTGCGCAGACCCACGGGCAGCACGATCTGGCCTTTGGACGACACGACGAGCATCGGCATGGGAGAACCTCGGGCTTTCGGAGGAGATGCGTCGACGAGTGCGCCTGACGGCGTAAGTTCACCACGCGTCGATGGTCTCGTGCCCCTTCCAACCCGTGCCGACTGTCTGGGAACTGCGCTGCGGACGCGCTCGATGCTGAAGCCCCGATCGGCACGAGTCTCCTGCAGGCAGGTCCTGGGCCCGGATGGGGGCGTCATTCGAACTCGATGCCCTGCCCCTCGAGCAAGCCCTTGAGGTAACCGATGGCAAACAGTCGCCCCATGGTCTCGTAGCCCGCCGCCATCGTGTTCTTGCCGGCTGGGCTGGCGTCGACCTGCTGCTCGCCCGCCATCGCCGGCACGTGATCCACACGGATGTAGGCATCGACGCCAGCGTCGGCGTAGACCTTGAGCAGGCCCCGCATATCGCTCGGCCCGTCGTCGTGAAATGTCTCGTGAAAGTGTTCGCTCGTACCGGTAACGTCGCGCCAATGGATGAAGGGCATGCGGTGCGCCCAGCGGCGGGCCAGCGGCGCCACACCGGCCCGCCCGCAATCGGGCATCAGGCCGAAAGTGGCTTGGCAGAAGGTGATGCCATGGCTGGGCCCATCGAACAAGGACATGGCGCGATCGAACGCGCCCGCGGTGACGAAGATCCGACCGACACCACGGATCTCGGGCACGGGTGGATCATCGGGGTGGAGCCCCATCTGCACACCGCACTCCGCTGCAACGGGCGCGACCCGTTCGATGAAGTAGGTGTAGTTGTCCCAGACCTGTTCCTGGGTGAGCCGCCCGACACCTTCAAGCGGCGCCGCATCGCGTACCAGCGCGTGGTCGTACTCGGTGGACCAGGCGCCGCCGCGAATGGGCTTGTCCACCGCGGTACGGCCCCAGTTCATGCCTACCATCCAGTTGTAGCAAAGCAGCCGAATGCCGAGATGGCCCATGTTCCGGATCATCCGCTGGTAGGCCTCGATGTCCGCGTCACGCCCGGGCAGCCCCTGCTTGATGCGGCTCATGTCCATCTGGTCGCCTTCGAGGCCGGCCAGATGCAGGCCCTGCGCCGCGAATGCAGCCTGTGACGCGCGTAGCGTGTCGATGTTGCTTGGCGGCGGCGCGCCAGTCAGGTCCGGGTGCAGCTTGACGATGGCGTGGCGCACACCCATCTGGCGCGCGAGATCCCAGCGGCGGTCGGGCCGCGCGG
Organism: uncultured beta proteobacterium; assembly: GCA_903876715.1. Taxonomy (GTDB): domain Bacteria; phylum Pseudomonadota; class Gammaproteobacteria; order Burkholderiales; family Burkholderiaceae_C; genus Rubrivivax. The sequence goes on from CAIRBF010000019.1 coordinate 5,726, forward strand.
GCAACATGTCGGAGATGCGGATCATTCGCGGATGATCACCGTATGTTGGTAAGCGTCTCGAACAGGAATGTCAATGCATGGCCGAGGCTTCGGTTCGCGAGAAAGGTCTCCCCGACCAAGGCGACTCAATTGCCGTCCTTGATGCCCGTGGCCTGGATCAGCCGGGCGTTACGATCATTCACTTCACGCAAGAAAGCCTCGAACTCCGCTGGAGTACTGGCAACGACGTCATCGGTTGGAAAGAGATTCTTGAACTCATCGGTTTTCAGGTACGCGACCAGATGCTCGTTGATCTTGCGGATGATGTCGTATGGCGTACCTGCTGGCAGCAACAACCCGATGAAGTTGACACCCTGATACCCTTGCAGATTCGCAGCCTCAGCCACTGTAGGCACCTGAGGCAAGGCGCCAGACCGTCGCCCACCCGTATTCGCCAAGACCTTGAGACGGCCCGATTCGAGATGGGGCTTGGCTGCGAAAAGGGTCGTGAGGCCCATGTCCACCTGACCCCCAAGCAATGCATTGATGACAGGCGCATCGCCGGTGTAGGGCACGAGCACCAAATCGGTCTTGGCCATGTGGTTCAGCAGCGCCAGGGCCAGATGAGCAAGCCCGCCATTGCCTGAGTGCGCCGCGGTAACAGCCTTACCACCTCGAGCAGCATTCAGCAGATCACCCAGCGATTCCGCTGGGAATGACTTGTTGACGGTGATGACGGTAGGAAAACTGACGGCGAGCGAGACCGGAGCGAAGTCCTTGATCGGATCAAAGGACACCTTGCGCAAATGCGGCAGGATCGTAGAAGGCCCTGGCCCGGTCATCAACCATGTGTATCCGTCCGGCGCCGCCTTGGCAACGAACTCCGCGCCAATGCCGCCCCCCGCGCCAGTCCTGTTCTCGACGACGATGGACTGCCCCATCGAGCGCTGCAGCGCCTTGGCAATCGCACGAGCCGCAATATCCGTCGGGCCGCCGACCGCCACTGGAACGACCAGCCGGATAGGTCGACTCGGATACGGCTGTGCGTGAGCGCTCAAACCTAGAAGGCTGATGAGCGCGATCGCCGCGGTAATGAAAATGGCCTGCAAGATATACCTCCGTAGTGATCAGGACGGTTTAAGCAAGCGGCCAATCATGAAAGGTTCGTGCTACCGTGGCCTGCGGCGCAATCAAGCAGTCCGGCTGATCCGAAAGATACGTTGGTCGTCTGCCCAGTCCATCCTGATCCAGGCATTCTCTCGTCCCGGCTGCGATGAATCCAGCAGAGATATCACTCTGGCTTGATGTTTGCAGCCTTTACAGCTCGACTCCAGCGCGGATACTCTCGTGCGAAGAGATCGTTGATCTCTTGAGTGGTTCCTTCGGGAACCTCTCCCGTCTGCGCGACGATCCTTCTTACTTCTGGCGTCTGGAGCGCACGTTGCAGTGCGTCAGAGAGCTTCGCGACCCGGTCCGCAGGCGTGCCATTGCGCAAAAGGAATGCAAACCATCCAGTGACATCAAATCCGTCCACACCCGACTCGGCAAAAGTAGGGATATTCGGCATCGAGGCGGGCCTTCTCAATGTGGATGAGGCAATGCCGATGATCTTTCCGCTGGCAATGTGTTGATTGACCTCGATAGGTGACAAAAATGCAGCATTGACCTGTCCGCCGATCAGATCTCTGATCGACTGTCCGCCACCCTGATAGGGAATCGGAACGATATCGGCTCCGGTCGCCTGTTCGAGCATTTCACCGGTCATGTGCGTGATGGATCCGGTCCCCGATGTCGCATAAGTGATCTGGCCGGGGCGGCTCTTGGCCAAGCGTATGAACTCGGCGGGCGTACGGACATTGAGGGAAGGGTGCACGACCAGAACAAGCGGTGCAAGTTGCAGCAAGCCCAGGGGCATGAAGTCCTTCGGTCCGTCGTAAGGAAGCTTTGCAACCACCGACTGGGTGATGATGAAGGGTACGGCAACAAAGGTGATCGTATATCCGTCCGCCTGAGCCTTGGCACCTTCAGCAGTACCAATTACCCCGCCACCGCCCGGCTTGTTCTCGACGATGATCGGCTGGCCGAGAATTTCTCCCATCCGCTTGCTCACCGTCCGGGTCAGCGTATCGCCCGCACCACCCGCAGCGTAGGGAACGATCACACGAATGGGCTTGCTCGGGAATTCGTTGGCAAGCGCATCCGTCCAGCACGAGGCTGCCACCATCGAGGTAGAAAAAAGGGCTGTTAGCGTTCTTCGGAGAGTGTTCATGGCATTTCCTTTGCTTTCAATTCAACTACACCCGCTGATGGATTCATTTTGTTCACGGTCTGCGAGTTTTCATTGCACGTAACGCTCGAGAAGCTTGGCGACCGTCTGACGTGTCTGGTCATGTCCGCATGCCCCCGCCAAGTACGGTGGAGTTCATCGGCCAGTTGACTCTGAATCGAACCAAACGCGAGGTCTGTCGGTCGCAACCAAGCGCAGTCCATCAAGGGGAGGCCGTTCGAGAAGAAGCCTCGAGTCAGCGCGTCGACCGAGCACGCTGACCACGCGAACCGGTCTGCTGGCTGTCCAAGGCAAGCGCCGAAAAACACCGTCTGGCACTCGGTTGAAGTCAACCATCTGAGCAGTTCAAACGCCTGGAGAGGCGCTGCCGACTTTGCTGAGACGGCGATGCCAGCACCACCAAGGATGCCATGCCAGGGTCGGGCCGCAGCGAGACTTGGATGGGATCCAAATTTCAGTGCGTTAGGGAGTAGGTCGGTGCGGCTGAAACACGAGTACGGATAGGTGAACGGCACATACGATACAGAGCTCGACTCCGTCATCAGGAGTTGCATCGCCTCGATGCTACCGAGCTTGACGCCATACCCAGCGTGAGTGGCTGAGAAGAGTCGTTGCAACATCTCCAAAGAGTCACCGAATGTGTGTGTATGAAGTCGTTGTGGTCCGCTGTTGGACAGGCTGACGCATATCGAGAAGAACAGCGCCGTAGTAGTCATCCTCGAAAAGGGCTGAAGGACGATGCCAGGCCGGTCCGCAGCCAAGCGCAGTACATCCTCCAGGTTGCGAGGCAGATCAATCCTCAACGCATCGATCTTTGACGGACTCAACGCACTCATCGTGCACGCCGCGTCCACGGGAATACCCCATTGCTTCCCTTCGTATTGATAGCTCTCAAAGGAGCGACCGGCACTTGCGTGTCTCCTGTCTTGCAATTCTGCTCGCGACAGGAATTCATCCGCGGGAATAAACAATCCATCCTTGGCCACATGCCCGACATGTGGGTGATCAAAGCAGATCAGATCGAATTGATCGATCAGAGCAGCGATCGGACCCTCACCGAATTGACGTGCCGAGTGGGTCGACCATGAAACCGAGAGGTTGCCCCCGGCGTCAGCGAACCATTGACTGGCTGCCGCAAGCGGCGCAATCGCTCGCGTATGTGCCCAGGTCGTACCAGAGAGATGGAACATCTTTCCGCTCGGACTATTCATGGGCCTTCTTGCTGCGCAAAGCGTGAAGCATGCCCTTCAGATAGCCGATGGTGTAGGCCCGCGCTCGGAACCCTCCCATGGGGTGGTTGTAGGGTGTGTACTGCGCCGATTCAGGCGTGCGCCACTCTATGTCACCCTCCATCTGTGGAACGTGTCCTGGGATCATCACGCCATTGCAGCCGGCGTCGTTGAATGCCGAAAGAATCTCGTAGGCATCGTAGTCGGCTGTGTCGATGAAGGTTTCGTGAAAGGTCGGGACTTTACCGGTCACGGCCTGGAAGTGCACGTAGAAGAGCTTCTTCTGTTCGCCCCAATATCGTATGGTCTCGAGCAGTGGTGCACCCATTTCGCACCAGTTGCCCAAGCAGTAGATGAGACCATGGTTCGGGCTTGGTCGTATTTCCATGCCCTTCTTGAATGTTGCCAAGTCCCGAAACAAGAAAGGGAATCCACCGATCTTCTCGACGGGCGGATCATTAGGATGAAGTGCGAGACTGACACCCTCAGCTTCCGCAACCGGAAGGATCTGATCCAGGAACCACGCATAGTTGTCCCAGATTTCTTCTTCTGAATAGTCGCGCCCGTGGGTATTGGGTGCACCTGCGACGTCCCGCAGATCGAAACCGGTCCCTTTCGCGCCACCACGCAACTCATAGCTGAAGGATGTCCTCCAGACGCCACTGACGATCCAGTTGTAGCCGAGGATCGGAATACCGACTCGACCCATGGCGCGCACGGTGTTCTTCATGTGCTCGATCTGCACCTCTTTCCCGGGGAGGCCGAGGATGATCTTGTCGTAGAAGCTCAGAGGTACGTTTTCGATCGCAAAGAAGCGAAGTCCGTGTGACTCGAGGCGATTGCGAAGCGTGATCAGTTCCTTGAAGGTCAACTCCGGGGGGCCACTCGCGGCGCCAGGGGCGAGCGCCGAGGGCGCACGAAACGTGTTGCCCCAGATGATCGTGTCGTCAACCCCCAGTTGCTTCATGAATCGAAGGCGCTCGTCGGTCGGCAGAGCAAATGTCGCCAGTGCCGTGCGCAGCGGCAGTCGTTCGAACAGCGCGCGTCTTTCCAGTGCGGCCGACGTGGCTTCGTCCATGGCTTTCTGTGCATGCTCTGTGGTCATGGGAGTCTTCATTGAATGTCGAGTTGGTCCAATCAGAAGTAGCCGCCCTGCCCTGTGATCTCGTCGATCGTCTGGCCTTCAGCGACCCATCCGAAGATGCGCTTCTCGATCTCCAGCATCGACTCTGCGCGCAGCAGCACCTCGACGGCCAGCTTGCGCGGCACGACGACCACGCCGTCGATGTCGCCCAGCACGACGTCACCGGGGCAGATGAAGACATCGCCGATGCGCAGCGGTGTCTGGTAGTGCGTGATCAGGCATCGCCCGAGGCTGCCGTTCGGCGAGTGGTGCTTGAAGAAGACTGGAAAGTCCTTCTCGAGGATCTGGTGCGTGTCGCGGATGCCGCCGTCGATGCAGGCGGCGCGCACGCCGTTGCGGTGCGCCGTGGCGGTCATCACACCGCCCCACATCGTGGCGCGCTCGTCACCCGAGGCGTCCCAGACCACGAAGGCGTCCTCGTGCATGTGATTGAGCATCTCGGTGCGGAACGTCAGCTCGCCCGTGATGCGCGTGTGTGGCGCACTCTTGACGGTGAAGGCGAAGCCGGCCACGGTGCGCTCTGGCCGTAACGGCCGCAGCCGGCTCGGCAGGGCCTGGTCGAGGAGCGCGAACTCGCGCAACACATCGCTGATCGCGCCGGTGTACGTGCGCTCGTAGCGCGCCAGCAACTCCTTGGCGCCGATGGAGAGTTCGGCCAGGGCCAGGGGCTCGCGCTCGGCAATCAACCGCTCGAGCTTCATCAAGGTCGCCTCGCTCTGGCGCGGCGCTGGGGCACTGGGGTCGTGGCTCATGGTGTTCGTCGCTCTCGCGTTGGTGTGGGATGCTAGGTCGCTGCTCACTCGATCTTCAGATTCGCTTCCCTCACGAGGCGGGCATAGCGCTCGGTTTCTTCTTTCAAGAAGGTCGCGAAGTTCGCGGCGTTGCTGCCCACGGCCTCGGCGCCGATCAGCGCGAAGCGATCCTTCACGTCTGCGAGCGTGACGAGCCGGGCAACTTCGGCCTGCAACCTCGCCACCACGGCACTGGGCGTGCCTGCGGGGACCATCAGGCCGTTCCAACTGTCGGCCTCGAAGCCGGGCAGGGACTCGGCCACCGTGGGCAGCTCGGGCGCCATCGACGTGCGGCGCGGACTCGCCACGGCCAGCGCGCGCAGCGTGCCGGCTTTCACGTTCGGAATCGCGGTGACGGCGGTGTCGAACATCACGTCGATGCTGCCGCCCATCAGCGCCTGCAGCGCCGGGGCGCTGCCGTTGTAGGGAACGTGCAGAGCGTTGATTCCAGCCATCAGCTTGACCATCTCGGTGGCCAGGCCTCCGCTGGTGTTGGCGCCGAAGGATCCGAAGTTGAGCTTGCCCGGGTTCTGCCTGGCGTACTGCAGCAGTTCCGGCACGCTCCTCACGTTCAGGCCAGGGCGGGCGATCAGGAACAGCGGGTAGCTCGCAACCTTGGAGACCGGGACCAGTTCCCTGGCGGGGTCGTAGTTGATCTTGCCGACCATCGTCGTCGGCGCGAGCGTGATGGCCGTAGGCGACGCGAGCAGCAGGGTGTAGCCGTCTGGCGCCGCCCGCGCAGCCAGCGAAGCTGCCAGCGTCCCGGCAGCGCCGGGCCGGTTGTCCACCACAACGGTCTGGCCCAGGCCCTGTGCCAGCTTGTCGGCGATCAGGCGTGCCATCACGTCCGAGGCGCCGCCGGCCGGGAAGCCCACCAGCAGCCTGAGCGGCTTGTTGGGCCAGGACGCCGGCTGCTGAGCCCGAAGCGACGCGCTGACGCCCGGCAGCGCAGCCGCAGCGAGTGTGGTGAGCAGGGCGCGGCGCGAGCTTCGGCAGTCTCGGCTCATGAGCAACTCCTTACGACACATCTAAATCTCATATATGAGACAATTGATCATATGTGAGACAGTTTAGCCCGACCTCGTCTTGCTGTGCAAGCTTTTCTGCTTTGCACCCATACTTCGGCAACGAACCAGGCGCCCTTGCGCCGACCCGTCATGGACAACACCATTCCCGGCCTCGAGCGCGCCATCTGGGTCCTGCAGCACCTGTCGAAGTCCCCCGACGGCCTCGGCGCGGCCGAACTGGCCAGGGCCTCGGGCGTGCCCCGCGCCACGCTCTACCGCATCATTCGAACGCTGCGTGCGCATGACTTGGTGTCACCTGCGATCGGCGACGAGGCGAGACTGGTCCTCGGCCCGGGGCTCACGGCACTGGCCAAGCGCGCGCTACGGCCCGTCGATCTGGTTCACAAGGTGCAGCCCTACATGGATGCGCTGAGCCAAGAGATCGGCGAGACGGTCAAGTTCGTCGCGCGCGAAGGGCTCGAGGTCGTCACGCTGGCAGTGACACCGTCGATGAACGACTCGCGCATCGCGGCGCGCGTGGGCACGCGGGCTCCACTGCACGTGGGCGCCTCACAACGGCTGCTGCTGGCCTTTGCGCCGCCCGAGGTGCAGGATGAAGTGCTGGCGGGTCCGATGAAGGCCGTCGCGTCCCGCACCGTGACCTCTCCCGAGGAACTGCGCAGCGACTTCGAGCGCATCACGGCCCAGGGCCATGCAACTGGCTACAGCGAAGGCGTCGAAGGCGTAGGGGCGTTTGCTGCCGCCGTCAAAGACCCGTTCGGCGAGGTTCGAACCGCCATGGTGGCGGTCTATGTCTACGCGGGCAAGACCGCGGAGGAGCGAAGCCGCATTGCGCACGCCACCTTGCGTGCGGCTGGACGCGCCGCCAGTGCGCTGCAGGGATGAGAACTGGTGCCATCCGCGGCCCTGAGGCGCCTGTGTCGAATGGGCGTTTGCGTGACGGCCCGCCACCAGGCCCCGACTGCTTTGCGCCTTGGAGCAATCGGTGCACTTCAGCACTGGTATGCGGGGTCACGACCAAGTGGCGCCTGGCTGTGCTGCATGCCCCCTCCAGGCGTCCTGAAAAATGCCACCCCACACGCCAGGCGGACTGCCAGCGAGCTGCACGCCTCATCGCGAGCCGCCGCCGTGGCAGGCGGGGCGGGGAGCCTCACCCCCCCTTGACCGGCCGCGTCCACCCCGGCAGCGACACCTGCTTGGCGCGCGCCACGGTCAGCTGCCCGGGCGGGGCGTCCTTGGCGATGGTGGAGCCGCCGCCGATGGTGGCGCCCGCGCCCACGGTGACCGGGGCGACGAGCACGCAGTTGCTGCCCACGTGCGCGTCGGCGCCGATCACGGTGCGGTGCTTGTGCGCGCCGTCGTAGTTGGCGGTGATGCTGCCGGCGCCGTAGTTGACGCGCTCGCCGACGGTGGCGTCGCCCAGGTAGGCCAGGTGGTTGGCCTTGGCGCCGCGCGCGAGCGTGGAGTTCTTGACCTCGACGAAGTTGCCGATGTGCACCTCGGGGCCGAGCTCGGCGCCCGGGCGCAGGCGCGCGAAGGGGCCCACCAGCGCGCCTGAGCCGACGTGCACGCCGGCCGCATCACCCTCGATGTGGGTGAAGGGGTGGATCACCGCGCCGGCGTCGATGCGGGCGTTGCGCACCACGCAGTTCGCGCCGATGCGCACGCCGTCGCCCAGCACCACCTCGCCCTCGAACACGCAGTTGACGTCGATCTCGACGTCGCTGCCGCAGCGCAGGCTGCCACGCAGGTCGAAGCGCGCGGGGTCGGCCAGGCGCACGCCAGCCTCCATCAGGGCCTCGGCCTGCTGGCGCTGGAAGCGGCGCTCCAGATCGGCCAGTTGCAGCGGGCTGTTGACGCCCAGCACCTCGGTCTCGCCCGCGGGCTGCGCGGCCACGACCTCGCAGCCCTCGGCCACGGCCATCGCGACGATGTCGGTCAGGTAGTACTCGCGCTGCGCGTTGTCGTTGCGCAGCGCCGCCACCCAGCGCGCCAGCGCCGCGGTGGGCGCGGCCAGGATGCCGGTGTAGACCTCGCGGATGGCGCGCTGCGCGTCGGTGGCGTCCTTGTGCTCGACGATGCCCTGCACGCGGCCCTGTGCGTCGCGCACGATGCGGCCGTAGCCGGTGGCGTCGTCCAGCGTCACCGTCAGCAGCGCCAGCCGCGTGCCGCCGCAGGCCTGCGCCAGCGCCTGCGCCGTGGCGGTGCGGATCAGCGGCACGTCACCATTGAGCACCAGCGTGGTCGCGCACGCGGTGTCCAGCGCCGGCACGGCCTGCTGCACCGCATGGCCGGTGCCGAGCTGGGGCTCCTGACGCACGCAGACCGCGCCGCTGCCGGCCACCGCGGCCTCCACTGCGGCGGCGCCGTGGCCGGTGATGACGACGGTGCAAGGGGATTGCAGCGGCGCAGCCGCGTCCAGCACGTGCTGCAATAGACTGCGCCCAGCCAGGCGGTGCAGCACCTTGGGCAGCGCCGACTTCATCCGCGTGCCCTTGCCCGCGGCCATGATCACGACATTCAGTGCCATGCGCCCTGTCCTTTCCCTGTTGCGCCGCCGGTTCGTGATTATCAGCGCCGCCCTGTTGCTGGCCGGTGGCCTGAGCGGCTGCAGTGCCGTGCGCCTGGGCTACGACCAGGGGCCGACGCTGGTCTACTGGTGGTTGGACAGCCGGCTCGACTTCGACACCCGCCAGTCCGAACGCGTCAAGGCGCTGCTGGCACAGTGGTTCGACTGGCACCGCGCCACCCAGCTCGAGGACTACGCCACGCTGCTGGCGCGCGCGAACGACGAGGCCGCCGCGGCAGCCAGCACCGAGCAGATGTGCGCCTGGACCACGAAGTGGCGCGATCGCGCCGACTCGGCCCTGCAGCGCCTGGCACCCGCGGTGGCCGAGGTCGCCGTGACACTGACGCCGGCGCAGATCGCGCGGCTGGAAGGCAAGCTCGCCGAGGACCGGCGCAAGATGCGGGAAGAGGAACTCGACGTCGCGCCGGCCAAGCGGCAGGCGGTGTCGGCCGACCGCGCGATCGAGCGCTACGAACGCCTGTACGGCCGGCTCGACGGCGCGCAGCGCGAGTGGGTGCGCGACAGCGTGCGCCGCTCCCCTTACGAGCCGCAGCGCCGCCTGGACGACCTGGCCTGGCGCCACCGCGAGTTGCTGCAGGCCCTGCGCCGCCTGGCCGCAGAGCGCCCCGCCCCCGAGCAGGCCACCGCCCAAGTGCGCGCCACGCTGGCCGCGGTGCTGGAGCCGCCCCAGGCCGACGGCGGCGCCTACCGCGCGCGCTGGCTGGCGCACCAGTGCGAGCTGGCCACCCGCGTTCACAACGGCGCCATGGCCGTTCAACGCCAGCACCTGCGCGAGCGCCTGCGCGAATGGGAGACCGACGCCCGCGTGCTGGCGGCGCGCGGACGGCCAGCGTCAGCCGCGGCCGCCACGGGGGGCGGGCTGCGCTGAGCCCGGACGCTGGCGGTCATCGGGCCCTCCTGACACGGCCGTCGTGCGGCCCGCAGGCCAGGCGGGGCCCGTCAACGCGGGGCCGGCTCCAGCGGCACCCGCACTGCGCGCGGGTTCACGCCGGGATCGGGGAAGTCCTTCATCGCTGCGGAGAACATCGCAGCCAGCATGCGGCCGTCGCCCACGGCGCTGCCCTCGTAGCCGGCGCGGGCCTCGTAGAGGACGCGACCGCTGGCGTGGTCACGCACCAGCAGGCCCACCTCACGCTCGTAGCGCGGCAGCTCGGCCTGCCAGCCCAGGCCCCAGCCTGGGCCCCACCAGGGGTTGCGGCTCCCGGCCCAGTAGCCGCTGATACCGAACTGGGAGCCCCAGGGGCCGACATCCACCCGGGTGAGGCGGGCACCCACCTGCACGCGGACGTCCGGCTCCTGGCCGGCGGGCGTCTCGGTGAAGCCGGCCTCGCGCAGCGCCGGCCGGGCCGCGGCCTCCAGCGCGTCCTGCGCCTGCGCCCGCGCCTGCTGCGACGGCAGCCGCTCGAAGGCGTAGGTGCCGGGCGCACGGCCGGGCGGCCACTGCCCATAGGTGGAGACCTCGGTGTGCAGCGTGCTCAGCGCCGCGCAGCCCCCCAAGGCCGCGGCCAGGATCAGGAGTCCGGTCAGACGCCCCATGCAAGCCTCCGTGTTGCGGGCACCGCGCCCGGTCCTCACACACCTCCCCTCGCGGGAGAGGGGAGCAAGACGCTCAGCCTGCGTTGCCCAGCCAGGCCACCCGCTGCGTCGCGCCCGCCGCCGCGGCGGGGCTCGCGCAGCTCTCCTCGTCCTCGTCGAAGGCGCGGTCACCGCCCGCATCAGCCACCCCGGTAGCCTGCAGCGTCTGGAAGGGGTAGAGATTGCGGTCCATCATGTGCGAGGGCACGATGTGGCCCATGGCGTTGAACATGTTGTCGATGCGCCCCGGGTACTGGCGTTCCCAGTCGCGGATCATCTTCTTGACCTGCACGCGCTGCAGGTTGTCCTGGCTGCCGCACAGCGTGCACGGAATGATGGGGAACTGCCGGTGCTCGGCCCAGCGCTCGAGGTCGGTCTCGGCCACGTAAGCCAGCGGGCGGATCACCACATGGCGCCCGTCGTCGCTGGCAAGCTTGGGCGGCATGCCCTTGATGCGGCCGCCGAAGAACATGTTCATCAGCAACGTGACCACCATGTCGTCGCGGTGGTGACCCAGCGCGATCTTGGTCGCACCGAGCTCGCTGGCCACCCGGTAGAGGATGCCGCGGCGCAGGCGGGAACACAGGCTGCACATCGTCTTGCCCTCGGGCACGAGGCGCTTGACGATGGAGTAGGTGTCCTGCTCCTCGATGTGGAAGGGCACGCCGCGGCTTTTCAGGTAGGCGGGCAGCACGTCCTCGGGGAAGCCGGGCTGCTTCTGGTCGAGGTTGACGGCGACGAGGTCGAAGTCCACCGGCGAGCGCTCACGCATGCTGATCAGGATGTCGAGCAGCGAATAGCTGTCCTTGCCGCCCGAGACGCAGACCATGACCTTGTCGCCCGGCTCGATCATGTTGAAGTCGCCGATCGCCTGCCCCACCTGCCGGTGCAGACGCTTGGACAGCTTGTTGATCTCGTGCGCCTGGCGGCGCTCTTCGGCCACGACGGTCATCACGGGGCTCCAGTGGGCGGTGTCGGGGAAGCGGGCTGGAAGGCGAAGTCGCGCTCGGCGCGCACGAGATGGCTGCCGGCGTCGACCATGAGAGTGCTGCCGGTGACCGAGGGGTTCTCCAGCAGGAAGCGTACCGCCTGCGCCACGTGCTGCGGCTGCACGCCACGCTGCAGCAGCGTGCCGGCCTGCAGCGCAGCCAGTCGCCCGGCGTCGATCAGCTCGCTGCCCAGCGTCAGCCCCGGGGCCACGCCGCACACCCGCACCTGCGGCGCGAGCGCGAGCGCGAGCATGGTGGTGGCCGCCTGCAGCGCCGCCTTGGACAGCGTGTACGAGAAGTAGTCGGGGTTGGGGTTCCACAACTGCTGGTCGAGCAGGTTGACCACGCAGCCATCGGCGCCGCGCCCGCGCACATGGGTGTGCAGCGCGCGCGCGAGCACCACGCCGGCACCGGCGTTGGCGGCCATATGGCGCTGCATGCAGGCGTAGGAGAAGGTCTCGACCCCGTCGTACTCGAAGGCCGAGGCGTTGTTGACGACCGCGTCGACGCGGCCGAAGTGCGCCGCCACCTGCGGCAGCAGCGCGCCGGCCGCGGCTTCGTCGCCCAGGTCGGCGGCGAAGGCAGCGGCGCGGGCGCTGAGCGCGCGCGCGTCCACCACCGTGGCTTCAGCCTCGGCAGCCGAGCCGCGGTAGTGCACGGCCACATCCCAGCCGTGGGCAGCCAGGTCGAGCGCGATGGCCCGGCCCAGGCGGCGGGCGGCGCCGGTGACGAGCGCGACGGGGCGGGGGTCCATGCTTTCTACAATGCCTCGATGAATGCCCTGCGGAGCCGCGCGGCCGGCACGGTGGCGTGCACGGCCGTCGTACGTCGGATGCCGAGCGACACCCGGGTGTGCGGCTCGGCTGCGGCAGCTCTGGCGGGGATCGCGACGTCCTGCACGACGCCTTCAACGCCCGCCAGGCCGCGCTCCGGGGCCCCCGCATGAGCACCCCCGACAGTGTATCGGCCGCCCTGGGCTCGCGGATCGCCGAGGACATCGCCACCGCCGGCGGCTGGATCGGCTTCGAGCACTTCATGCACGCGGCGCTGTACACGCCGGGCCTGGGCTACTACGCGCGCGGCGACCTGCCCTTCGGACGCCTGCCCGGGCCCGGGGGCCAGGGCGGCGATTTCGTCACCGCGCCCGAGCTCTCGCCCTGGTTCGCGCGTGCGCTCGCAGTCCAGGTGACGCAAGGCCTGCAAGCCGCGCAGGCCGACGAGGTCTTCGAGTTCGGCGCCGGCTCGGGTGCGCTCGCGGCGCAACTGCTGCAGGCCTTCGACGCGCTGGGCGTACCGGTGCGCCGCTACACCATCGTCGAGGTCTCGGGCGGCCTGCGCGCGCGCCAGCGCGAACGCCTGGCGGCCTTCGGCGAGCGCGTGCGCTGGGCTGACGCGATGCCGGCACCGATGCGCGGCGTGGTGCTCGGCAACGAGGTGCTGGACGCCATGCCGGCGCGGCTGCTGGCCTGGGACGGCCAGTCCTGGAGCGAGCGCGGCGTTGCACTGCACCAGGGGCGCTTCGCCTTCGCCGACCGGCCGACCGACGCGAAACCACCGACGCCCGGGCCCTTCGTGCCGGGCACGGTGACCGAAGTCCAGCCGCAGGCCGCAGCCTTCGTCTCCAGCGTGGCGGCGCAGCTCGAGCGCGGGCTCGCGCTCTTCATCGACTACGGCTTCCCGCAGGACGAGTACTACCACCCGCAGCGCAGCGCCGGCACGCTGATGTGCCACCGTGGCCACCGCGCCGACGGCGACCCGCTCGTCGACGTCGGACTGAAGGACATCACCGTCCACGTCGACTTCACCGCCGTCGCGCTCGCGGCCCAGGAGGCGGGGCTGGAAGTGGCCGGCTACACCAGCCAGGGCCGCTTCCTGCTGAACTGCGGGCTCGCCGACATGCTGGCCGACGCCCCGCTGCGCGAGCGCGCCGACGCGCACCGGCTGGTGGCCGAGCATGAGATGGGCGAGCTGTTCAAGGTGATCGCGCTCACGCGCGGCCTCGACACCGAGCTGCTGGGTTTTCGCGCGGGCGACCGGACGCACCGGCTGTGAACGGCTGAGGACTCCTGCCCCATGCGCTGGCTCCTGGTCTTCCTCCTCGCCTTCGTCGTCTTCAACAGCCTGACGGCCTGGCTGCGCAAGATCGGGCTCGGGCGGCTGCCTGGCGACTTCACGCTGCGCTGGCGCGGGCGCGAGTTCCACGTGCCGCTGGCCAGCAGCATGGTGCTCAGCGTGCTGGCGATGCTGGTGGGGCTGTGGTTCTGATGCGGCGTTCCATGCTGTGCCGCACGACGCGGACCACTGCACCAGGCGGCCGGGCCTTCGATCACCCCTCGATCCGCCACTCGTGCGCACAGCGCTTGCAGCGCACGGCCACGGCGTCGCCGGCTGCGGCGGGGTCGACCAACTCGAGCCGCCCGTAGGCGCCGCAGCCGGGGCAGTCGGCCTGATGGGCCAGCGACTCGGCGCGCATCAGCAGGAAGAGGTAGCGCCGCAGGGCCCACAGGCCGGCGCCGGCGCAGACAAGCACCGCGACGCCGTCGATGAGCTGGTCGGTCAGCGTCCTGAAGCGGAAGGCCGCCTCCAGCGCCATCATCAGGCCCAGCGCGCAGAACAGCAGCAGCGCCAGGTGCGAATGGCCGATCAGCAGCTCGCGCTCGTACCACTTGCGAAAGCCGCGCCGGCGGATGCCCTCGGCCAACGTCATCGGGGTCTCCGGGGCCCGCCTGGGGCCTTGCAGGGACCCGATGTTGACATGAATGGTGCGTGCAGGCAGGCTGCGCGCCGATGAGACGAGCCCTCAGCCCAAGCCCGCGCCCGCACGCCGCAAAGGGTGCCCGGCGAAGCACCCTGCCCTGGCGCCGTACCGGCGGGTGGCGGGCCGCAGCGACCCTCACGGCAGCGCTGGCGGCCATGGGGCTGTACCTCGGGCCCGGACCCACGCGAGCCCAAGCCCAGGCGCAGGCGGCCGCGGACGAGAGCCTCGCCTGGCGCTGCGAGGTCGTCTACATGCCGGCCCGCAGCACCTGGGTGCGCAGCCTCGTGCTGCGCGTGCACGGGAGCCGCATCGCCGAGATGCGCATCGACGAGCAACCGGTGCATACCTTCGCCTTGGAGGGCGCGCTGCTGCTGACCTCGATGGACAACGAGCGCATCGCCATCGACGTGGCTGAAGGCCAATGGACCAGTGACTTCCGCGGCGTGGCCACCGGGCGCGGGCGCTGCGAGCGCGAGCCGGCCGCGGCGGCGCCGGCCCGCCCCTGAACTACGGATAAGCCCGCTGGCCGTCCGCCGCGACGCCCGTTAGCATGCATACCTATGCAATCCAAGGGATCTCGAGCATGAGCGAAGGACGCATCCTCACCACCCACGTCGGCAGCCTGCCGCGCCCGCAGCGCGTCGTGGACCTGCTGTTTGCCCAGGACTCGGGCGTCGGCCACGACCTGCAGGCCTTCGAGACCGCGATGCGCGAGGAAGTCGACGCCGTGGTCGCACGCCAGGTGGCGGCCAAGGTCGACGTCGTCAGCGACGGCGAGATGAGCAAGATCAGCTACGCCACCTACATCCGCCACCGCCTGACGGGCTTCGAGATCGGCGTGATGCCACGCGCCACGCCCAAGGACCTGGACGACTTCCCCGAGTACAAGGACCGCCTGGCCAAGATGGGCGGCACGCCCAAATACCATCGCCCCATCTGCACCGGCCCGATCGCGGTGAAGGACCTCTCCGGCCTGCACGAGGACATCGCCAACCTGAAGGCGGCCTGCGCCAAGGCGGGCGCACCGCGCGCCTTCATGAACAGCGCCTCGCCGGGCGTGATCGCGGTCTTCCAGCCGAACCAGCACTACCCGAGCCAGGAGACCTACCTGCAGGCGCTGGCCGACGCGATGCAGACCGAGTACGAGACCATCATCGCCGCCGGGCTGGACCTGCAGATCGACGCGCCCGACCTGGGCATGGGCCGGCACATCCGCTTCCGCGACGTCGACGAGCCTGAGTTCCTGCGCAACGCGCGGCTGCAGGTGGAGGCGCTGAACCACGCGCTGCGCAACGTGCCGCCCGAGCGCGTGCGCATGCACGTGTGCTGGGGCAACTACGAGGGCCCGCACCACCACGACATCGGGCTCGAGCGCATCATCGAGCTGGTGCTCGCGGCGCGCCCGGCCACCGTGCTGTTCGAAGCCTCGAACCCGCGCCACGCGCACGAATGGGAGGTCTGGGCCGCCGCCGCGCGCGCCGGCCGCATCCCCGAGAACAAGATCCTCGCCCCGGGCGTGCTGGACTCGGTGAGCAACTTCATCGAGCACCCGCGCCTGGTCGCCCAGCGCCTGCTGCAGTACGCCCACATCGTCGGCCGCGACCGCGTCATGGCGGCCACCGACTGCGGCTTCGGCACCTTCGCCGGCTTCGGCGCCATCCACCCGCCGATCGCCTACGCCAAGCTCGCGAGCATGGCTGAGGGGGCAAGGATGGCGAGCGAGGAACTCTGGGGCTGAACAGAGCCCCCGAAGGCTGGGCGGCGTCCAGCCTGCACCCCCTCGGGGATTCAAGAACACTGGGGGACGGTCCGGCGTTTTCTTGATCGCGCCGCCAGCGCCGGGCTGCACCCAGCATGCACCGCTCAACCCAGCGCCGTCACCCGCGCCCGCGCCACGGCGCGCCCGATCTCGGGGCCGGCGGCGCCGCGCTCCATCGCCTCGCGCGCCACGCCCTCGGCATCGACAGCCAGCACCGCGCGCAGGGCCTCGGTGAGGCGCTCGCGCTGCGGGTAGGGGCGGTCCTCCAGCCCGGTGCGGCCGCGCGCATCGCACTCGCAGGCCCAGAGCACGAGCGCGAAGCGCTCGGGGCGGCGCAGCGCGTCGCAGCGCTCGAGCAGACGCAGCGTGGCCTCGGGGCCGAAGCCCCCGCTCTGGTGGATGTGGCCGTGCTCGCGCGCGACGACGTCGGCCAGTTCGCGGCAGTCGTTGGGCACGCGCAGGCGCTGCGCCACCGCCTGCGCCAGGCGCGCGCTGCGCTGCTCGTGGCCCAGGTGGCGCGGCCACTCGGCGCGGGGCGTCGTGCCCTTGCCGAGGTCGTGCACCAGGCAGGCCCAGCGCACCGGCAGCGGGGCCTGCAGGCGCGCGCACTGCTGCAGCACCAGCATCTGGTGCTCGCCGGTGTCGACCTCGGGGTGGTGGGCCTCGGGCTGCGGCACGCCCCACAGGCGGTCCAGCTCGGGCAGCAGGCGCTCGAGCGCGCCGCAGGCCCGCAGCACCTCGAACAGCCTGCGCGGGTGCGGCTCCATCAGGCCCTTGGCCAGTTCCTGCCACACGCGCTCGGGCACCAGGGCGTCGACCTCGCCCTCGTCGACGAGGCGGCGCATCAGCGCCAGCGTCTGCGGGGCCACCGTGAACTCGCCGTAGCGCGCGGCAAAGCGCGCCGTGCGCAGCAGGCGCACCGGGTCCTCCGCATAGGCGTCGCTGACGTGGCGTAGCGTGCGCTCGCGCAGGTCGCGCGCGCCGCCATGGGGGTCGATCAAGGTGCCATCGGCTGCACGCGCCATCGCGTTGATCGTCAGGTCGCGCCGCGCCAGGTCCTGCTCGAGCGTGACGTCGGGCGCGGCGTGGACGGTGAAGCCGTGGTAGCCGGGGCCGGACTTGCGCTCGGTACGCGCGAGCGCGTACTCCTCGTGCGTGTACGGATGCAGGAAGACGGGAAAGTCGCGCCCGACGGGCTTGAAGCCCAGTTCCAGCATCTGCTGCGGAGCCACGCCCACGACGACCCAGTCGCGGTCGGCCGAGGGCCGGCCGAGCAGGGCGTCGCGCACGCAGCCGCCGACCTCGAAGCAGCGGCCCTGCAGCGCGGCGGCGGGGTCGGCGATGGTCATGGCGGGATCAGGCCCTGAGAGCGCCGAAGACCGGGCCGTCACTTGCCGGGAGGCGCGGGGACGAGGTCCGCGTCAACCCCGGCGCGCGCGCCAGGGCAGGAAACGCGAGGGTCCGCTGCGGCCACCCAGATAGCCGGCGGCGACCCCTTCCACCGGCGCCGGGGTGATGCCCAGCGTTTCAAGGCCGGGCAGACGGCCAGTGGCGACATTGGGCACGCGCATCGAGTCGACGTTGTCGCGCGACATCAGCGGCTCGCCGGGCAACAGCTCCATCAGCGCGGCCTGCAGCCGCGCGATCGCCTCGGGCAGCGGCAGCACCGGGCGCTCGCAGCCGGCCAGGCGCCCAGCCAGCCGCACCAGCTGCGCCAGGGTCAGCACCTCGGGGCCGGCGCACTCGATCGTCTGCCCGATCGTCTGCGGACGGTCCAGGCAGCGCACCGCGGCCGCGGCGACGTCTTCCACCCACACGGGCTGGAAGCGCGCGCCGGCGCCGCCCAGCGGCATGAAGGGCGCGAGCGCCTGCAGCTGCGCGAAGAGGTTGAGGAAGCGGTCACGCGCGCCGAAGATCACGCTCGGGCGCAGCACGGTCACGTCCAGCCCCGACTCCAGGAGCACGCGCTCGCCCGCAGCCTTGCTGCGCAGGTAGCGCGCAGGCGCATCGGCTGCGACGCCCAACGCGCTGACATGAACGATGCGGCGCACACCCGCCGCCCGGCAGGCGGCCACCAGCTTGCGTGGCAGGTCCACGTGCACGCGCTGGAAGTCGGCCTCGCTGCCGTGCAGGATGGCCACCAGGTGGATGACGGCGTCGCAGCCGGCGAGCACGCGCGCGAGCGCGCGCTCGTCGTGCACGTCGGCCTGCACGCACTCGACCGTGGGCAGCGACTGCATCGCTTGGCCGCGCCGGATCCGGCGCGTGGGCACGACGATGCGGCCGCCAGCACCGCCGCTGCGCTCGACGAGCTGCTCGCACACGGCCTGGCCGACGAATCCAGTGCCCCCGGTGACGGCGACGTGGCGGATCATGGGAGTTCCTGGTTGGGTGTCGGAGCCGACGAGTCGCGCGGGCCGATCGGCCCGCCGAGCCGGGGCTTCAGCGCCAGCGTGCTCGCGCCCTCGAGCAGCGCGGCGTAGATGGTGGCGTTGGACAACACCTTCTTGACGTAGTCGCGCGTCTCCTGGAAGGGAATGCCCTCGGCCCAGGCCGCCACTTCCATCAGCGGCCCGTCGCGCCAGCGCCGCGGGCGGCTGGGCCCGGCGTTGTAGGCCGCCGCCGCCATCGCCGCAGAGCCGCCGAAGTCGTCGAGCACGAGCTTGAGGTAGGCCGTCCCGAGCTTGAGGTTGACGTCGCGGTCGGTGATCATCTCGGGCTTGAAGTCCAGGCCGATCTTGCGCGCCGTCCAGCGCGCCGTGGCCGGCATCAGCTGCATCAGGCCGGAGGCGCCCACGTGAGAGCGCGCGTCCATGATGAAGCGCGACTCCTGCCGGATCAGGCCGTAGACGTAGGCCGGGTCGACCCCGATCTGGCGCGCCGCGCTGAGGACATCCTGCCGGAACGGCGTGGGAAAGCGCTGCGCCAGGTCGACCTCGGACTTCGTGCGGTCGCTCGCGTTGATGCAGCGGTCCCAGACCTCGCGGTCGCAGGCCAGTTGCGCGGCCGCGCGCAGTTCCCGGTCGCTCATGCCGATGAGGCTGAAGTTCCACTCGCGCACGCCTTCAGGGCGCAGCCCGAGCGCGATCATCTGCAGGCCGCGCCGCAGACCAGGATGGGCGGCGGCGGCCTCGCGGTCGGCCGCTGTCAGCGCCGGCGGCGACGGCGGCAGGCTGATGCGCCCACCCAGGTCCTCGAGCGCGAGCTTGCCGTAGAACGTGAAGGGCGAGGCCATGGCCTGCAGGGCCGCCCGCCCGGCGGCACGGGCGGCGTCGCCGGGCGGCTCCGCGACGGCTCGGCCGGTCAGGGCCCGGGCGTGCCAGTAGGCCCAGGCGGGGTCCTTGGCGCGCTCGGCAGGCGTCATCGCCTCGATGGCGTCCTGCACCATCGACCAGCGCTCGTCCTCCCGCGCCAGACGCAACGCCGCGCGCACGGCCCAGGCCAGCGAGTCGTCGGACCAGGGCGCGCTTTCACGCGCGTCGCTGGCCGCACGCTGCAGCTCGAAGGCGCGGCGAAACCAGGTAGCCGACTCGGGCTGCAGCTTCATCGCCGCCTGCTTGGCCACCACTGCCCAGGCCGCCGACTTCAGCTCCGGCGGCAGGACCTTCGCGCCGGGCTGGCCGAGCTGCGTAGCGGCGACGTCCGGGTCGTTGGCAGCCACGCGCAGGATCGCCAAGACGCGCAACTGGCGATCGTGCGGGCCGCTGCCGCCAGCGCGGTGGGCAAGCCAACGCGCTGGGTTGTCGAAGACCTGATCGACGGCGCGGGCCACATCGGCACCGAGCAGCGCCGCGGCAGCGCGGGCAGAACGTGGGCGGTTGAATTCGGCCGACAGACGGACCTCCTGCCAGACGTCAGCGGCCCCGAACTGGCGCGCCTCGAACAGCGTGCGCGCCAGCCACAGGCAGCCCTCGTCGGCTTCGCGCTGTGCGTACCAGTGTTCGCGCGCCGCGGCGCGCACGTCTTCGCCGGCCTGGTGGCGCAGGTACAGCGCGTAGCACGTGACCTCGCGGTCGTCGTTCATGCGGAACTTCGGGTGCTCGCGCGCGAAACCAGCCCAGTCGCGGCGCCGGCCGAGCTCGAGCAGCCAGTCGTTGCGCAGACGGTCCTCGACATAGCTGCCCGGCCAGCGGGCGAAGAAGGCGTCGACCTCGGCGCTGCCGGCCTGGTAGAGGCGGTTGTTGAGCTCCCAGTAATCCACCCAGGGCGCCAGCGGGTGGCCCGCGCCCAGGGCGCTGGAGCGCAGGCTGGCGAGGCGGGCGCGGTCACCCTTGCCGTGGGCCTCGCGCGCCGCGACGATGACCGCGTCAGCCGCCGCCGAGGCGCCCACCGGCGCCCTCGCCGGCACCGACACGAGCACGGGGCGCGCCGTGCCGCCCGCCTGCGCGGCCGCAGACGCGTGCCCGAGCATGGCGGCAGCGGCCAGCAAGAGGCTGCCCAGCGCACGCGCCAAGCCGTTGCCCCTCCTGGACGGGAAGGGAGTGGGGTCGAATCTTCTCGGGTCGGGAAAGGCCATGGTGTTCATTTTCGCAGGCAGCCCTGACAATGGGCATTCCCGAGGTCTGTGCGCGCGTTGCGCCCATTCAAGATGCCGCTGCCCTTCGACCTGCCGCCCCTCGAACCCTCGCGCGACAAAAAGACGCTGCGCCGGCAGTTGCAGGCCGAGCGCCAGACCCTGGTGGACCGCCACCAGCGCTCCATGCACCTGCAGGAGGTGCTGCGAGTTTGGTTGGCGACGCGGCCCGACCATGCGATCGGCGCCTACTGGCCGATCAAGGGCGAGTTCGACGCGCTGCCGGCGCTGTACCGCTGGAGCGAAGCCAACGAACGCCGCCGCATCGGGCTGCCGGTCGTGCACCGCGAGACGAAGCAGCTGCGCTTCCACCTCTGGTACCCCGGGTGCGCGATGGAGGAGGACGCCTACGGCATCCCCAAGCCGAAGGACACGCCCGCCTTCGAGCCGACGCTGCTGCTGGTGCCCTGTGTCGGCTACGGGCCGAAAGGAATCCGACTGGGTTACGGCGGCGGCTTTTACGACCGCACGCTCGCCACGCTTGAGCCGCGACCCTGCACGGTGGGCCTGGCCTACAGCCACGGCCACGTGCCCTGGCTCACCGGCGAGGCGCACGACGTGCCGCTCGACGCCATCCTCAACGAGGACGGCGTGGCCTGGCAGGCCGCGGAATAGTGGCCCCCCGGGGCCGGGCTGCGCCCGACCCGCCCCCCGAAGGGATCAAGAAAACGGGGGGCGGCCTGGCGTTCTCTTGTGCCTTCAGTCCAGCTGCAGGCGCCGGCACAGCTCCAGCGTCAGGTCGGCCTGGTTCATCGTGTAGAAGTGCAGGCCGGGCGCGCCGCCGGCGATCAGACGCTCGCACAGCGCAGCCACCACGTCCAGGCCGAAGGCGCGGATCGAGGCCACATCGTCCATGTAGCCTTCCATCTTCAATGCCACCCAGCGCGGGATCTCGATGCCGTCGCGGGCGGCGAACTGCGCGATCTTCGCGTAGTTGTGGAAGGGCATGATGCCCGGCACCACCGGGACCTGCGCGCCCAGCCGGCGCGTCTGCTCGACGAAGTGGAAATAGGCGTCGGGGTTGAAGAAGAACTGCGTGATCGCCGAGCTCGCGCCCGCCTGGACCTTGTCGGCGTAGTGCTGCAGGTCGCGCGCGGCGTAGCGCTGCTGCGGGTGGTACTCGGGGTAGGCGGCCACCTCGATGTGCCAGTCCTCGCCCTGGGTCTCGCGCACGAATCGCACCAGCTCGGCCGCGTAGCGGAACTCGCCCGCCGTCGCGGTGCCGCTGGGCAGGTCGCCGCGCAGCGCGACCAGGCGGCGGATGCCCTGTTCGCGGTAGGTGGCCAGGATCTGCGCGATGCCTTCGCGCGTGGAACCCACGCACGACAGGTGCGGCGCGGCCTCGAAGCCCGCGGCCGCGATGGCACGCACAGTGGCCAGCGTCTTGTCGCGCGTGGCGCCGCCGGCGCCGTAGGTGACGCTGAAGAACTCGGGCTCGGCCGCGCCCAGGCGCTGTACGACATCGGCCAGCTTGGCGTCACCCACCGGGGTGTTGGGAGGGAAGAACTCGAAGCTGACGGGAGCGGCGGCCTTCATGACGTGGGCTTCGAGGGCGCGGCGGGCGCGGCGTGCGCTGGGGCTCCGCCCGCCAGCGGCCCGAGCGCCGCGGCGATGAAACGGTTGACCGGGGCCTCGAGCCCGAGGCGGGCGCTGCGCCGCACGACGGCCGCCGCCAGCCAGGGCAGCTCGAGCGGGCGCCCGGCCTCCAGGTCGTGCAGCATCGAGGCCTTCATGCCGTGCGGCAAGCTGTCGACGAAGGCCATGCGCTGCTCGGCGTAGTCGGCGGGCAGGTCCACCCCCTCGGCGCGGCCGAGTGCGGTGGCCTCGGCCATCACGGCCTGCAGCAGGCGGCGCAGCTCGGCGTCGGCCCGCACCACGCCCACGGGCTGGCGCGTGAGGGCGGTCAGACCGCTGAGACCGACGAGGAAGACGAACTTCTCCCACACCGCGCGGCGGATGTCAGCGGGCATCTCGGCGTCGATGCCGGCGGCGCGGCAGGCCTCGAGGAAGCGCTGCAGCCGCGGCGCCTGCGCCGGCTGCAGCGCGCCGAAGCGCAGGCGCGCGAAGTCGCCGCCGTGCTCGATGCAACCGGGCGCGGCAATGCGGGTGGCGATGTAGGCCAGGCCCTGCGCCACGGCCGCGGCACCCACGTGCCGGGCCAGCAGCTCGGCGGCGTCGACGCCGTTCTGCAGCGGCAGCACCAGCGCCCCGGGCGGCACCCAGGCCGGCAGCTGCGCAGCCGCAGCCTCGGCGTCGGGCAGCTTGACCGCGAAGACGACGATGTCCGCCGCCGGCAGCGACGCCGGATCTTCGGCCACCGTCACCGCGGGCAGGTGCAGGTCGCCCAGCGGGCTCGTGATGCGCAAGCCCCGCTCGCGCAGCGCCTGCGCGTGGCGGCCTCGCGCGAGGAAGGCGACCCGGGCCCCGGCGGCCGCGAGGCGGCCGCCGAAATACCCGCCGATGCCGCCAGCACCGACGAAAACGATCTGCATGCGCGCCTCCGGTGGGCTCAGTAGCGGTAGGCGTCGGGCTTGTAAGGCCCCTGCCTGGACACGCCGATGTACTCGGCCTGCTCCTCGGTCAGCTCGGTCAGCTGCGCGTTCAGCGTCTTCAACTGCAGGCGCGCCACCTTCTCGTCCAGGTGCTTGGGCAGCACGTAGACCCGACCCGCCTCGTAGGCGTCGGCGCGCGTGAAGAGCTCGATCTGCGCGATCGTCTGGTTGGCGAAGCTCGAGCTCATCACGTAGCTCGGGTGGCCGGTGCCGCAGCCCAGGTTCACCAGCCGGCCCTTGGCCAGCATGATGATGCGCTTGCCGTC
>CAIRBF010000020.1 GCA_903876715.1 uncultured beta proteobacterium
GAGCGGAAGTTGTGCCGCAAGCCGAGCGCGTGCCCGACCTCGTGAACCGTCACGGCCTTGACGCGCTCCTGCGCGAAGGCCTCGGCCTCGGGGCTGTCGGGCGCCAGCGGAATCTCGCCGCGCGAGGCCAGCAAGTCGTGCGCGAAGGCGTGGCTCTCGGCCAGGCGGCTGGCGTAGTCGCATGACTCGCCGGGGGCATGCATGTGGCCCAGCGCCCCAGCGGCCTGCAGCGCGCGCAGCCGGGCCGGGTTGCCGAACTGCATCAGGCGCTCGAAGTCAGGCTCGGGCTCACCGCCGCCGTCGGCCTGGCCGCCCAGGATCTGCGCGCGCAGATTGCGCATCGTGCGCGCCGCAGCGGCGTCGATGACGATGTCCGCGTCCAGGATCTCGCCGCTGCGCGGGTCGGACACGCTCGGACCGTAGCCGTCGAAGCCGGACTGCGCACTCGTGACCCAGCGGATCGACGCGGCGCCGACGTCCAGGGTGTCGAAATCGGCATCGTCCGGCTGGACCTTGACCACCAGAGCATCGCGATAACCGATGCGCTCGAAGGCCTTGTTCCACTCGAGCACGCCCTGCGTGATGGCCTCGCGGAAAGCCAGCGGCACGCTGCGGTCGAGCCAGAACACCAGCGGCCGCACGGGCTCGGACATGTCCGCGGCAGAGTCCTTTTTCTCGAGACGCCAACGCTCCACAAAGCTGCGGCGAGGCGTGACGGCCGTCTCGCGCGTGTAGTCGAAAACGCTGGTGGTGAAGTGGCCCAGGCGCGGGTCGGCCGCGCGCGGGCGCATGGGCGTCTCGGGCAACGCGGCCAGCGAGTAGTGCAGGCCGACGAAGAGGCTGCGCGCGTCGGGCAGCGTCGAAGGCAGCGTGGACACAGGCGCGCCCGAGGTGGCACTGCCGCTGCCTGGCAGCGACAGGGACGACGCCGCGTAGTGCGCCTGCACGTTCAGCACCAACTCCAGCGACGTGCCACGCACCGCGGCAAAGCCGGTGTGGCGGGCATCGAGCGCGTAGCTCTGCCGATAGCGGCGCTGCAGCGACGACGACAGCGCGAGCAGGTCGCCCAGGAACAGCGGCCCGGCGTCCACCAGCACCGCGCCGGTCTGCGGGTGGGGCTGACTCGCCACCGTGGTGCTGGACAGCAGGCTCTCGGTGAAGGCGGCTGCCACGGCGCGCGCCTGCGGCGTGCCGGACTGCGCCAGGTACTGCGGATTGAGGGCGACGAGTTGCACCTGCTGGTGCACGCGCCGCAGCGCCACCACCTGAGCCCGGCCCGTCGGCCCAGTGCGGCCGATCATCTGCCCGCCGAAGATCCTCCCCTCGCCGATGCCGCGCGCCACCTTGGGCGAGAACAGCCAGGGGCGCCCGAAATCGCCCGGCTGCAGTTCGAGCCAGACCTTGTCATCCTTGCGCCAGGCGCTGAGCACACCCTCGACACGGGTGGCGTCGCGGGTGACAGTGGCAAAGGACGGTGGGCCGGCCGGGACGGCGGCCGCCGCCTGGCCTGCGCGCGCAGACGCCACTGGACCCGTGGCGCCCGCTGGTTCGGCTACCGCGGAAGCGACCGTCCCAGGGGAAGGCGGGGCGACCGGGGCTGGGTTTGAGGCTGCGGGAGCCGGCGTTGGTGCCGGCGCAGGTTCATGCGCAGATGCCGGTGCAGAACCGGGAGCGGGTGCCGGCGCGTCGGTGGCTGGGCGCAGATGCGGCATGCCGGCCAACGTCTCCACGGCGCCCAGGGCGCACGACGTCAACGCCACCCAAGCCGCCAGCCAGCGCAGTGGCGCGCGCGCGTGGCCGGGTGCGCGGCAGGCCGGCGCGCCCGGATTCCTCATGGTCAGATCGACTTGAAGCGCACGCGCTTGGGCCGGGCGCCCTCCTCGCCTAGACGCTTCTTCTTGTCGGCCTCGTACTCCTGATAGTTGCCGTTGAAGAAGAACCACTGGCTCTCGCCCTCGGCAGCCAGGATGTGCGTGCAGATGCGGTCGAGGAACCAGCGGTCATGGCTGATGACCATCGCACTGCCGGCGAACTCCAGCAGCGCCTCCTCGAGCGCGCGAAGGGTCTCGACGTCGAGGTCGTTCGAGGGCTCGTCCAGCATCAGCACGTTGCCGCCCTGGGCCAGGGTCTTGGCCAGGTGCAGGCGCCCGCGCTCGCCGCCGGAGAGGTTGCCCACGAGCTTCTGCTGGTCGTTGCCCTTGAAGTTGAAGCGGCCGATATAGGCGCGACTGGGCATGACGAAGGGGCCGACCACGATGTTGTCCAGGCCGCCCGAAACATCCTCCCACACGGTCTTGTCGTTGGCCAGGTTCTCACGACTCTGGTCGACGAAGGCGAGCTTGGCGGTCTGGCCGATGTGGACCTCGCCCGCATCGGGCCGCTCCACACCCTGGATCATGCGGAACAGCGTGGACTTGCCGGCGCCGTTCGGGCCGATGATGCCGACGATGGCGCCGGCGGGCACCTTGAAGCTGAGGTTGTCGATCAGGCACCGGCCGCCGAAGGACTTGGTCACGCCCTTGAACTCGATCACGTCATTGCCCAGGCGCTCGGCCACGGGGATGAAGATCTCGTTCGTCTCGTTGCGGCGCTGGTAGTCGGTGTCGGACAGCTCCTCGAAGCGGGCCAGGCGCGCCTTGCTCTTGGCCTGGCGGCCCTTGGCGTTGGAGCGCACCCACTTCAGCTCCTCCTTCATCGCCTTGATGCGGGCGTCTTCCTTCTTCTGCTCGACCTCGAGGCGGCGCTCCTTCTGGTCCAGCCAGTCGGAGTAGTTGCCCTTCCAGGGAATGCCCTGGCCACGGTCGAGCTCGAGGATCCACTCGGCCGCGTTGTCGAGGAAGTAGCGGTCGTGGGTGATCGCCACCACCGTACCGGGGAAGCGCTGCAAGAAGTGCTCGAGCCACTCGACCGACTCCGCGTCGAGGTGGTTCGTCGGCTCGTCCAGCAGCAGCATGTCGGGCTTGCTCAGCAGCAGCCGGCACAGAGCGACGCGCCGCTTCTCGCCACCCGACAGGTGCCCGATCGTCGCGTCCCAGGGCGGCAGGCGCAGCGCGTCGGCGGCGATC
>CAIRBF010000021.1 GCA_903876715.1 uncultured beta proteobacterium
CAGCGGCGCAAGCACACGCTTCGGCGCCGCCCCCAACACCCAGGCCTGCGCGGTGGACATGGCCCTGCCGGGCACGCTGCCCGTGCTCAACCGCGGCGCGGTCGAGCGCGCCATCCGCCTCGGCCTGGCCGTGGGCGCCACGGTGGCACCGCTGTCGATCTTCGCGCGCAAGAACTATTTCTACCCCGACCTGCCCAAGGGCTACCAGATCAGCCAGTACGAGATCCCGGTGGTGCAGGGCGGCCATATCGACTTCCTGCTCGACGACCAGCCGCGCCGGGTGCGCCTGACGCGCGCGCACCTCGAGGAGGACGCGGGCAAGAGCATGCACGAGGGCATCGAGGCGCACGACGCACTCGGCCACGGTCTGTCGGGCATCGACCTCAACCGCGCCGGCACGCCGCTGCTGGAGATCGTCTCCGAGCCCGACATGCGCTCGGCCCCCGAGGCCGTGGAGTACGCGCGCGCGCTGCACGCGCTGGTGGTGTGGCTGGGCATCTGCGACGGCAACATGCAGGAGGGCAGCTTCCGTTGCGACGCCAACGTCTCGGTGCGGCGCCCGGGCGCGCCCTTCGGCACGCGGCGCGAGATCAAGAACCTGAACTCCTTCCGCTTCCTGCAGCAGGCGATCGACTACGAGGTCCAGTGGCAGATCGACCGCATCGAAGACGGCCTGCCCATCGAGCAGGCCACGGTGCTGTTCAACCCCGACTCCGGCCAGACGCGGGCGATGCGCACCAAGGAAGACGCGCACGACTACCGCTACTTCCCCGACCCCGACCTGCCGCCGCTGGTGATCGAGCCGGCCTGGGTCGAGCAGGTGCGCGCGGCCATGCCCGAGCTGCCTGCGGCGATGGCGCAGCGCTTCCAGCGCGACGACGGCCTGCCGGCCTACGACGCAGCGATGATGACGCAGAGCCTGGCCTTCGCGCGCTTCTACGAGGCCACGCGCGACGCCGGGGCGCCAGCCAAGCCGGTCGCCAACTGGCTCATGGGCGAAGTCTCCAAGCGCCTGAACGCACAAGCCGCCGACATCGCCGCCTGTCCGGTGGCGCCGGCCACACTGGCGGCGCTGATCGGCCGCGTCGTCGACGGCACGGTTTCGAACAACGGCGCGCGCCAGGTCTTCGACGCGCTGTGGTCCGGCGAGGGCAGCGACGTCGACACGGTGATCGAGGCGCGCGGCCTGAAACAGATGAGCGACACCAGCGCGCTCGAGGCCCTCGTCGACGAGGTGCTGGCGGCCAACGAGAAATCGGTGGCCGAGTTCCGCGCCGGCAAGGACAAGGCCTTCAACGCCCTCGTCGGCCAGGTGATGAAGGCCAGCAAGGGCAAGGCCAACCCGGCGCAGGCGGGGGAGCTGCTGCGGCGCAAGCTGGGGTGACCGTGCGAGGACCCGGCCTGCATGCCTGCATCGGCCGGGCATGACCGCCCGCGGCTGCGCCCAAAGAGCCTGGGTGGGCGGTCGAGCACTTGCCGACGCGGCAAAAGGCCCCCTCCGACCGGCTCCTCCCGGCCCAGGCCCGGGTCGAAGGCATGATGCCGCGGGCCGGCGTGGTCGTCACCCGGAAGCGGGGGCCGCCGCCGGTGTGCGGACCAGCTTCGACAACGCGTCCAGGCCGATCGGTGGCGTGGTCAGCCAAGGCAGCGCATGGAGCCGCCGGGCGAGTCCTGCGGATATGCGCTCGATCTGCTTGCGCTCACCCGACAGTCGGGCCTGCAGCAAGGGGTCGTGCGTGCCCGCCACCAGCACGCTGCGGTTGAGCACCCAGGCGTAGGGCTCGATGTGGGCGCGCCGCAGGTCATCCTGCAGCGCGGCGGCCTGGGATACCGGCGTCACCTCGGGCAGCGTCACGAGGATGATCTTTGTGTAGGCGCCGTCCTGCAGCCGCATGAGCGGCGTGACGATGCGCGCTGCGCCTGGGCCTTCGAACTCGCGCGTCATCTGACGGTGGTACGCGCCGGTCGCGTCCATCAGCAGCATCGAGTGGCCGGTGGGTGCGGTGTCCAGCACGACGAAGGCGCTGCGGCCTTCGCTGACGATGCGCGAGAAGGCATGGAACACCGCCACCTCCTCGGTGCAGGGCGACTGCAGGTCCTCCAGCAGCAGCGCCTGCTCCTGCGCGTCCAGTTGGGGGGACCTCGCAGCCATGATCTTGTCGATGTAGCGCTGGGTCTCGACCTTCGGGTCGATACGGCTCACCTTCAAGCCCGGCAGGCCGCCCTCCAGCGTGCCGGCCAGGTGCGACGCCGGGTCGGTGGTGCTCAGGTGCACGGTCTGGCCCCGCTGCACCAGGCCGATCGCCAGGGCTGCGGCGATGGTGGTCTTGCCCACGCCGCCCTTGCCCATCACCATCACCAGGCCGTGTCCGGCAGCAGCGAGGTCGTCGGCAAGTGCGGCCAGCCCGGGAAGTGGGTCGAGGTCAGCGAAGGACGCTGCCGCCTGCGCGGCCAGCGGCGCGGCGCCGCCAACCAGCAGCGCCCGCAGCGCCGCCAGGCCCACGGTGTCGAAGGGGCGCAACGGCACCTGGTCCTGCGGCAGTTCGCCCAGCGCTGCGGGCATGGCCTGGAGGGCCTGCTGTCCCAGGTCCTCGAGGGCGCAAGCGACGCCGTCGCTGCGGTTGCTGGCGTGGAAGACGCCGTTGATGGCCAGCCGCTGGTTGTGCAGACCCAGCTCGCGCAGTTCGGCCGAGGTGCGTGCCGCCTCTTCAATGGCGCCGCGATCGGGCCGGGTCACCAGGACCACGGTGGTTCGCGTCGGATCGCTCAAGGCGTCGAGCGCCGCTTTGAAGCGGGCCTCCTGCATCTTCAGGCCCGAATGCGGCCCTAGACACGAGGCACCCCGGTCGTTGCTGTCCAGGAAGCCTGTCCAGGCCCTGGGCAGGCTGAGCAGGCGCAAGGTGTGGCCGGTGGGCGCCGTGTCGAAGACGATGTGGTCCCAGGGCCCCGCGCCTTCGGCCAGCACCGACGAGAACTCATCGAAGGAGGCGATCTCGGTGGTGCAGGCGCCGGACAGTTGCTCGCGCACCGTCGACAGCTCCTCCTCGGTCGCGCCCGCCTCCATCTGCGCCAGCACACGCAGGCGGTACGACTCGGCGGCCTTGTCGGGGTCGATGTTGAGCACCGCCAGGCCCGGCGCGCCGGGGACCTCAACGGGCGTGTTGCGCAGCTCGATGCCGAGCATCTCGTCCAGGTTGGACGCGGCATCGGTGCTCACCAGCAGCACCCTCTTGCCGGCATCGGCCAAGGTCAACGCGGCAGCGCTCGACAGCGAGGTCTTGCCCACCCCGCCCTTGCCGGTGAAGAAGAGATACCGCGGCGGGTGGCTCAGGAACCCGACGCCCGCGGACTCGAACCAGGTGCGAACCTTTTCGTGCGACGGAATGCCGCCACTGTGGACCACCCGGTCGGCGATGACGACGGCCGGGGTCGCGCGCACGCCGCTGGCCCTGATCTCGTCCGCGCTCTCGACCTTGACGATCTCGAGCTCGATGCCGGCGTCCCGCGCAGTGCGTTCGATGATGCCGATCGTGCTGCGGCACTTGCTGCAGCCCGAGCCCAGAACCTTGACTGTCACCCGAGTGGTCACCCGTGCCACTGTGCGCTGTCGGACGGGCGCTGCATTGATGTCGATCATGCACAGGCCGGGTTCACATGCGCTGCGCGCAAGGGACACAGCGGCAGATCGGCAGCGCCTGCGGTGTCAGCCCGTCGCTCCAGCCTCGTACCAGCCCTTGCTCTGGTTGACGATGCGCACCACCAGCAGCATCACCGGCACCTCGATCAGTACCCCGACCACCGTGGCCAGCGCGGCGCCGGAATCGAAGCCGAAGAGACTGATCGCCGCGGCCACCGCCAGCTCGAAGAAGTTGCTGGCGCCGATCAAGGCCGACGGACAGGCCACGTCGTGCGACTCGCCGAGCTTGCGGTTCAGCCAGTAGGCCAGCGCCGAGTTGAAGAACACCTGGATCAGGATGGGCACCGCCAGCATCGCGATGACCAACGGCTGTCTCAGGATGGCTTCGCCCTGGAAGCCGAACAGCAGCACGAGCGTGGCGAGCAAGGCGGCGATCGACCAGGGGCCGATCTTCGCCAGGGCCGAGTCGAATGCAGCCTGGCCCCTGGCCAG